>NZ_VDAF01000004.1:0-216279 GCF_019584525.1 Enterobacter sp. EC_50 | reverse complement strand
CTGGCACGGCTGGGACGGAAGTCGCTGTCGTTCTCAAAATCGGTGGAGTTGCATGACAAAGTCATCGGGCATTATCTGAACATAAAACACTATCAATAAGTTGGAGTCATTACCGCAGCGGTGATGCTGGCGGCGCTTCCTCTTCGCGCCGCCTGTACCTGGCCTGCCTGGGAGCAGTTTAAAAAGGACTACATCAGTGAAGGCGGGCGCGTCATTGATCCCAGTGACACGCGCAAAATTACGACCTCGGAAGGGCAAAGCTACGCCCTGTTCTTTGCCCTGGCGGCGAACGATCGCAAAGCCTTTGACCTGCTGCTGACGTGGACGCGCGATAATCTCGCCAGCGGCGATCTCAACGCCCATCTGCCTGCCTGGCTATGGGGTCAGAAAGATAAAGACGCCTGGGCGGTGATTGATAACAACTCCGCCTCTGATGCCGATGTCTGGATCGCCTGGTCACTGCTCGAAGCGGGTCGGCTGTGGAAAGATCGGGACTATACCCGCACGGGTAAGGCGCTGCTGAAACGCATTGTCAGCGAGGAAGTGGTCAACGTCCCGGGGCTCGGCGCAATGCTGCTTCCTGGTAAAGTCGGTTTTGCCGATGAGAACGCCTGGCGTTTTAACCCCAGCTATCTTCCTCCGCAGCTAGCGGCTTATTTCACGCGCTTTGGTTCCCCGTGGACCCAGCTTCGTGAAACTAACCTGCGCCTGCTGCTTGAGAGTGCGCCGAAAGGTTTTTCGCCGGACTGGGTGCAGTATCAGAAAAACAAAGGCTGGCGGTTACAGCAGGAGAAAGCGCTGGTGGGCGGCTACGACGCCATCCGCGTGTATCTCTGGGTGGGCATGATGAGTGATAAAGATCCTCAGAAAGCCCGGCTCCTGACGCGCTTCCAGCCGATGGCGGCAAAGACCGTGAAACGGGGTGTGCCGCCGGAGAAAGTGGATGTGGCGACGGGGAAACGTACCGGTGACGGCCCGGTCGGGTTCTCTGCCGCTATGTTGCCTTTTTTACAACAACGTGATGCCCAGGCGGTTCAGCGCCAGCGCGTTGCAGACCATTTTCCCGATAACAATGCCTATTACAGCTATGTGCTGACGCTTTTTGGGCAAGGATGGGATCAGCATCGTTTTCGCTTCACCGCAAAAGGTGAATTAATACCGGATTGGGGCCAGGAATGCGCAAGTTCACAGTAAATCTACTCAGTTTATCGCTTGGCCTGGCGCTTATGCCGTGGGCACAGGCCGCCAACTCTCCGCAGCAGAAACAGCTGCTGGAGCAGGTCAGGCTGGGCGAATCGACACAGCGTGAGGATTTGGTTCGTCAGTCGCTCTATCGCCTTGAGTTGATTGACCCCAACAACCCTGACGTCATTGCCGCGCGCTTTCGCTACCTGCTGCGTCAGGGCGATAACGCCGGCGCGCAAAAAGAGCTGGATCGTCTGAAAGGGATCGCCCCGGGTTCGAGCGCTTACCAGTCCTCACGCAACACCATGCTGCTTTCTACTCCGGATGGCCGACAGCAGCTCCAGCAGGCGCGACTGCTCGCCACTACGGGGCACACGCAGGAAGCGATTGCCGCCTATGATAAGCTGTTTGACGGCAACCCGCCGGGTGGCGACGTGGCGACGGAATACTGGAACGTCGTGGCGAAAGATCCAGCTCGCCGCGGTGCGGCCATTAACCAGCTGAAAAAAATTAACAGCAGCAGCCCCGGGAATACGCAGCTGCAGACAACGCTGGCCCAGCTTCTGTTCCAGAGCGGACGACGTGATGAAGGCTTTGCGGTACTGCAGGAGATGGCCAAATCCACCAATGGCCGCAGCCAGGCGTCTGATATGTGGTATGACCAAATCAAAGACCAGCCTGCCAGCAGCGCCAGCGTCAGCGCGCTGCAAAAATATCTGAGCGTATTCAGCGACGGGGATAGCGTCGCTGCGGCGCGTGCCCAGCTTGAAGCGCAGCAAAAACAGCTCGCCGATCCGGCGTTCCGCGCGAAAGCGGAAGGGCTCGCGGCGGTGGATGCCGGGCAGGGCAGTAAGGCGGTGGCCGAACTGCAAAAAGCCGTCAGCGCCAACCATGCCGACAGTGAAGCGGTGGGTGCCCTGGGGCAGGCGTATTCCCAGAAGGGCGACCGTGCCCGCGCGGTAGCCCAGTTTGAAAAGGCGATTGCCCTCGATCCCCAGAGCGATAACCGGGGTAAATGGGACAGTCTTCTGAAGGTTAACCGCTACTGGCTGCTGATCCAGCAGGGCGATGCGGCGCTGAAGGCGAATAACCCGGCGCAGGCAGAGCGTTACTATCAGCAGGCGCGTAACATCGACAATACCGACAGCTACGCGGTGCTGGGGCTGGGCGACGCCGCCGCGGCGCGTAAAGATAACGACGCGGCGGAGCGTTATTACCGTCAGGCGCTGCGAATGGACAGCGGCAACAGCAACGCGGTTCGCGGCCTGGCCAATATTTACCGCGCGCAGTCCCCGGAGAAAGCCTCGCAGTTTATCCAGTCGCTTTCCGCCAGCCAGCGTCGGAGCATTGATGATATCGAGCGTAGTCTGACCAACGAGCAGCTCTCCGCCCAGGCCGAACAGCTGGAAAATCAGGGGAAATACGCCCAGGCAGCAGAAATCCAGCGTCGTCGTCTGGCGCTCTCTCCTGGCGACGTGTGGATAACCTATCGTCTGTCGCGCGATCTCTACAGCGCGGGTCAGCGCAGCCAGGCGGACACCCTGATGCGTCAGCTTGCCCGCCAGAAACCGTCCGACCCGGATCAGGTCTATGCCAGCGGGCTCTATCTTTCCGGAAACGATCAGGACCGTGCCGCGCTGGCGCATCTGGACACGCTGCCGCGCAGCCAGTGGAACAGCAATATTCAGGAACTTGCCGACCGCCTGCAAAGCAATCAGGTGCTGGAAACCGCCAACCGCCTGCGGGACAGCGGTAAAGAGCAGGAGGCGGAGAATCTTCTTCGCCAGCAGCCAACCTCCACCCGCATCGACCTGACGCTGGCGGACTGGGCACAGCAGCGTGGCGATCTGAATTCCGCAAAAACGACGTACAACGCCGTCCTGCAGCGTGAGCCGCAGAACGAAGACGCGATCCTCGGCCTGACCGAGATTTACAGCGCCCAGGGTAACAAAGATGCCGCGCGCGCGGAGCTGGCGAAGCTGCCCGCCGCGCAGAACGGCCAGCCGCTGTCGCTCAACATGCAGCGCCGCATCGCGATGGCGCAGGCGGGGCTGGGTGATTCCGCCGCGGCAGAACAAACCTTCAGTAAAATCATTCCGCAGGCTAAATCGCAGCCCGGATCCATGGAAAACGCGCTGGTGCTGCGTGATGCCGCGCGTTTCCAGGCGCAGAACGGGCAGCCTCAGCAGGCGCTGGAAACCTATAAAGATGCGATGGTATCGACGGGTATCACCACGACGCGTCCGGCTGATAACGACAGTTTCACCCGTCTGACGCGTAACGATGAAAAAGACGACTGGCTGAAGCGCGGCGTGCGCAGTGATGCCGGTGAGTTGTACCGCCAGCAGGATGTTAACGTCACGCTGCAGCACGATTACTGGGGCTCCAGCGGCACGGGTGGCTATTCCGATCTGAAAGCGCATACCACCATGCTGCAGGTGGATGCGCCGCTCTCTGACGGGCGCATGTTCTTCAGAAGCGATCTGGTCAATATGGACGTCGGGTCATTCGATACCAGGAACGGGACTTACGACCCTAAATGGGGAACCTGCTACGAAACGCCGTGTAGCGGTAACACCCATCAGTCAGACAATGGCGCAAGCGTCGCTGTCGGCTGGCAGAATAAAACCTGGGCGATGGATATTGGCACCACGCCGATGGGCTTTGACGTCGTCGACGTGGTGGGCGGCATCAGCTACAGCAGCGATCTGGGCCCTATCGGCTATACCGTTAACGCCCATCGTCGGCCAATCTCCAGCTCTCTGCTGGCCTTCGGCGGGCAAAAAGACACCAACACCGGCACCACCTGGGGCGGCGTACGCGCGACCGGTGGCGGCGTCAGCATCAGCTATGACAAAGGGGAAGCGAACGGCGTCTGGTCAAGCCTGAACGCGGAAACGCTGACGGGTAAAAATGTGGAGGATAACTGGCGCGTCCGCTGGATGACGGGTTACTACTACAAGCTCATTAATAAAAACAATGAGCGCCTGACGGTCGGCGTCTCCAACATGCTCTGGCACTACGACAAAGACCTGAGCGGTTATACACTGGGTCAGGGCGGCTATTACAGCCCGCAGGAGTATGTCTCCTTCGCCTTGCCGGTGACCTGGCGTAAGCGCACGGAAAACTGGTCCTGGGAGCTGGGGGGCTCGGTCTCCTGGTCTCACTCCAAAACCAAAGACGAGCTGCGCTACCCGATCCAGAATCTGATCCCGACCGATGAGCCAGACCGCTATACCGACCGGGGCGCGATGGAAACCGGCAGCAGCTCCTCAGGCACGGGTTATACCGCGCGAGCCATTATTGAGCGCCGGGTTACGTCCAACTGGTTTGTTGGCATGGGCGTGGACATTCAGGAAGCGAAAGACTATACCCCAAGCCATGCGCTGATCTATGTGCGCTACTCTGCTGCAGGCTGGCAGGGCGATATGGACTTACCGCCGCAACCGCTCATCCCTTACGCGGACTGGTAATCGGATTTTCCTTAATCCATTTGTAAGTCTCTCTTAACAGCGCAGCAATCGGGTATACTCAGGCGCGCCAGGTTTACACCCTGGCGCGCCCTGCGCTTCGAGTTTTGTGGAGAGTCATTTTGCGTGTCAGCCGTTCCTTAACAATCAAACAGATGGCGATGGTCTCTGCCGTCACCATGCTGTTTGTCCTGCTCTTCTGCGTAATTTTGCTGTTTCATTCCGTACAGCAGAATCGCTATAACACGGCTTCGCAATTAGAAAGTATCGCCCGCTCGGTACGCGGCCCGCTGTCTGCCTCCATTCTGAAAGGGGATATCCCCGAAGCGGAAACCATTCTGAAACGTATTCAGCCAGCCGGTGTTGTGAGCCGGGCGGACGTCGTGCTACCCAATCAGTTTCAGGCGCTGCGGATGAGCTTTATCCCGGAGCGTCCCGTCCCGATGATGGTGATGCGCCTGTTTGAGCTGCCGGTGCAAATTTCGCTTCCCGTTTATTCGCTTGAGCGCCCTGCGAATCCACAGCCTCTGGCCTACCTGGTGTTACAGGCAGACTCCTACCGCATGTATAAATTCGTCATGAGTTGGGTGGTTACGTTAGTGACCACTTGCTTACTCATGACGCTTATTCTCAGCGTTGCGCTGACCTGGTGCATTAACCGGCTGATTGTCCATCCCCTGCGCCGTATCGCCCGCGAACTGAACACGCTTGCGCCGCAGGATCAGATGGGACACCAGCTTGAGCTGCCGCGTCTGCATCATGACGATGAGATCGGCATGCTGGTGCGCAGCTACAACCTCAACCAGCAGCGCATCCAGCGTCAGCAGGATGAGATGAACAGTAGCGCCACCCGTTTTCCGGTATCGGAGCTTCCCAATAAAGCGTTCCTGATGGCGATGCTGGAGCAAACCGTTGAGCGCCAGCAAACCACCGCGCTGATGGTCATTGCCTGTGAAACCCTGCAGGACACGGCTGGCGTGCTTCAGGAGAGCCAGCGAGAGATGCTGCTGCTCACCCTGGTGGAAAAGATCAAATCTGTCCTTGCCCCGCGCATGGTGCTGACCCAGGTCAGCGGTTACGACCTGGTGGTGATTGCCAACGGCGTAAAAGAACCCTGGCATGCGATCACGTTAGGTCAGCAAGTACTCACTGTCATTAATGAGCGGCTGCCGATTCAGGGTATCCAGCTTCGCCCGAGCGCCAGTATCGGGATTGCCATGTTCTATGGCGACCTGACCGCGGAACAGCTTTATCGCCGCGCCTTCTCGGCGGCTTTTACCGCCCGGCGCAAAGGGAAAAACCAAATCCAGTTCTTCGACCCGGCGCAGATGGAAAAGGCGCAGCAGCGCCTGACGGAAGAGAGTGACATCCTGACCGCGCTGGATAACCGCCAGTTTGCCCTCTGGCTGCAGCCGCAGGTGGATCTGCGGACGGGAGAGGTAAAAAGCGCCGAGGCCCTGCTGCGTCTGCAGCAGCCGGATGGCACATGGGAGCTGCCGGAAGGGCTGATTGAGCGCATCGAGTCCTGCGGCCTGATGGTCACCGTCGGCTACTGGGTGCTCGAAGAGTCCTGTCGTCAGCTTGCCGCCTGGCAGGAGCGCGGCATAACGCTGCCGCTGTCGGTCAATTTGTCTGCCATGCAGCTTATGCACCCGACCATGGTTTCTGAGATGCTGGAGCTGATCCATCGTTACCGCATCAAACCGGATACCTTGACCCTGGAAGTGACGGAGAGTCGACGCATTGACGACCCCAATGAGGCGGTCGCGATTCTTAAGCCGCTGCGTAATGCCGGCATTCGCATTGCCCTGGACGATTTTGGCATGGGCTACGCCGGGCTGCGCCAGCTTCAGCACATGAAGACGCTTCCGGTGGATGTGCTGAAAATTGACAAAGCGTTTGTCGACGGTCTGCCGGACGACAGCAGCATGGTGCAGGCGATTATCCAGATGGCGCGCAGCCTCAACCTGCACCTTATTGCCGAGGGAATTGAAACCAACGCGCAACGCGCCTGGCTGGCAGAGGCGGGCGTGGAGAGCGGGCAGGGTTTCCTGTTTGCCCCCGCAGTGCCTTCGGATGTCTTTGAAGAACGATACCTTTCTGGTGCTGACAATAACGCAAAAGTGTAATTTTGTTGCTAGCTTGTGCGAGCCAGCTCAAATTTCTTAACATTTGTGTTTCAAATTTGAACTGAGTTTATTTCTGTCCTGTTATGCGGGTGTTATTTTAAAGCCGCAGGTTAACCATAACCTTACAAAGCCTGTGGTTTTTCTTCCCAAGGACACCCTATGAAAACCTCACTCTTCAAAAGTCTTTATTTCCAGGTCCTGACAGCCATCGCCATCGGTATTCTGCTGGGTCACTATTACCCTGAACTGGGCGCGCAAATGAAACCGCTTGGCGACGCGTTCGTTAAGCTCATCAAAATGGTCATCGCGCCGGTGATCTTCTGTACGGTCGTCACGGGCATCGCTGGCATGGAAAGCATGAAGGCGGTTGGCCGTACCGGTGCAGTGGCGCTTCTCTATTTTGAAGTGGTCAGTACCCTTGCGCTGATTATTGGTCTGGTCATCGTTAACGTGGTGCAGCCAGGTGCGGGGATGAACGTCGATCCCTCGACGCTGGATGCCAAAGCGGTTGCGGTCTATGCCGAACAGGCGAAGGATCAGGGCGTGGTGGCCTTCCTGCTGGACGTCATTCCTGGCAGCGTCATTGGCGCGTTCGCCAGCGGAAACATCCTCCAGGTGCTGCTGTTCGCCGTGATGTTTGGCTTCGCCCTGCACCGTCTGGGCAGCAAAGGCCAGCTGATCTTTAACGTGATCGAAAGCTTCTCGCAGGTCATCTTCGGCATCATCAATATGATCATGCGCCTGGCGCCCATCGGTGCTTTCGGTGCGATGGCCTTCACCATCGGTAAGTATGGCGTCGGTACGCTGGTCCAGTTGGGTCAGCTGATTATCTGCTTCTATATCACCTGTATTCTTTTCGTGGTGGTGGTGCTGGGCTCCATCGCCCGCGCGACCGGTTTCAGCATCTTCAAATTTATCCGTTACATCCGTGAAGAGCTGCTGATTGTTCTGGGAACCTCCTCGTCAGAATCGGCGCTGCCGCGCATGCTCGATAAGATGGAGAAACTCGGGTGTCGTAAATCGGTGGTGGGGCTGGTGATCCCGACGGGCTACTCCTTCAACCTGGACGGCACCTCAATATACCTGACGATGGCGGCGGTGTTTATCGCACAGGCCACCAACAGCCATATGGATATTTTCCATCAGATCACCCTGCTGGTGGTGCTCCTGCTCTCCTCTAAAGGCGCGGCGGGCGTAACGGGCAGCGGCTTTATCGTGCTGGCTGCCACTATCTCTGCAGTGGGGCACCTGCCGGTGGCGGGCCTGGCGTTGATTCTCGGTATTGACCGCTTTATGTCAGAGGCGCGTGCGTTAACCAACCTGGTGGGTAACGGCGTGGCAACGGTAGTGGTCGCGAAATGGGTGAAAGAGCTGGATCATAAAAAGCTCGACGATACTCTGAATAATCGTTCAACTGACAGCAAAAATCCTGGCTTATCCTCTTAATCTTGTCACAAATGCCCGTATTCCCTTGTGGGGATGCGGGCTCCTGCGCATAATAACTGTTCATACCTGTCATAATTCGACAAGATTTTTTTTGGGTATATTTCACTTCGGACCGTGACGTTTTGCCGAACGCGCGGTCTAATCGACGTGTTTTCATCGTCATCTTTAAGAGTGAAGCGCGTCGCGAGGCACTCTTTTTTAACCAGGAATGTTGATCAGGGGTTCACATGCAGGGCACAAAAATTCGACTCTTAACCGGCGGTTTGCTGATGATGGCAGCAGCCAGTTATGTGCAGGCAGATGCGCTCCAGCCAGACCCGGCCTGGCAACAAGGGACACTAGCGAACGGTTTTCAGTGGCAGGTGTTAGCCACGCCGCAACGTCCCAGTGACCGTATTGAAATCCGTCTGTCTGTTAATACTGGTTCCCTTACGGAAAGCACTCAGCAAACCGGTTTCAGCCACTTTATTCCCCGGCTGGCGCTCACGCAGAGCGGCAGCCTGCAAGCGGTTCAGGTGCGTTCGCTCTGGCAACAGGCCATCGATCCGAAGCGCCCGCTTCCTCCGGCTGTGGTCTCGTATGACTACACCATGTTTAACCTGAGCCTGCCTAATAACCGCAACGATCTGCTTAAAGAAGCCCTGACGTATCTCTCTGATGCCTCCGGCAATCTGGCGATTACGCCGGACACCGTCAACTATGCGTTGAGCAACAGCGACATGGTGGCGACCTGGCCTGGTGATACCAAAGAGGGCTGGTGGCGTTACCGCCTGAAAGGCTCGACGTTGCTGGGACATGACCCTGCCGAGCCGCTAAAACAGCCGGTGGACGCCGAACAGGTGAAATCGTTCTACCAGAAGTGGTACACCCCGGACGCGATGACGCTGATCGTGGTGGGTAACGTGGACAGCCGCGCGGTGGTGGAGCAGATCAACAAAGCGTTTGGCGATCTGAAAGGCAAGCGTGAATCGCCTGCCCCTGTTCCGACACTCTCCCCGCTGCGTGCAGAGCCTGTCAGCATTATGACGGACACCGTGCGTCAGGACCGACTCTCCGTGATGTGGGATAACGCCTGGCAGCCCATCCGTGAGTCCGCGGCGCTGTTGCGCTACTGGCGTGCCGACCTGGCGCGTGAAGCGCTGTTCTGGCACGTTCAGCAGACGCTCAGTAAGAATAACGTGAAGAATATCGGTCTTGGCTTTGACTGCCGCGTGCTGTTCCAGCGTGCGCAATGCGCCATTAACGTTGAATCACCGGGCGATAAGCTGAATGCCAATCTGGGTGTCGTCGCGAAAGAGTTGGCAAAAGTGCGTAAAGAGGGGCTTTCCGAAGAGGAATTCAACGCGCTTGTGGCACAGAAAAAACTCGAGCTGCAGAAGCTGTTTGCGACCTACGCGCGCGCCGATACCGATATTCTGATCAGCCAGCGTATTCGTTCCCTGCAGAATCAGGTGGTGGATATTGCGCCGGAACAGTACCAGAAGCTCCGTCAGGATTTCCTGAACGGTCTGACCGTCGAAATGCTCAACCAGGATCTCCGTCAGCAGCTGTCGCAGGAGATGGCGTTGATCCTTCTGCAGCCGAAGGGCGAACCGGAATATGACATGAAGGAACTTCAGAAGACCTGGGATTCCATCATGGCGACCGCGCCGCAGCCGACGCAGGCCGCGACGGCTGATGATTTACACCCTGACGCGACGGATATCCCGCAAGGGCAGTAATGCGTAGACTAACCCTCTCCCTGTGGGAGAGGGTTAGGGCATCAGCCCGCACCCTACTTAAACAGGCATCGCCTCACGCGGAATAATCGCCCCGCGATACTGAATCACCGTGCTGGCCGTCAGATGTCCACGCTGTGCCGCCGCTTCCGGCGTTCCGCCCGTCAGGCGTACTGCCAGATAGCCCGCGCTGAATGAATCACCCGCCGCCGTGGTATCAATCACTTTCTCTTTGGCAAGCTTCACAGCCGGGACCTCAATCGCCGCTTCACCCGTAATCGCGACCAGGCACGACTCCGCACCGCGCTTAATCACCACTTCGCTCACGCCAGCCGCTTGCGTGCGTGCAATCACGTCCTCTACCGGTTTCTCCCCCCAGAGGGCGTCTTCATCGTCGAGCGTCAGGAAGGCGATGTCGGTGCATTGCAGCATCTGCTGATAGACCTGCTGCGTCTCTTCACGGCTGGCCCACAGGCGCGGGCGGTAGTTGTTATCGAAAATGACCTTGCCGCCGTTGGCACGGCATTCGCGCAGCAGCGAGAGCAGCTTTTCACGGCTGGTGGGACTCAGGATCGCCAGGCTGATCCCGCTCAGATAGAGATAGTCGAAGGTCGCCAGCGCTTCGCAGATGGCCGCGGCATCCTCGCTCTCCAGCCAGAATTTGGCCGCGGCTTCGTTACGCCAGTAATAAAACGTGCGTTCGCCGGTGTCGTCGGTCTCAATGTAATACAAACCCGGCAGGCGATTTTCCATACGCTGGATCAGCGAGGTATCAATATGTTCACTTTGCCAGGCCTCAAGCATATGCTGGCTGAAGCTGTCCGTCCCCAGGGCGGTAACGTATTTCACGGTGAGCGCCTCAGGCACAACCTGGCGGGCAATATAAACGGAGGTGTTTAACGTATCGCCACCAAATCCGCGGCTCACTTCCGCGCCTTTTTGTGACAGCTCAATCATGCATTCGCCAATCACGGCAATTTTTTTAGACATAATCGTGAACCTGAACAGAAGAATGATCAGCAGTGTGCGCTGAGTGAATTAACAGGTCAACTATATTAAAACAACGTTCCATTATTTTATTTGAGCCAGCGCGTGTTCCTGCGCATTTCTGTCATCTTAATTTCATTTTCCCGGTGAATTGAACATAAAGTTCTCAATTGTCGCGCCGATAATCCTGTGACGAGTCCAGAAAGGCCATCCCAACAACAGGACATCTGAAATGAAGTCAGAGCAGGTTATCCAGCGGCTGAGCACCACGCCTGAGGCAAGTATTGAGAACTTGCAGGAGCATCGCTACTGGCTGCAATGTGAGCGTGCGTATACCTATCAGCCGATATACCGAACAGACGGTCGACTGATGGCCATTGAAATTTTGACCGTCGTGACGCATCCCTCAAACCCTTCCCAGCGTATCGCACCGGATCGCTATTTTGCCGAAGTGGCCGTTCGCCAGCGTCTTGACGTGCTGGAAGAGCAGCTCCGTATGCTGGCAACGAAGCAGCCCTTTTTCGAACAGCACGATATCCTCGCCTCGGTGAATGTTGATGGCCCCACTCTGCTGGCGCTGCGTCAGAACGCGAAATTGCAGGCGCTGATCGCCACTCTGCCGTGGGTGCGCTTTGAGCTGGTGGAGCATGTCCGCCTGCCGCAGGACTCCTCGTTTGCCTCCATATGCGAATACGGCCCGCTGTGGCTGGATGACTTTGGCACCGGCATGGCGAACTTTTCGGCTCTGAGTGAAGTGCGTTATGACTACATTAAAGTGGCCCGCGATCTGTTCATTATGCTGCGTCAGACCCCGGAAGGGCGGAACCTGTTTACGCTGTTATTACAGCTGATGAACCGCTATTGCCAGGGCGTGATTGTTGAAGGTGTGGAAACGCTGGAAGAGTGGCGTGATGTGCAAAGCTCGCCTGCCGCGGCGGCGCAAGGCTATTTCCTCTCCCGACCGGTACCCATGGATCGCCTCGATAGCGTGATAACTACCCTCTGATAAGCCCGCTTCCCTTTGTCTGGACTATAGTTTTACAGGACAGGTCATCAGGAAAGGGGATAAAAATGACAAGAACAACCAGGGTAATCTCCTGGACAGCAGGGATTTTCTTGTTGTTGATCGTGGTCGTCGCCATCATTATCGCGACGTTTGACTGGAACCGTCTTAAGCCGAACATCAACCAGAAAGTCTCAACCGAACTAAACCGCCCCTTCGCCATACGCGGTGATTTAGGGGTCGTGTGGGAGCGTCAGAAAGAGGAGCCCGGCTGGCGAAGCTGGATCCCCTGGCCGCACGTCCACGCCGACGACATCATTCTCGGTAACCCGCCGGATATCCCGGACGTCACCATGATCCACCTGCCGCGCGTTGAGGCCACGCTGGCCCCGCTCGCGTTGCTGACCAAAACGGTCTATCTGCCGTGGATCAAACTTCAGCAGCCCGACGCGCGCCTGATCCGCCTCTCTGAAAAAAACAACAACTGGACGTTCAACCTTGCCAGCGATGGCGAAAAGGATCCGAATGCTCAGCCTTCCTCCTGGTCATTCCGTCTCGACAATATTCTCTTCGATCGCGGGCGGATCGCCATCGACGATAAGGTCAGCAAGGCCGACGTGGAGATCCTGGTCGATCCGCTCGGCAAGCCGCTGCCGTTTAGCGAGGTCACGGGGACGAAAGCCAAAGGTGACACGGCAAGCGTGGGCGACTATGTCTTCGGCCTGACGGCAAAAGGACGCTACAACGACCAGCCGCTCAGCGGTAAAGGGAAAATAGGCGGCATGCTGGCGCTTCGGAGCGAAGGCACGCCGTTCCCGGTGCAGGCGGACTTCCGCTCCGGTAACACCCGCGTGGCGTTCGTGGGAACGGTTAACGACCCGATGAACATGGGCGGCGTCGATCTTCAGCTTAAATTTGCCGGTGATTCGCTGGGCGAGCTGTATGAGCTGACCGGCGTGCTGCTGCCGGATACCCCGCCGTTCGAAACGGACGGGCATCTGGTCGCCAAAATCGACAGCGAAAAATCGTCGGTTTTTGACTACCGTGATTTTAACGGCCGCATCGGCGACAGCGATATCCACGGCTCGCTGACCTACACCACCGGAAAACCGAGGCCGAAGCTGGAAGGGGACGTTGAGTCCCGCCAGCTGCGTCTGGCCGATCTCGGCCCGCTGATCGGCGTGGATTCCGGTAAAGGTACGAAGTCAAAAGAGGTGAAAAAGGACATTCAGCCTGCGGGAAAAGTGCTGCCTTACGATCGCTTTGAAACCGATAAGTGGAACGTGATGGATGCGGATGTGCGCTTCAAAGGGCGTAAAATTGAGCATGGCAGCACGTTGCCGCTGAGTGATCTCTCGACGCATATCATCCTGAAAAATGCCGATCTGCGCCTGCAGCCGCTGAAGTTTGGCATGGCGGGCGGGACGATTTCCTCCAACATTCACCTGGAAGGCGATAAAAAGCCGATGCAGGGCCGGGCGGAGATTCAGGCGCGCAGGCTTAAGCTGAAAGCGCTGATGCCGAACGTCGAGCTGATGCAGAAGACCCTCGGCGAGATGAACGGCGATGCCGACATTCGCGGCGTGGGGAACTCCGTGGCGGCGCTGCTGGGCAGCGGTAATGGCAACCTGAAGCTGCTGATGAACGACGGGCTGGTCAGCCGCAACCTGATGGAGATCCTGGGGCTGAACGTCGGGAACTACATCATCGGGCAAATCTTCGGCGATGATGAGGTACGGGTGAACTGCGCGGCGGCCAATCTGGATCTGGTTAACGGCGTGGCGCGTCCGCAGATTTTTGCCTTCGACACGGAAAATGCGGTGATTAACGTGACCGGTACCGCCAGCATGGCGTCCGAACAGCTGGATTTGACCATCGATCCGGAAAGTAAGGGGATCCGTATCATCACGCTGCGCTCGCCGCTGTACGTGCGCGGAACCTTCAAAAATCCGCAGGCGGGCGTGAAGCCCGGACCGCTGATTGCGCGTGGTGCGGTGGCTGCGGCGCTTGCGACGCTGGTTACCCCCGCCGCAGCGCTGCTGGCGTTGATTTCGCCGTCAGAAGGCGAGGCGAATCAGTGCCGGACCATTTTGTCGCAAATGAAGAAGTAAGGAGCGGCCTGTTTTTGCCGGGTGGCGCTGCGCTTACCCGGCCTACATTTGAATCGTAGGCCGGGTAAGGCGTAGCCGCCACCCGGCATTAGCTTACAGAGCCTGGTGTTTCGTCTCGTGCGTCAGCAGCAGCGCAATCAGCGTCAGTGCCGCCATGGCCGCCAGATAAACGCCCACATAGAACAAGCCGTAGTTTGCCTGCAGCCAGGTGGCGATATACGGCGCAACGGAGGCACCCAGAATAGACGAGACGTTGTAGGAGAACGACGCGCCGGTATAACGCACTTCCGTCGGGAACAGCTCTGGCAGCAACGCGCCCATCGGGCCGAAGGTCAACCCCATCAGGCTCAGGCCAATCAGCAGGTAGGCCATCACCAGCGCCGGGCTGCCTGAACCCAGCAGCGGCGGGAAGACGAACAGAGCAAACAGAACGATCAGCGTGGTGATGGTGATCATGCTTGCGCGACGACCGAACTTATCCGCGAGCAGGCCCGCAATCGGAACCATCACGCCAAACCCGATCACCGCCATCATCAGCATCCACAGCACTTCGTTACGCGGCAGACCCAGCCCAACCGGCGCGGCGGCGGTACTGAAGGTCATGGAGTAAACGGTCATGATGTAGAACAGCGTGTAGGTGGCCAGCATGATAAACGTGCCCAGTACGGTCACGCGGACGTGTTTGGTCAGCAGCGTGCCCAGCGGCACTTTCACCTGCTTGTTCGCCGCGGCCACTTTTGCGAAAACAGGGGTCTCATGCAGAGAAACTCGCACGTACAGGCCAATCAGCACCAGCACGGCTGAGAAGACAAACGGGATACGCCAGCCCCAGCTCATGAACTGTTCATCCGTCAGCAGCCAGGAGAGCAGCAGGAACGTCCCGTTGGCGAAGAAGAAGCCAATCGGTGCGCCAAGCTGCGGGAAAGAACCATACAGCGCGCGCTTGCGCGCCGGGGCGTTTTCGGTGGCCAGCAGCGCCGCGCCACCCCATTCACCACCCAGGCCCAGACCCTGACCAAAACGCGCCAGCGCCAGCAGGACCGGCGCCAGAATGCCGATGGTCTCATACGTCGGCAGCAGGCCGATGGCCACGGTGGAGATCCCCATCGTCAGCAGCGAGGCCACCAGCGTGACTTTGCGTCCGATGCGATCGCCAAAGTGTCCAAACAGCGCAGAGCCAATCGGACGCGCAACAAACGCGATAGCAAAGGTCGCCAGAGACTGCAGCGTGGCCGCCGTCGGATCGCCCTGCGGGAAGAAAATATGCGGGAAGACGATGACCGCCGCGGTGGCGTAAATGTAAAAGTCGAAGAACTCGATGGCGGTGCCAATCAGCGAGGCGACGACAACTTTATTGCGCGAATTTACCGGAACGTTTTCCGTTTCTGAGTCGAGTGTGGTGGCGGTTGCTTGCATAATATTTTCTTATTTTTGTCGAACGAAAGGCCATATTACGCACAGCAAAAGCGACATTTCAATCTGTAACAAAGCCGCGACCTGGTGATAAAAGCAACAAAAAGCGGATAATTTTCAGGCCAGCCAAAACACGTCTATGAAATGCTTCACAGATTTTAAATATCAGTCAATAAAACTGGTTTTCGGTTAAATAAAAGTTACGGACTGGATTTATATGCTGAAATGATGAATCGGGCTGAAATTTCAGCCCGGGAGAGGGGTTAACGGTGCGTTTTGCCCGGCATTCGCGGGTCGTCTTTGTACTCGGCAGTGGCGATCCACGCGGCGCAGAACAGGGTTAAACGTGCGAAGAAGTAGAAGAACGCCATTAACCCCAGCACCGAGCCGAACGCCGCGCCGGAAGGGGATTTCACCAGCGACGGCAGGGTGTAGGTCATCACGATTTTGATCACCTCAAAGCCGATCGCCGCGATCAACGTGCCGCGGATCAGCGCCTTCTTGCGGGGACGATGACGGGGCAAGCGCCAGAAGATCCAGAAGAACAGCAGGTAGTTGGCGAAGATGGAAATGGCCAGCCCAATGCTGCGCCAGGCGGGCTTCAGCCATTCGATGTAATCAAGGTAGAGCGCGGAGATGATCATCTGCTGCGCGGAGCCCGCCACGGAGGTAATGGACAGCGTCACGATGAGCGCGACGAGCAGGCCAATCAGCGAAACAAAGTCGCGGAGATACTTCACCCAAATCTTCTCCTGATCCTGCGGCTTACGCTCCCAGACATCGCGCGACTGGGCGCGAATGGCCTCACGCAGGTTGCCCATCCAGTTAACGCCGGAGTAAAGGGCAATCAGCAAACCGACGATACCGACGGTGGTGCGCTGCTGGACGGCGGTATTGATGGTGCTTTTGAGCGTGCTGGCAAGGGTTGGATCACTGACGTTATTCAGGATTTTGTTAAAGATATCCTGCAACAGCGTCGGGTGCGAGGCGAGCACAAAACCGGCCGCCGCAAACGACACCATCAGGATCGGGATCATCGACAGGAACGAAAAATAGGTGATGGCGGCACCAAACTGGTTTCCCATGCGGTCATTAAAGCGTTCGGTCGCACGTATCAGATGCGCAATCATGGGAAACTGCTGAATTCTGGCGATAATGCCGGTGACGGTCCCCAGCGCTTTGCTGGCGGTACCTGGAGACCTGGTCTCTTCCGGCTCGGTCTCCATCTTCTTGATGGGCTCATACTCTAAATGTTGGGTGGGTCGTTGCGGGTTATTTTCCGGCGTCACGCGTCTTTTCCTTTTCGTTTGGCTGGATGTTACTGAATTATAGCTTGCGACTAGTCCACGTAAGCTTTTGTGAGTTCGGTCAGCCACTCCATGAACAGATGTACCCGGCGGGAGAGGTTGCGCCGGTGGGGATAAATCAGGGAGACAGGCATTGGTTCGGCCCGGTATTGCGGGAGAATTTCAATCAGTTTCTTCGCGCGCAGTAAATCTCGCACCCCAACCCGCGGAACCTGAATGATGCCCAGCCCGGCGAGGCAGGCAGCCTGGTAAGTTTCGGTGCTGTTAACAGTTAACACCCCTCCCGTTTTTATCCACTGCGTCGTACTGCCGTTATAAAACTCAAAGCCCTGTGGGCGAGTTCCCAGCGTAGCGGTGTAGTGAATGACGGCGTGGGAGCCTAAATCGTCCAGCGTTTCCGGGTAGCCAAAACGCGCCAGATAATCCGGGCTGGCGCAGTTAATCACCGACAGCTTGCCCAACGGTCGGGCAATAAGCCCTGAATCTTTCAGGGTGCCGACGCGTACCACGCAGTCAAACCCTTCGCGGATCACATCCACCAGACGATCGCTGCTGCTGAGCTCCAGCTCGATGCCCGGATAATGCTGCAGAAAAGCAGGCAGTTTGGGGATGACTAAATTTCGAGCAACGGCGACGGGCATATCCACGCGGAGCCGTCCGCTGATGCTGGAGGGATCGTGCAGAAACATACCGTCCAGCTCATCGAGGTTTGCCAGCAGATCTTTTGCCCGTTCGTAATAGACCATACCGTCCTGCGTCAGGCTGACGCGGCGGGTGGTGCGGTGCAATAGCTGGGTGCCAAGCCGGTTTTCGAGGGCCTGAATCTGCCGTGACACGCTGCCTTTCGGCAACGTTAATGTTTCTGCCGCGCGGGAAAAACTCTCCAGTTCCGCGACGCGAACAAACAGCTGCATTGCGTGAATTTTATCCATAGATATAGCTCATTGTTGTTTGTGCTGAAACAGTGAAGCGTTTTAACTCATCTTTATTGATTTTCTATCACCTAATAAGCTCTTACTCAATCTCCATAACAGCCAAAACGAGGTTTATGATGACTGAACGTATCGCATTAGTGACGGGTGGTAGCCGTGGTTTGGGTAAAAACGCTGCCTTAAAGCTGGCGGCAGATGGCACGGGAATTGTGCTGACCTACAACCGCAGCCAGCAGGAAGCGCTGGACGTTGTGCATGAAATTCAGGAAAAAGGCGTCAACGCGGCGGCATTGCAGCTCAACGTCGGGGATATCACGAGTTTTGAGCATTTTGCCCAACAGCTTCAGGAGACCCTTAAGAGCGTCTGGCAGCGTGAAACGTTTGACTATTTATTGAACAATGCCGGGACGGGTTTATATGCGCCTTATACCGACACGACGGAAGCCCAGTTTGACGAGGCGCTGAACGTTCATTTCAAAGGACCTTTCTTCCTGACGCAGCGCCTGCTGCCGCTGCTTAGCGACGGCGGACGGATCCTCAACGTCTCCAGCGGGCTGGCCCGTTTTACCCAGCCAGGATCGGCGACCTACGCGGCGATGAAAGGAGCAATGGAAGTGTTGACGCGTTATCAGGCGAAAGAGCTGGGCGCGCGCGGCATCTCCGTCAATATCATTGCGCCTGGCGCGATAGAAACCGACTTTGGCGGCGGACACGTGCGCGACAACGCGGAGCTCAACCAGATGCTGGCGTCCCAGACGGCGCTGGGGCGGGTGGGGCTGCCTGACGATATCGGCGATGCCATTGCGGCACTGCTCAGCGACAAACTGGGCTGGATGAATGCGCAACGTATTGAAGTATCAGGCGGTATGTTCCTGTGAGGTATGCGCTTGAGTAAATCCTTAAGATAAATGTGTCTAAATACTGACAGATATAAAGAACCCCGGGGATTTGTAACGTATCCATTCGTTGAGTTTTTTCTTAAATAATGCCTCTGTAGAATCCCCCTTCGCTATTCTCAGAGGGGAAAAAACGATGCGAGTAATCATGTTTGACAGGCAGTCACTCTTTATTCACGGAGCGATACACAGTCTTCAGAGGTTGATTCCGGAAATAAATATAACTGGGACCTGTCAGGCAGAAGATTTATGGACTCAGATTTCTGCTTCACCGTCGGCTATCGTCATGATTGATGGGAATTTAATTCAGGACGAAGGGAGCACTTTGCTGGAAGCGATCCTGCATCGCTTTCCGGCAATACGTGTGATTCTGATTTTGGCGAAAAAAGAGGCCAAATGTGCTGAGCAGCTGCGGCAGCGAAACGTCATGGCCATTGTTCCCCGAAACGCCAATCCCGAACGGTTTTCCGCCGTACTGGATTCGGTATCCAGAGGGATGGTCTGTTTTCCCGGAGAGTGGGTCAGAGAGCCGACGTCGCCTCAGGCATTATTATCCTTGAGCGAGCGCCAGCGCGAAGTCTTGAAATTGCTGGCGGCGGGGGAGTCGAATAAAGAGATTGGCCGCAATCTGAACATCAGTGCGGCCACGGTAAAAGCGCACCTCGAGGCGCTTTTCCGGCGGCTGGACGTGAAAAACAGAACGCAGGCAGCCATGTATTATACCCGGGCGACGGCCTGAAAAAGCGCGTTTGGGAGCGACGTTATCTCTCCGAAACTGAATATCATCATCACCAGCGCATCATGCTGCTGTTGGGTTAATGGGCGTGTCATATTTTCCCGCAGCAGCGCTTCACACAACCGGATATCTTCGCGCAACAAAGTCTCAGCCTCCAGAGGTGTGACAGGGCCGTGAAAATGCTCCTGATCGCGGATAACGTGGCCATAGCCGATAACCCATAATCCTTTTTCGTCACGATATTTTTCCAGAGAAAGACCCTGATGTTTCTTTATTAACGCGATGGCGGCAGAAGATATTTTCAGCGCATGCTCTTTCATATTCATTTCCTCTTAATGGCGACACTGTAGAGGAAATGAGGTACGAGAAATATCCGCCAAATGGCTATTGATCAGGGATTGTTATTCAGATATTCCTGCCGCAATAAACCAAATAACCAGTCATTATGCCAACGTCCCGCAAGGTAATAGCTCTCGCGTAATTCGCCCTCCAGGCAAAAGCGGGCTTTTTCCAGCAGACGTCGTGAGGCGACATTCCCGGCGGTGACGGTGGCGGTAAGTCGACGTATACCGCCCTGATGAAAAGCGTAATCGCAAAGCGCTTTCAGGGATTCAAAGCCGTAACCTTTCCCCTGCGCCTCGGGAGCGAAAAGAAAACCGACCTCAGCGCAATCCTCCTCCCGATGAATATACCCGGTGACGCCCAACGGAGCCCTGGAAGCGGCGTCACGCACGACGAGGCATAGCCAGTGCGCGCTGCCTGGCGTCCAGGGCGTCAGGCGCGAATCAAACGCCTCGCGGATCGCCGCGACGGGGCGGTCTTCCGCCACAAAGCGCATGACGTCGGGATGCTGCTGTAGCGCCAGAAAAAAGGGCCAGTCTTCTTCTTGTAAAGGCGAGCAGTTCAGGCGAGGGGTAATTAAAACCGGCATTCAGATTCTCCTGAAACATTTTAAATGATTTTAGGGTTGTCACTTTATTTCAACAGAAAGTCAGGTATGGTTAACCGCGTATAAATAAAAAGAAAAAAGGCCGTTACGTGCCAATCCGGATGTCTTCGTTGTCGCTTAAGGAAAACAATGACTCTCAGCACATCACATCATATTCGCGAACAGTTCGAACACTGTCTGGCGGTCATTCGCCATGCGTCGGTGGAAATTTTGCTTCTTCTGAATGTACATGCTTCTGAGGGCAAAGATCCACGCTGGTTTCTGGAACAACTGGACAGCGCGCGATTAGCCCTGGGCGGCTGGGGAGCCGTAGCGAAAAAACTCAACCTGAATGATGCCGAGATGTCGGAATTTACGCTCCAGCTGCGCCTGCTGCAGCAGCGCGTGCCGCAGTATGAAAGCGGACAGGATGTGAGTGAAAACCAGCTGATTGCGGCGATGCGGTTTGTCACCGCGCTGGAGCACCTTCGCCTGCAGCAGCCGCTGTTGACCTACAGCACGGAGCTGGCTCCGGGCAGCGAACTTCAGCAGCAGCAGGCGCATAAGCAGGTGCGGGCGATAGAGCTCATGATAAAAGGGCTCATACAGCAGGCCTGGCCCGATCAGGTAAGGCTGAATAACCATCTCAAGACTTTGTTTAACGCCGATCGCGTACGGCGCTGGCTGAAGTTGGGCGAGATCAACGATGTCCTGAGCGGCATGATGTTCAGCGAACTGGCGCAAATGCTGGTGGATAAAAAAGAGTTCAGCCGCTATTACGCTTCGCTGTTCAGCGACCCGTCCATGCTGACGCTACTGGTTGAACCGCGTAAAACGCTGCAAACCTTCCTCGATGACATTCGGCAAATCCGCAACAACATCACCGTCCAGAAAACGTTAAGCTCGGCGCAAATCCAGCTGCTGGATAACTACTACGCGCAGATCGCGCGGCCCGTTCAACGCGCGTTTGAAGAGGGGAGAACGCGCGTCAATCCGGCGGGATTCATGGCGGTAGATGCCAGCGAACTGCATACCTTCTGGGAAAAGGCGCAGAAAATGGATCGGGTCACCGGTGGGGATCTGTTTGAAGTCCGTGACACCATTGAAAAGCCGACCCAGCGCGCGCCGCGCACCCCCGAACAACGCGAGCAGCTCATTTCCGGTGCGTTATGGGGGGCGGTTGGCGTTATGGTGATTGCCATCGTGGCGGGAGGCTTCTGGCTGGTGACCAGCAGTAAACCGCAGCCTGCGGCCGTCAGCGCGGCTGAAGCGGCGCCGCCACAGGAAATGCGTGAGACGCCTTCCTCGCGCGAAACGCTCACGCGCATGGGAGTGACCTGGGACGAGAATAATTTCCGCTCGGCCATTAACCGCAACGACACCCGCGTGACCCAGCTTTTTTTGCAGGGCGGTATGGACTGGAAGCTGTCCTGGACCGAAGAGGCGATGTCGGCAGGCTATGACGACGTGCTGGAGCTGATGCTACGCTACCGGCAAAACATGGTGGAGGAGAAGCCGTGTCGGCGCTTCATCAACACGCTCAGCCACGCGATGTCGAACGGCGAGTCTCTGACCTCGGTACGTAAAGAGTACCTCAAAGCTTTCTGCACCGTGCCAGCGGTGGTGAAACGCCAGCAGCACGATCTCGACATGGCCACACGCCGTGCGAAGTCACAGCCGGATGCCACCACCAAAAAATGGCAGTCTATTCAGAGCGCCATTTATGAGGTGATTTGCTGATTTCTCCTCCCTCTCCCCGTGGGAGAGGGCACCAGACCGCACCCTATTCAAGGCTCCCCATACAACCCAATCAGCCGCCGCACCACGCCGTTCGTCCAGCCGAAACCATCCTGCAGCGGATACTCACCCCCGCCCCCTTCGCGCGGCGTGCTGCTGGCGATGTGGTACTTCTCAATCAGCTTATGATGCGTCTGATAAAAATGGTTCACCGTATGCAGCCAGCTCCAGGCGATTTCATCCCCCAGCGAGTCGTTGCCGTACTGCTTGAACCCCTGGATCGCCATCCACTGCAGCGGCGCCCAGCCGTTGGGTTTATCCCACTGCTCGCCGGTTTCGTACTCGGTCGCCAGAATCCCGCCCGGCGTCAGCAGTCGCGCTTTGACCGCATCAGACAGGCGCTCGGCCTGCTCATGGGTCGCCATGCCGACATACAGCGGCACAATGCTGGCGGCAGAAAACAGCGCCAGCTCTTCGCGTCGCCAGTCGTAATCGCGGTAACAGCCGCTCTCCTCGTCCCACAGATAGCGGTTCACCGCCTCGCGGCGATCGCTGGCTTTCTGGCGGAACAGGTCGGCCGTCTCTTTATCCCCTTTCGACGCCGAGATGTTGGCGATTGCGCTTTCCAGCTTGTACAGGAAGGCGTTCAGGTCGATGGGGATAAACTGCGTCGTGCGGATGCTGGCGAGCCGCGACGGATCGCGCAGCCAGCGGGAGGAATAGTCCCAGCCGGACGCCGCCCCGGCGCGCAGATCGCGATACACCTCGTTTGGCGGACGGCCCGAATGGCGGGCAGTTTCCACGTCCTCAATCCACGATTCATCGCGCGGGGTATCACGGTCATCCCAGTAGCGGTTGAGCAACGAGCCGTCCGGCATACGCACGGCGCTGCGGTAGGCCTGGTTAAGCAGGAGCGACTCCGCGCCGTCCATCCAGAAGGCGTACTCCATTTTGAGGTGTTCCAGATAGCGTTTCGCACCGCGAACGCCGTCCTCCTCAAACAGCTCCACCATCAGCGCAAAGACCGGCGGCTGGGAGCGGCTGAGATAATAGGTACGGTTGCCGTTGGGAATATGCCCGTAGCGTTCAATCAGCCAGGCGAAGTTATCCGCCATACATTTCAGCAGATCGTTACGACCGCTCTCCGCCAGCCCCAGCATGGAGAAATAGGAATCCCAGTAGTAGGTCTCGCTGAATCGTCCGCCGGGAACGATATAGGCTTGGGGCAGCGCCAGCAGGGAAGACCAGGGAATATGATCCTGCGGCTCGCGCGTCAGCACTGGCCACAGGCTGTCAATGTGCTCTTTGAGGGACAGACCGGGGTCGGAGACATATTCCGTACTGTAGGTCTCCGGCAGCCAGAAGTGGTTTTCCACAAACTGGCGCAGGTCGAAATCCCGGTGGCGTCTGACCTTGCGGTAGCGGATCAGGATATCCAGCGGATCCATCTTCGGCGCGCAGTCGGGAAAGGTTTTGCTGTCCGTGAACAGGCGCGAGGACTGCACGTGCTCAAACAGTTCAAGATAGCGGTCTGCGGGCGTCAACGCATCGGAGGCGGGTAGCCCCTCGATCATTTCGGGTTCCGGCTCCGCCTCAATCATTTCATCCAGTTTCAACTCGCAGGGATCGGTCTCGTAGCGCAGCTCTTCTGCAATCTCGAATTCGATGTTCTCGGTAGCCTGTAGTTTCTGGTTGAACATGGTGATAGGGACCTCCGGTTGTGTGTTCAAAAGACAGGTTTATCCGGGCGTCTTATAAGCGTAGACATTCGCTTCGGTAGAGGGGGAGGAATATGTGCGGTAGATCACTATTTTCGGAGCATTCGTTTTGCAACGATTTATGAATGTTAAAAAAAAATGCCCCTCCGGAGAGGGGCTTATGCATTAACGCATGGTGACAAACTCTTCGGCGGCCGTTGGGTGGATCGCCACGGTGTTGTCGAAGTCTTTCTTGGTCGCGCCCATCTTCAGCGCTACCGCAAAGCCCTGCAGGATTTCATCCATGCCGAAGCCAATGCCGTGGATACCGACAATCTTCTCGTCCGGGCCGACGCAGACCAGCTTCATGCGGCACGGCTGACGGTGGGAGGTAACGGCGGTATACATCGCGGTAAACGCGGATTTATACACTTTCACCTGGTCGTCGCCATACTGCTCGCGCGCCTGCGGCTCGGTTAAGCCGACGGTGCCGATTGGCGGGTGGCTGAAGACCACGGTTGGGATGTTGCTGTAGTCCAGATGCTCGTCCGGCTTGTTATTGAACAGGCGCTCGGAGAGACGGCGGCCCGCCGCAACGGCAACCGGGGTAAGCTCAACGGCACCGGTGTTATCGCCGACCGCATAAATGCCCGGTACGCTGGTGTTCTGGAATTTATCGACGACGATATAGCCTTTTTCGTCGGTTTTCACGCCGGTCACGCCCAGGTTGAAATTATCGTTCGCCGGTTCACGGCCAATCGCCCAGATCAGGCAATCGACGGTCTGGCTGCGGCCATCCTCCAGCTCCAGCGTCAGGCTGCCGTCTGCATTTTTCACCACCGCTTTTGGCACGGCGTTGGTATGCAGGGTTGGGCCTTCGGTGTTCATCACTTCAACCAGCGTATCAACGATCAGCGGATCGAAGCTGCGCAGCGGCGCGTGTTTACGCACGAACAGGTGCGCTTCGGCGCCCAGACCGTTAATCACGCCAGCCAGCTCCACCGCGATGTAACCCGCGCCCACCACGGCAACGCGCTTAGGCAGGGCAGGCAGTTCGAAGAAACCGTCAGAGTCGATGCCGTATTCCACGCCCGGGATGTTCGGGTGGCTCGGACGGCCGCCGGTAGCGATCAGGATGTGATCGGCGGTGATCGTCTCACCGTTCACTTCGATCGTTTTCGCGTCCACAAAGCGGGCGAAACCGTGGATAACGTCGACGTTATTTTTCCCCAGCACGTTGTCGTAGGAGGTGTGAATACGGTCGATGTAGGCGGTACGGCTGGCGATCAGTTTGTCCCAGTCGAAGTGGTTGATGGTGGTGTCAAAGCCGTAGTCCGGGCCATACATATGGATAGCTTCACGGATTTGCGCCGCATGCCACATCACCTTTTTCGGTACACAACCCACGTTCACGCAGGTGCCGCCCAGCGCTTTGGCTTCAATCAGCGCACATTTCTGGCCGTACATGGCCGCGCGGTTGATGGAGGCGATGCCGCCGCTGCCACCGCCGATGGCGATGTAGTCATAATGCTTAGTCATAGCTTTTGTCCTTAATCGTGAATTGCCGCGATTGTATACCTGAAATCAATAGTTTCCACCGATGGCTGCGATTACTCCGGCACGATCCAACTGACGGAGGTATGACCCGTACCGGCTGGCACCAGCGTTTTGTGCAGCCACGGCAGCACGTTGTTCATCTGCGCTTCGAGCTTCCACGGCGGGTTAATGACGATCATGCCCGAGGCGGTCATGCCGCGCTGGTCGCTGTCCGGACGCACGGCCAGCTCGATCTGCAGGATTTTGCGGATGCCGGTGGCTTCCAGGTCTTTGATCATGCGCTTGATTTGCGCGCGCAGCACCACCGGATACCACAGGGCGTATGTCCCGGTGGCGAAGCGTTTGTAGCCTTCGTGAATACCCGTCACCACCGCCTGATAGTCGGTTTTGATTTCGTACGGCGGGTCGATCAGTATCAGGCCGCGACGGGAAACCGGCGGCAGCTTGGCTTTCAGCTGCTGATAGCCGTCGGCTTTTTCCACGCGGGCGCGGCTGTCTTTCTGGAATTCAGAACGCAGCAGCGGGAAGTCGCTCGGATGCAGCTCGGTCAGCTGGATGCTGTCCTGCTCGCGCAGCAGCTGGCGGGCAATCAGCGGGGATCCCGGGTAGTAACGCAGCTGGCCGTTGCGGTTGAAGTGGTTCACCACGCCGATGTACGGCTCCAGCTCGGCAGGCAGGTCGTCCTGCTGCCAGATGCGGGCGATCCCTTCCAGATATTCACCGGTACGCTCGGCATGCTCGCCGCTCAGCTGATAACGGCCCGCGCCCGCGTGCGTGTCCAGATAGAGAAACGGCTTCTCTTTCTCTTTGAGCGATTCGATGATCAGGCTCTGAACGGTGTGTTTAAGGACGTCGGCGTGGTTGCCTGCGTGGAAGCTGTGGCGATAACTGAGCATAGGTAATGATATTCCGCTGAATTGACGATTTGCCACAGTTTACAGCAGAACGGCGCAGATTACCCGTAGGCCCGGTAAGCGCAGCGCCACCGGGCTCTTTTCCGCCACGTCTGGCATTGAAATCCTCTACACTTAACCCCATTCTAGATCGCATATGCACAGCGCCGGATGCGCGCTTCATTCACCTCTTTCAACAGGACAGCGTTTATGACCAATCCATTACTGACGCCTTTTTCGTTGCCACCGTTTTCTAAAATCCTCCCCGAGCATGTGGTTCCAGCGGTTACGCAATCGCTGGACAACTGCCGCGCGGCGGTAGAAAGCGTGGTCGCGCAGGGCGGGCCGTACACCTGGGAAAATCTGTGTCAGCCGCTGGCCGAAGTGGACGACGTGCTGGGGCGTATCTTCTCCCCGGTGAGCCACCTGAACTCGGTAAAAAACAGCCCGGAGCTGCGTGAAGCCTACGAGCAAACCCTGCCGCTGCTCTCTGAGTACAGCACCTGGGTCGGCCAGCACGAAGGGCTCTACAAAGCCTACCGCGACCTGCGCGACGGCGATCACTACGCCGAGCTGAACACCGCCCAGAAAAAATCGGTCGATAACGCCCTGCGTGATTTTGAGCTGTCCGGGATTGGCCTGCCAAAAGAGAAGCAGACCCGCTACGGTGAAATCGCCGCGCGCCTGTCCGAGCTGGGCAACCAGTACAGCAACAATGTGCTCGACGCCACCATGGGCTGGACGAAGCTGATTACCGACGAAGCAGAGCTGGCGGGTATGCCGGAAAGCGCCCTGGCGGCAGCAAAAGCGCAGGCCGAAGCGAAAGAGCAGGACGGCTTCCTGTTAACCCTGGATATCCCAAGCTATCTGCCGGTGATGACCTACTGCGACAACCAGGCGCTTCGCGAAGAGATGTACCGCGCCTACAGCACCCGCGCTTCCGATCAGGGGCCGAATGCCGGTAAGTGGGACAACAGCCCGGTCATGGCGGAAATCCTCGCCCTGCGCCACGAGCTGGCGCAGCTGCTGGGCTTTGAAAACTACGCCGACAAATCTCTCGCCACCAAAATGGCGGAAAACCCGCAGCAGGTGCTCGACTTCCTGACCGATCTGGCGAAACGCGCCCGTCCGCAGGGTGAAAAAGAGCTGGCCCAGCTGCGCGCCTTCGCGAAAGCGGAGTTCGGCGTGGACGAGCTGCAGCCGTGGGACATTGCTTACTACAGCGAAAAACAGAAGCAGCACCTCTACAGCATCAGCGACGAGCAGCTGCGCCCGTACTTCCCGGAAAACAAAGCCGTTAACGGCCTGTTTGAAGTGGTGAAGCGCATCTATGGCATCACTGCCAAAGAGCGTACCGATATCGACGTCTGGCATCCGGACGTGCGCTTCTTCGAGCTGTATGACGAGAAAAACGAACTGCGCGGCAGCTTCTACCTCGATCTCTACGCGCGTGAGAACAAGCGCGGCGGGGCGTGGATGGACGACTGCGTGGGCCAGATGCGTAAAGCAGACGGTTCCCTGCAGAAGCCGGTCGCCTACCTGACCTGTAACTTCAACCGTCCGGTGAACGGCAAACCTGCGCTGTTCACCCACGATGAAGTGATCACCCTGTTCCACGAGTTCGGTCACGGCCTGCACCACATGCTGACCCGCATCGAAACCGCAGGCGTGGCCGGCATCAGCGGAGTGCCGTGGGATGCGGTCGAGCTGCCAAGCCAGTTTATGGAAAACTGGTGCTGGGAGCCGGACGCGCTGGCGTTTATCTCCGGCCACTACGAGACCGGTGAACCGCTGCCGAAAGAACTGCTGGATAAAATGCTGGCGGCGAAGAACTACCAGGCGGCGATGTTTATCCTGCGCCAGCTGGAGTTCGGCCTGTTCGACTTCCGCCTGCACGCCGAGTTCAGCCCGGAGCAGGGGGCGAAAATCCTTGAAACCCTGGCGGAGATTAAAAAGCAGGTCGCGGTGATCCCTGGGCCAACCTGGGGTCGTTTCCCGCACGCGTTCAGCCACATCTTCGCAGGCGGCTATGCGGCGGGGTACTACAGCTACCTGTGGGCCGACGTGCTGGCGGCGGATGCCTTCTCTCGTTTCGAAGAAGAGGGGATTTTCAACCGCGAAACCGGTCAGTCGTTCCTCGACAACATCCTGACCCGCGGCGGTTCCGAAGAGCCAATGGTGCTGTTCAAACGCTTCCGCGGGCGCGAGCCGCAGCTGGACGCGATGCTTGAGCATTACGGGATCAAAGGCTGATTGTTACGTGAAGATCTGCTTAGTGGATGAAACAGGCGCCGGAGACGGCGCCTTATCTGTTCTGGCCGCCCGCTGGGGGCTGGAGCACGACGAAGAGAACCTGATGGCGCTGGTGATGACACCAGAACATCTCGAATTACGTAAGCGCGACGAACCGAAGCTCGGCGGGATTTTTGTCGATTTTGTCGGCGGGGCCATGGCGCACCGGCGCAAGTTCGGCGGCGGTCGCGGCGAAGCGGTGGCGAAAGCGGTTGGGATTAAAGGAAGCTATCTGCCGGACGTGGTGGATGCCACGGCGGGGCTGGGGCGCGATGCGTTTGTGCTGGCGTCTGTCGGCTGTCATGTGCGGATGCTGGAGCGTAATCCGGTGGTGGCCGCGTTGCTGGACGATGGTCTGACGCGTGGCTACGCGGACCCGGAAATCGGGCCGTGGTTGCAGGAACGATTGCAGCTGATTCATGCCTCGAGCCTGACGGCGCTGACCGATATCACCCCGCGCCCGCAGGTCGTCTATCTCGACCCGATGTTCCCGCACAAGCAGAAAAGCGCGCTGGTGAAGAAAGAGATGCGGGTGTTTCAGTCTCTGGTGGGGCCTGATCTGGATGCGGATGGCCTGCTGGAACCGGCTCGTCAGCTGGCGACGAAGCGGGTGGTGGTGAAGCGCCCTGACTATGCGCCGCCCCTGGCGGACGTTGCCACGACCAATGCGGTGACCACCAAAGGGCACCGGTTTGATATTTATTCGGGAACACCGGAATAAAAAAGCCGGGTGGCGGCTTCGCCTTACCCGGCCTACATTTCGGGCCGCCTGTAGGCCCGGTAAGCGTTAGCGCCACCGGGCTTTTTTGCACTTACTCGTCTTCTTCGTCACGCAGCGGAACAATCAGCATATCCACGTGAACGGTATTAATCAGCTG
The DNA here is from genome assembly GCF_019584525.1 of Enterobacter sp. EC_50. Lineage (NCBI taxonomy): Bacteria > Pseudomonadati > Pseudomonadota > Gammaproteobacteria > Enterobacterales > Enterobacteriaceae > Enterobacter > Enterobacter sp. EC_50. Next base: position 186,964 of record NZ_VDAF01000004.1, on the reverse strand, counting down.
GCGAGCGGAAGACATCAGCTTGCTCCAGAAGTCCTGGTGGTGACCGCACACCACCAGGTCCATGTCGTATTTCTTGATCGCATCTACCAGCACCTGGCCCAGGTCGCCGCTGCCGCTCAGGGTTTCGGTAATCGGGTAGCCCGCGTTGGTGGACAGTTCGCTCAGGGCGTGGTGCGTCTCTTCAGAGATGCGTTTTTGCATGTCGCCGAGATTGACGTCGATCAGACCGGTGTAAAGGTCGGAGTAATTCACATCAACGTGAATCAGGGAAACTTTCGCGTTGTAGGGACGTGCCATGGATACCGCTTTATCAACCAGCACTTTGCTCTCCGGGGAGAGGTCTACCGCGATGAGAATGTGTTTGTAAGCCATAGTGTTACTCCTTCCTTAAGTTATCGATGACTAAATGGGAAAGCCGTCGTCTGATGCTTTCATTACGGCCCAGTTAAACATATTTTTCAAGCTTTGGTGTTGATAACGATTAACCTTGTGGCAAAAAAATTAACGGATCTCCTACACTATTAAATGAGCCGTTCGGATATTAAAACGCGAACCGGATCGACTTTTGGTCATTCTTTCACTGAACTGTCTGTCAGGGCATTGGGGTGCGGTAGCTCAGAAGCCTTGCTTCGTGGGCGGACGCCGGGGAGGATGTATGATTAGCACCGTCGCATTGTTTTGGGCGTTATGCGTAGTTTGCATAGTGAATATGGCGCGCTACTTCTCATCGTTACGTGCGCTGTTAGTGGTACTTCGTGGTTGCGATCCGTTGCTTTATCAGTATGTGGACGGTGGAGGGTTCTTCACCTCGCATGGACAGCCCAGCAAACAGATGCGTCTGGTGGGATATATCTACTACCAGCGCTACCGCGATCATCACGATGAAGAATTTATCCGTCGCTGCGAGCGCCTGCGTCGTCAGTTCATTTTGACCAGTGCCCTGTGCGGGCTGGTCGTGGTCAGCATGATTGCATTGATGATTTGGCACTGAGCATAAAAAAAGCGGGTCAGTTTCCTGACCCGCTTTTTTGTCGCCTTTAACCGATTAAATCAGCTTCAGCGAAATCCAGTACAGCCCGCCAGACAGCAGGATGGACGCCGGAAGGGTGAACACCCAGGCCATCAGAATGTTGGTTACGGTTTTGCGCTGAAGGCCGCCACCGTCAACAATCATGGTACCTGCCACGGACGAGGAGAGTACGTGGGTGGTGGATACCGGCATACCGGTGTAGCTCGCCAGACCGATAGACACTGCCGCCGTCATCTGCGCGGACATACCCTGCGCATAGGTCATGCCTTTCTTACCGATCTTCTCGCCGATGGTGGTCGCCACGCGGCGCCAGCCAATCATCGTACCGATACCGAGTGCCAGCGCGACCGCCATGATGATCCAGATTGGCGCGTACTCGATGGTATTGAGCATATCGCCTTTCAGTTTCTTCAGGAGACGCTGGTCGTCAGCATTCACGTCTGGCAGCTTCGCCACTTTATCCGTCACATCAGAGATGCACAGCATAATGCGACGCAGCTGACCACGCTGCTCAACGGTCAGTTTGTCATAACTTTCGATATTGCCCAGCATGCCTTTGGCACGTTCCAGCGCGTTAATCGCGTTAGCCGGATGGCAGTGGAATTCGCCAGGTGCAGTCGTGGCACCGGCTTCCGGAGACGGGATTAACTGGTCAACGCCGGTCGCTTTTTTCAGCAGCTCAGGGTGCTGCTGGAAATAAGTTTCAACGTTGTTGACCGCATCGCGGGTACGGGTGATTTCGTAGCCGGAGGCGTTCATGTTAACCACGAAGCCTGCCGGAGCAACACCGATCAGTACCAGCATCACCAGACCAATGCCTTTCTGACCATCGTTCGCGCCGTGTGAGAAAGCCACGCCGATAGCGGAAATGATCAGGGCAATACGCGTCCAGAATGGCGGCTTTTTCTTGCCGTCTTTCTTTTCACGCTCTGCCGGCGTCAGGTGAATACGGGAGCGTTTTTTGGTATTGCTCCAGTAACGACGCAGGATGAAGATCAGCCCGCCCGCCACCACCAGACCCACGATAGGGGAGACGATGAGAGAGGCAAAGATCCCCAGTACTTTCGGGATATTTAACGCATCAACAACCGATGTACCGGTCATGAGGGCGTTGGTTAACCCGATACCGATAATCGCGCCGATGAGGGTGTGAGAACTGGATGCAGGCAGGCCGAAATACCAGGTACCGAGGTTCCAGATAATTGCAGCAAGCAGCATTGAGAACACCATAGCGAGGCCATGGCCAGAACTTACGTTAAGCAGCAGATCTGTTGGCAGCATATGCACAATGGCATACGCAACGCTCAGTCCGCCCAGGAGGACACCAAAAAAGTTAAATACCGCCGCCATAACAACCGCAAGCTGCGATCGCATTGCGCGAGTGTAGATAACCGTCGCTACTGCGTTTGCAGTGTCGTGGAAGCCGTTGATCGCTTCGTAAAACAGTACAAAAACCAGAGCAAGCAAGAGTAAAAGCCCGGTATGTAAATCCAGGCCGGCAAACAAATGTAGCATAGGACGTTACGCCATTTTGAGGACATGAACGCGGCGCATTATCCAGGACAAATGCGCAACGGGCAAAGTGAAATATAGACTTTTTTTGACATACCACCTGAATTGAGAAAAGTGCCTGAAAGGATATTCTTTAAATTTCAATGGAATGGCTTTGTAATATCTTTTTACGCTGGTGTGACCACAGAGGAAACTTTACAATCCGCGGCAGTTAACAAAGAGGGTTTTGACGTGGAAAGGTTTGATGCCGTGGTAATTGGCGCCGGTGCGGCGGGTATGTTTTGTGCGGCAATGGCCGGACAGGCGGGTCGTCGCGTGCTGCTGCTGGATAACGGTAAAAAGCCAGGCCGTAAGATCCTGATGTCCGGCGGCGGGCGCTGCAACTTTACTAACCTGTATGTTGAACCCGCGGCCTATTTGAGCCAAAACCGTCATTTTTGTAAATCTGCGCTGGCGCGTTATACCCAGTGGGACTTTATCGACCTGGTGGGTAAGCACGGTATCGCATGGCATGAGAAGACGCTGGGCCAGCTGTTCTGCGACGACTCCGCCCAGCAGATTGTCGATATGCTGGTGGCCGAGTGCGAGAAGGGCGGCGTGGTCATGCGCCTTCGCACCGAAGTGCTGGACGTTTCCCGCGATGACCAGGGCTACACGCTGCAGCTCAACGGTGAAACCGTCAGCGCCGATAATCTGGTGATTGCCAGCGGCGGCCTGTCTATGCCGGGGCTGGGCGCTTCCCCGTTCGGCTATAAAATCGCCGAGCAGTTTGGCCTGAAAGTCCTGCCTACGCGCGCCGGGCTGGTGCCGTTCACGCTGCATAAACCGCTTCTGGAACAGCTTCAGACGCTGTCTGGCGTGTCCGTTCCCGCCGTTATCACCGCCGAAGACGGCACGGTGTTTCGCGAAAACCTGCTCTTTACCCATCGCGGCCTCTCCGGCCCGGCGGTACTGCAAATCTCCAGCTACTGGCAGCCGGGAGAGTTTGTCACGGTTAACCTGCTCCCCGATTGCGATCTGGATGCCTTCCTCAACGAGCAGCGTACCGCGCACCCGAATCAGAGCCTGAAAAACACCCTCGCAATGCAGCTGCCGAAGCGTCTGGTGGAATGTTTGCAGGTGCTGGGGCAGATCCCCGACGTGTCGCTAAAGCAGCTTAACAGCCGCGAGCAGGAAACGCTGGTCGAGACGCTAACAAACTGGCGCGTGCAGCCAAACGGCACGGAAGGCTACCGCACCGCGGAAGTGACGCTGGGTGGTGTCGACACGAATGAGCTCTCTTCCCGTACCATGGAAGCGCGCAACGTGCCGGGGCTCTACTTCATCGGTGAAGTGATGGACGTCACCGGCTGGCTCGGCGGGTATAACTTCCAGTGGGCCTGGGCAAGTGCCTGGGCGTGTGCTCAGGCGCTGGCAGATGTCCGAGGACAATAAAGTTGTACACAAAGCACTAAAGTTGTAACCATTCTCAAAAAACGACGCTAATGTTGTATACTTACTGAATGTGTGGTTATAGGGTTGGAGACTATAAAATGCACATATAGGTACGTATCAATGTCGTTTTTAGGGTACGATCATGGCTAGGGGTAGGCGTCTCAAATCCTATTTGGATTATGAAAATGCGCTAGGTGACGGCATAGGAGTGGGCTATGGCCAAAGTTATCAGCCCTGGCTTAGAGCTCAGGACGTTAAATCCCGTGGAAACCGTTCGATAGTCTTTGGCCTTAAGACGTTTCGAAACCATCATCTCCTTTCTTCTGTCGAAAGTAACTTTTTCTATCTGGCTGAGTTTAATGACTCGGTGATTGATATCCGGGAACAATTCCCACTCTTTCCTCTCCGGCTTACCCAACAAATAGCAAATCATCTACATTTTCAACATCCTATGGTGAGGGGAGTAAGAGGAGTACCTGTCGAAGTTCTGAATGTTATGACAACCGATTTTTTACTGACCTTGAGAACTCCTGAAGGCGGACTTCGATACAAAGCTATAGCAGTAAAACGGCTTTGTTGAATAAATCGAACTTTTGCTGAGTTGAAGGATCAGATCACGCATCCTCCCGACAACACAGACCATTCCGTGGCAAAGCAAAAGTTCAGAATCACCAACTGGTCCACCTACAACAAAGCTCTCATCAACCGTGGCTCCCTCACTTTCTGGCTGGATGATGGGGCGATTCAGGCCTGGTATGAGTCGGCAACGCCTTCATCACGGGGAAGGCCCCAGCGCTATTCTGATCTCGCCATCACCACCGTTCTGGTGATTAAACGCGTATTCCGGCTGACCCTGCGCGCTGCGCAGGGTTTTATTGATTCCATTTTTGCCCTGATGAACGTTCCGTTGCGCTGCCCGGATTACACCAGTGTCAGTAAGCGGGCAAAGTCGGTTAATGTCAGTTTCAAAACGCCCACCCGGGGTGAAATCGCACACCTGGTAATTGATTCCACCGGGCTGAAGGTCTTCGGTGAAGGCGAGTGGAAAGTCAAAAAGCATGGCCAGGAACGCCGCCGTATCTGGCGTAAGCTGCATCTCGCCGTTGACAGTAAAACACATGAAATCATCTGCGCTGACCTGTCGCTGAACAATGTGACGGACTCAGAAGCCTTCCCGGGTCTTATCCGGCAGACTCACAGAAAAATCAGGGCAGCATCGGCAGACGGCGCTTACGACACCCGGCTCTGTCACGATGAACTGCGGCGTAAGAAAATCAGCGCGCTTATCCCACCCCGAAAAGGTGCGGGTTACTGGCCCGGTGAATATGCAGACCGTAACCGTGCAGTGGCTAATCAGCGAATGACCGGGAGTAATGCGCGGTGGAAATGGACAACAGATTACAACCGTCGCTCGATAGCGGAAACGGCGATGTACCGGGTAAAACAGCTGTTCGGGGGTTCACTGACGCTGCGTGACTACGATGGTCAGGTTGCGGAGGCTATGGCCCTGGTACGAGCGCTGAACAAAATGACGAAAGCAGGTATGCCTGAAAGCGTGCGTATTGCCTGAAAACACAACCCGCTACGGGGGAGACTTACCCGAAATCTGATTTATTCAACAAAGCCATTTTTTTTGAAACAGAAGGAATGAAGGCTGACAAGAATGACATGAACTGTTTCAGCCTAAGAGAAGGGGACGGCCGTTTTGAAATAGCCTGTGAATTTGATGACCTGCCCGATTTTATCATGATCGACGACAGGGTGCAGACCACGCTCGCCTCAGAACATCTGCTGAATGAGGACGGCAATTTTGAAATCGTCAAAACGTTTAAAGCAACGACCTCAGGAAAACCGGAGCAGACCTGCATCCGCTGCATCCACCCGGATGAGGAGCCCCTGAGAAATTTACTGGGCATGAAAATTTCTGAGCTCAAGGCGGTGGGAAAAGAAGTTGAAAAAAATGTGGCGGATAAACGCACTGCATCGTTATGGCGTCAGGCCATCAGGGAAGCCGCAGCCCCCTATACCTGTTCGGAAATTATGCTGGATGTCGATAAAGAGTTCGGAACCGACACAAAATCATTATGGGGTAAGATCCTCGATTTGCTGCCCACGTATGCGATTTTCAAAGCCGACAGGGAAAGCAGCGACGGGGATTCCGAAGCTAAAAACCCCTTACAGCAGGCCGTAAAAGACGCTCAGGCTGCGCTGCAGGACAAAATTACAGCGCTGGAAAATGAGATTCAGGACAGCGTCCTGGATGTCGCACAGAGAACGCTGGATAAATTACGTGAAATGGCCCCCGAACTCGCCAGTGAACTGACTCCACGATTTAAGGAGAAACCCAAGTGGACCTTCAATTTCACCCTGGACGGGGAAAATGGCATCCCCATCAATAAGCGCGGCAGCGGGATAAGGAGGCTTATCCTGTTGAATTTTTTTCGGGCTGAGGCTGAAAAGAATGTCGCGGGGACGCCCAGAAATGTGATTTATGCCATAGAGGAGCCTGAAACGTCACAGCATCCGAACTATCAGATGATGCTGATGAAAGCGTTACTGGCACTGGCAGGCCAGCCGCACCGTCAGATTATCGTCACCACTCATGTCCCGGCGCTGGCCGGATTAATCCCTGTCGAAGGCGTACGTTATGTTACCCGAAATGAGGCGGGTGAACCCGTAGTAAAAATGCCGGATGACGCAGTGCTGAAGGAAGCCACTGAAAGCCTGGGGGTGCTGCCAGAGACCGGTATGGAAAGGGCGCAGGGGATTGTTCTGGTAGAGGGAAAGTCGGATGTTACTTTCCTGAGGCATGCGGCCAGTTCATTAAAACAGTCAGGTGCGCTGCCAGCCTCTCTGGAGGACGTGAAAATAGTGCCAGTCCTCATAGGAGGGTGTGGTAGCGTCAAACACTGGGTTACATTGAATCTGGCCAAAGATCTGGGGCTTCCCTGGTGCGTATTTCTGGACTCCGATATTGGGGGAGACCCTGCACAGGTTCTGTCCATCCAGAAGCGTAAAAAAGAAGTAGAGGAGGCCGGTAAGGTATTTTTCGCTACGCGCAAACGTGAGATAGAAAACTATCTGTGCCCGGATCTTATCGAGGAAATTACTGGTGTAGCCGTCACGTTTACGGACACCTGTGACGCTAAAAAAATAATCGGCCGGGCTGTGGGAATGAAACCCGATAATGTACTAGATAAATTCTGGCCTCAGATGACATCAGAAAGAATCATCTCAAGATCAACCTATCATGACGGAACGCAGGAGAGAAGCGAGCTGGTTGAGATCCTGAGCGACATTGTATCCATGACGAGATAATGTATTAAATAAGCATCTCAGGTGCATATATTCCGGTCCTCAACAAAGGACCGGAGTACAGAGTAGTAAAAACCCGAAATTAATCGGGTTTGAATTATATAAAGATTAACCGACTCCCGCGCCCAGGAACGATGTAAAATCACGCTTGTCGTGACATTTCTACAATGTTTACTTTTGACTATCAAGCCATTTATTCATCTGCTCAATTTCACCTTTTTGAGCTTTAATGATGTCCTGCGCGAGCTTTCTCATTTTCGGATCTTTTCCGTATTTGAGCTCGGTCTCAGCCATTGCTATTGCCCCTTCATGGTGCGCTACCATGCCTTTCGCAAAAGCCTTGTCGGGATCGGACTCATTTACGGCAGCCATCATTTTGTCATGCATGTCTTTCATGCCAGCCATATATTCCTGTGACGAAGCCGAGGTAGACATATCAGTCATTTTCATTTCTGAATGTTCTGCTGAAATCGCTGGCAGGGATAACATTAATACTGCAAATAAAGTGTTTCTGGCTTTCATAAAAAATATCCTTTTAGCGTTGATGCCCGTTAACTGTAGCAGAATCTGATAAAAATGCCCCCTGTAGGGGGCAAAGATGTTGCCATATATCCGGTTACGGAAAAATCTATCAAGGAAATAAGGACAGCACAGATACTTCCCTCGCCGTCAGCCTGCACTGAGCATGCGACGATGCGCTTCGGCCATGGCCTGATGTGGGCCAGACTGACCGTTATTCATAAATTCATGGGCAACTGCAGCTCTTTCATGCTCATTCATTGCCGCTAATGACTTCGACGGCCCGGTAGGGGAAACGGTCTGACTTCCCATCATCCTCTGATGACTTTCCACCATTTTCTGGTGCGCATCCGCCGACCCGTTCGTCATGGTTTCATGAGCAATAATGGCCTGTTCATGCTGGTCCATACCGGCCATACGAGGTGCAGTCCCCTGGATCCCGACAGGAGCCGCAGCAGACTGCATCTGGTGAGCAGGTGCCTGTGCATTGTTGACCCGCTCATGGATATTCACGGTTTCAGTGGCCCAGGCCGAAGAAATTAAGCCAAAGCCCAGCAAGGATGCTAATACGATATTTTTCATGATAACTCTCCATTTCTTAATTAGTGATGTCCGGGGGAGTACAACCGGTGTTTTCAGTTCCATAACTGAAACAGGTTCGGAAGTGTTTATTTCTCCGGGAGGGGACTGGATATTCATTTCCTGGCGTCCACTGACGCCGGATATTGATAAAGCAATCCAGCCTTCCTGATAAGTTGCACTAATTATATCGAATGGCTTCTGTTTGCTGCATGACAGGCTAATGACATCTTTGTCATTTAAATCTTTATTCCCAGCACTGGGTGTCCGGAATCATTTTCTCCAGTCTGGGCACGGATAAGATAAAACGCGTTGAGTGTACGTCCGATTCCACCTGCACTCTTCCGTGATGTGCTTCCACGATTGACTTCACAATCGCAAGGCCGATGCCGCTGCCTTCTCCTTTTCGTTGTCTGGACGGATCCACCCGATAAAAACGGTCAAACAACCTTGATAAATGCTCTTCAGGGATTGGTTTCCCCGGATTTTCAATCACAAGGTCAAAAAAGCTCTCCTGCTCTCTTATTGAGACGGTGATTGCCTGTCCCTCCGGGGTATAACGCAGGGCATTGGATAACAGATTATTGATCGCCCTTCTGAACATTTGTGGATCTCCCTCAACCAGGCAGGGCATCCCGTTAAATTTGAGCGTGATATTGCGTTCTTCGGCCCAGGCTTCGAAAAACTCGAAGACTTTCATGACTTCCGCTCTGAGGTCAAACATGACCCTGTCAGGTATCAGCTGATTATTATCTGCCTGTGCCAGGAACAGCATATCGCTGACCATTTTGGTCATCCGGTTATACTCTTCAAGACTGGAATAGAGGACATCCTCAAGTTCCCTCTGTGTTCGATCCTGACTCAGTGCGATTTCAGTCTGCGTCACCAGATTGGTGATGGGCGTTCTGATCTCATGCGCGATATCGGCAGAGAAATTGGCCTGGCGGGTAAAGACATCCTCAATCTTTCCAATCATATGATTGAACGAGATAACCAGTTGCTCCAGCTCAATGGGAACGCGTGTCGGTTCCAGTCGCGCATCAAGATTCTCGGAGGTGATGTTTTTAATGGCATTGCTGACATTACGAAGGGGCAGGTGCCCCTGACGGACAGCGATTCGAATGATCAGAACAATCAACAGGCTTATCACGACGGCAATCGCAATCAGGTTCTTTTTCAGCGCATCGAGGTAATGGAGATGGAAATTAATGGATAGGCCAGTCAGCATGACATAGTTCTGCTGTTTGCCCTGAAATATCGCCTGACCAGAGGAGGCGATAATCCTGTATGTTTCCATCTTCATTTCGGACCCGGTATCCATCGGTCCCGCAGGATCCTCCACCGTCCAGAGAAAGACATCCCGTGCGCGGCTGTGCTCGCTAAAATCTGCTGAATTCACTGCCGGGCGTAGTGCCGCCCCCTGAGCTGAGCTAAAGAGCACTTCCCCCCTGGGATTGAGGAGCAAAAGGGCAACGTTGCGGTAGCTGGCAATTGATTCCTTTATTTTGCTTATTTTTTTATCATCCGGATCCACCGGGGACTGCAGTATACGGTTCAGTGTGGTGCTGATTTGTTGAAGATCGCTGACATCCTGCTCGGCAAAATGATTTTCAACAGAATGCAGCATAAACCAGGTGAATGCGATAAAAGCCAGTATCGTGGACAGGCTGATAAAAAAGGTCAGCCGCAGAGCGAGTGAGAAAGGGCGTCTGGAAGGTTTGCTATGCATCCGGGACCTCCAGCATGTAGCCCACGCCCCGGACTGTCTGGATCAGCTTTGTCTCGTAATCGTTGTCTATTTTAGCGCGGAGTCGCTTTACTGCGACATCGATCGCATTAGTGTCGCTGTCAAAATTCATGTCCCAGACCTGAGAGGCAATCAGGGAGCGGGGAAGAACCTCTCCCTGATGGCGAATGAAGAATTCCAGCAGGCTGAACTCTTTACTGGTGAGCACAATGCGGTTTCCGGCGCGACTGACTTTTCTGGATACGAGATCAATCGAGAGGTCAGCCACCTTAAACTGGCTTTCCGTGATCATCGTGTTTCCCCGCCTCAGAAGGGTTCTCACCCGGGCGAGCAGTTCGGCAAACGCAAAGGGTTTAACCAGATAATCGTCCGCACCCAGTTCCAGTCCTTTGACCCTATGTTCGATCGTGCCGAGGGCTGTCAGCAGTAAGACCGGCATACCCTTTCCGGCAGTGCGCAGCATGCGGATGATATCCCAGCCGTTCACATCAGGTAGCATGATATCCAGAATGACTAAATCATACTCGGCTGTCATGGCGAGATGATATCCGGTAAGACCATTATCAGCGTGATCCACTACGAACCCTGCCTCTGTAAGCCCTTTGCTGAGATATTCACCTGTTTTAATTTCGTCTTCGACGATCAATATTTTCATCTTGCTCCCCGGCTGGCTGCTAATGTCATTCTATTGCGCCCACGATCGTTATCAACGGATTACAGCAAAAATGACAACATTGTCATTATCCTGTCACCCGGCAAACAGAGAGCGTTAGGTAAAGTACCCCTATCAATACTCTGGACTTCATTTGAACCATTTACCAGGTCTGCCTGGACGAGAAGCGTTATGTTCAAATTAAAATTACTCAGCATTAGCACGATATTCATCCTGGCAGGCTGCGTGTCGCTTGCGCCTGAATATCAGCGGCCCGCAGCACCGGTACCCCAGCAGTTTTCACTGTCCCATAACAGCCTGACGCCAGCGGTAAATGGCTATCAGGATACGGGCTGGCGTAACTTTTTTGTCGATCCCCAGGTTACCCGGTTGATCGGTGAAGCTCTGACTAATAACCGTGATTTGAGAATGGCTGCCCTGAAGGTTGAAGAGGCCCGAGCCCAGTTCAACGTCACGGATGCAGATCGTTATCCCCAGCTGAATGCCTCATCCGGGATAACATACAGCGGTGGTCTGAAAGGTGACAAGCCGACCACACAGGAGTACGACGCGAGACTGGAGCTCAGCTATGAGCTCGATTTTTTCGGCAAACTTAAGAACATGAGTGATGCTGATCGCCAGAACTACTTTGCCAGCGAAGAAGCCCGTCGGGCCGTACACATCCTGCTGGTATCCAACGTTTCACAAAGCTATTTCAGCCAGCAACTGGCGTACGAACAACTTCGTATTGCGCGGGAAACGCTGAAAAATTATCAACAGTCCTATGCTTTCGTTGAGCAGCAGCTCGTGACCGGGAGTACGAACGTTCTGGCACTTGAACAGGCGCGAGGACAAATCGAAAGTACCCGCGCCGAAATAGCCAAACGAGAAGGCGATCTGGCTCAGGCAAACAATGCCCTGCAACTGGTGCTGGGAACGTACCGCGCACTTCCGTCAGAAAAAGGGATGAAAGGCGGGGAGATAGCCCCAGTAAAATTGCCACCAAATCTGTCTTCACAAATTTTGCTGCAGCGACCGGATATTATGGAAGCGGAATATCAGCTGAAAGCGGCTGATGCCAATATTGGCGCAGCGCGAGCGGCCTTTTTCCCCTCAATTACCCTGACCAGTGGTCTTTCCGCAAGCAGTACGGAGCTGTCCAGCCTGTTTACGTCAGGAAGTGGAATGTGGAATTTTATCCCTAAAATTGAAATTCCTATATTTAATGCTGGCAGGAATAAAGCCAATCTGAAGCTGGCTGAAATTCGCCAGCAACAGTCGGTGGTTAATTACGAACAAAAAATTCAGTCAGCCTTTAAGGATGTTTCCGACACGCTTGCGCTGCGCGACAGCCTTAGCCAGCAACTTGAGTCACAGCAGCGTTATCTTGATTCACTTCAGATAACTCTCCAGCGTGCCAGAGGATTGTATGCAAGTGGTGCTGTCAGTTACATCGAAGTGCTGGATGCAGAACGTTCCCTCTTCGCTACCCAGCAAACCATTCTCGATCTTACCTATTCCCGGCAGGTTAACGAAATTAATCTGTTTACCGCGCTGGGTGGCGGTTGGGTAGAGTAAATTTATTTAATTAATCAGGAAATTAAAATGCGTAATTCACTTAAAGCCGTTTTATTTGGTGCCTTCTCTGTCATGTTTTCTGCCGGTCTTCATGCTGAAACACATCAGCATGGCGATATGAATACTGCCAGTGATGCTTCGGTACAGCAAGTTATCAAGGGCACCGGTGTCGTTAAAGACATTGATATGAATACTAAGAAAATCACCATTTCGCATGAAGCAATTCCAGCGGTGGGCTGGCCTGCAATGACCATGCGCTTTACTTTTGTTAATGCAGACGATGCTATTAATGCCCTGAAAACAGGCAACCATGTCGATTTCTCGTTTATTCAGCAGGGCAATATCTCCTTACTCAAAAGCATTAACGTGACGCAGTCCTGATTGGCTGTCCGGAGCGATTACATCCTGTGCGCCTGTACATTCACATAGGTATATGTGTGAGTTAACCGTCAGGCGCATATGCCAGGTGTTTTGATTTTTTAGCGGAAAATTGTATGGCTTCTTTAAAGATAAAATATGCTGCAATAATTATCAGCAGCCTCATAGCAGGGGGGCTGATATCGGTTACTGCCTGGCAGTATGTAAACTCAGCACAAAAGACAGAAAAAACAGAACAAAAGGCACCGGAACGAAAGGTGCTTTTCTGGTATGACCCAATGAAACCGGATACCAAATTTGATAAACCCGGAAAATCGCCCTTTATGGATATGGACCTGGTGCCAAAATATGCTGATGACAGTGGCGATAAAAGCAGTGGCGGGATCCGTATCGACCCAACCCAGGTTCAGAATCTGGGATTAAAAACGCAAAAAGTCACGCGAGGAATGCTGAATTATTCTCAGACAATCCCGGCTAATGTCAGCTATAACGAGTATCAGTTTGTTATTGTGCAGGCGCGTTCTGACGGGTTTGTCGAAAAAGTCTACCCCATGACGATTGGCGATCATGTGAAGAAGGGGACGCCACTTATCGATATTACCATTCCGGACTGGGTGGAAGCACAGAGTGAATTCCTTCTGTTATCCAGCACCGGTGGTACTTCCACGCAAATTAAAGGCGTTCTGGAACGGCTTCGCCTGGCAGGTATGCCGGAAGAGGATATTCAGAGACTGCGTTCTACCCGGAGCATTCAGACCCGTTTTACCATTAAAGCACCTATTGATGGTGTCATTACTGCATTTGACCTGCGCACCGGCATGAATATTTCGAAAGATAAGGTGGTGGCTCAGATTCAGGGAATGGACCCGGTCTGGATCAGCGCTGCAGTGCCAGAATCTATCGCCTATCTGCTGAAAGATACGTCGCAGTTTGAAATTTCGGTACCGGCTTATCCGGATAAAACATTCCATGTCGAAAAATGGAATATTCTTCCCAGCGTGGATCAGACAACCCGTACGCTTCAGGTCCGTCTCCAGGTTTCTAATAAGGATGAGTTTCTCAAGCCGGGCATGAATGCCTATCTGAAACTGAATACCAGAAGCCAGGAGATGCTGCTGATACCAAGCCAGGCCGTTATCGATACCGGCAAAGAACAGCGCGTGATTACTGTTGATGATGAAGGCAAGTTTGTGCCGAAACAGATCCACGTTCTGCATGAGTCACAGCAACAGTCCGGCATCGGCTCCGGCCTGAATGAAGGCGATACCGTGGTGGTCAGTGGCCTGTTCCTCATTGACTCTGAAGCCAATATTACGGGCGCACTGGAACGTATGCGCCACCCTGAAAAAACAGAAAGCAGTATGCCAGCAATGTCTGACCAGCCTGTAAATATGCATTCAGGGCACTGAGGAGACGACGATGATTGAATGGATTATCCGGCGCTCTGTCGCCAACCGTTTCCTGGTCATGATGGGGGCCCTGTTTCTCAGCATCTGGGGCACATGGACGATTATTAACACGCCTGTCGATGCCTTGCCTGACCTGTCAGATGTGCAGGTCATTATCAAAACCAGCTATCCCGGCCAGGCCCCGCAGATTGTAGAAAACCAGGTCACCTATCCACTTACCACCACCATGCTGTCCGTGCCTGGCGCAAAAACCGTGCGTGGTTTTTCACAGTTCGGTGATTCGTATGTGTATGTCATTTTTGAAGACGGCACCGATCTGTACTGGGCCCGTTCCCGCGTGCTGGAGTACCTGAACCAGGTACAGGGAAAACTGCCCGCCGGTGTGAGTTCTGAAATCGGTCCGGACGCCACGGGGGTGGGCTGGATATTTGAATATGCCCTTGTCGATCGCAGCGGAAAACACGACCTTTCAGAACTGCGTTCTCTGCAGGACTGGTTCCTGAAATTTGAGCTGAAAACCATCCCGAACGTGGCTGAGGTCGCTTCGGTTGGCGGCGTGGTGAAACAGTACCAGATTCAGGTCAATCCGGTAAAATTGTCTCAGTATGGTATCAGCCTGCCCGAAGTGAAACAGGCCCTTGAATCGTCTAACCAGGAGGCCGGTGGCTCATCCGTTGAAATGGCCGAAGCTGAGTATATGGTCCGTGCCAGCGGTTATCTTCAGAGCATTGATGATTTTAATAACATCGTCCTGAAAACAGGCGAGAACGGCGTGCCGGTTTATCTGCGGGATGTTGCCCGCGTGCAGACCGGGCCTGAAATGCGGCGTGGTATTGCCGAGCTGAACGGCCAGGGCGAAGTCGCTGGCGGCGTGGTGATCCTGCGGTCGGGTAAAAATGCACGCGACGTTATCACGGCAGTGAGGGATAAACTTGAGACGCTGAAGGCCAGCCTGCCGGAAGGCGTTGAAATCGTGACCACCTACGATCGCAGCCAGCTCATCGACCGGGCGATTGATAACCTCAGTTCCAAACTTCTGGAAGAGTTTATCGTGGTGGCCATCGTCTGTGCCCTGTTCCTGTGGCACGTACGTTCTGCCCTGGTGGCGATTATCTCTCTGCCGCTTGGTCTGTGTATCGCCTTTATCGTCATGCACTTCCAGGGACTGAACGCCAATATCATGTCGCTGGGAGGGATAGCGATTGCCGTCGGTGCGATGGTGGATGCCGCCATTGTGATGATTGAGAATGCGCATAAGCGGCTTGAGGAGTGGGATCATCAGCATCCGGGTGAGCAGATTGACAACGCCACCCGCTGGAAGGTGATTACCGATGCCTCCGTTGAAGTGGGACCCGCACTGTTTATCAGCCTGCTGATCATCACCCTGTCCTTTATTCCTATCTTTACCCTGGAAGGTCAGGAAGGACGTCTGTTTGGCCCGCTGGCATTCACGAAAACGTACTCCATGGCGGGCGCGGCCGCGCTGGCCATCATCGTCATTCCGATTCTGATGGGATTCTGGATCCGGGGGAAAATTCCTGCAGAGACCAGTAACCCCCTGAACCGGGTACTGATCAAAGCGTATCATCCATTGCTGTTGCGGGTTCTCCACTGGCCAAAAACAACCCTGCTGGTTGCGGCCTTGTCCATTTTCACCGTTATCTGGCCGCTGAGCCAGGTGGGCGGTGAGTTTCTGCCGAAGATTAACGAGGGCGACCTGTTGTATATGCCGTCGACCCTGCCGGGTGTCTCTCCGGCTGAAGCTGCAGCGCTCCTGCAGACGACGGACAAGTTAATCAAAAGCGTTCCTGAAGTGGCCTCTGTATTTGGCAAGACCGGTAAAGCAGAGACCGCCACGGATTCCGCACCGCTCGAAATGGTTGAAACCACGATCCAGCTCAAACCTGAGGATCAGTGGCGTCCAGGCATGACGATTGACAAGATTATTGAAGAACTCGACAGGACCGTCCGTTTACCGGGGCTGGCAAACCTCTGGGTGCCGCCAATCCGTAACCGTATTGATATGCTCTCAACCGGGATCAAAAGCCCGATAGGTATCAAGGTGTCCGGAACGGTTCTGTCCGATATCGATGCAACGGCGCAGAGTATCGAAGCGGTCGCCAAAACCGTACCCGGCGTAGTGTCTGCTCTCGCAGAGCGACTGGAAGGCGGGCGCTACATTGATGTGGATATCAACCGGGAAAAAGCCTCCCGCTACGGAATGACGGTGGGCGATGTGCAGCTGTTCATCTCATCAGCCATCGGCGGCGCGACGGTAGGGGAAACGGTTGAAGGCGTGGCCCGGTACCCGATTAATATCCGCTATCCGCAGGATTACCGGAACAGCCCGCAGGCCCTGAAACAGATGCCGATCCTGACCCCGATGAAGCAGCAGATCACGCTGGGCGATGTTGCGGATATTAAGGTCGTTTCCGGGCCGACTATGCTGAAAACGGAAAATGCCCGTCCAGCCAGCTGGATTTACATTGACGCGCGCGGCAGGGATATGGTGTCGGTGGTTAATGACATTAAAACGGCGATCAGTCAGAAAGTGAAACTGAGACCGGGTACCAGCGTGTCATTCTCCGGACAGTTTGAACTGCTTGAGCATGCCAACAAGAAACTGAAGCTGATGGTGCCGATGACGGTGATGATCATCTTCATCCTGTTGTATCTGGCATTCCGCCGGGTTGATGAAGCCCTGCTGATCCTGATGAGCCTGCCGTTCGCCCTGGTTGGCGGGATATGGTTCCTGTACTGGCAGGGCTTCCATATGTCTGTCGCAACCGGAACGGGGTTTATCGCTCTGGCCGGGGTGGCAGCAGAGTTTGGCGTGGTCATGCTGATGTATCTGCGTCATGCCATTGAAGCGCACCCGGAATTGTCCCGTAAAGAGACGTTCACACCGGAAGGCCTTGATGAAGCCCTCTATCATGGTGCCGTACTGCGTGTCCGGCCGAAAGCCATGACCGTGGCGGTGATCATTGCGGGTCTGCTGCCAATACTCTGGGGAACCGGTGCAGGTTCAGAAGTCATGAGCCGTATCGCGGCACCCATGATTGGTGGGATGATCACGGCTCCGCTGCTGTCCCTGTTCATTATTCCTGCCGCCTACAAATTAATCTGGCTGCGCAGACATAAAAAAAGCGTGTCCTGAACCTGAAAGGGCACCCCCTGTGGGTGTCCTTCTTTACTGATTCACCCTGACGTCAGGGTTTAAATCGATAATATACAGAGGTGAGTATGAAAAAAGTGGTTCTGATGGCGCTGGCTCTCGGCCTTTCACTGCCCGCGATGGCGAGTGAAAAAGTGATTGATATGTACAAATCTGAAAACTGTGGCTGTTGTTCCCTGTGGGGCAAGGCGATGGAAAAAGACGGGTTTGAAGTACGAACTCACGTCATGAATGATCAGGCGCTGTCAGCCCTGAAAGAAAAGCATGCTATTCCTGCAGGACTGCGAAGTTGTCATACCGCGGTTGCCGGTAATTTGATCATTGAAGGCCATGTGCCTGCGACAACGATACATAAGGCAATGCAGTCTGGTTCAGGTATATACGGTCTCGCCACCCCCGGTATGCCAGCAGGAAGTCCTGGAATGGAGATGGGAGCCCGAAAAGAGGCTTACGATGTTATCGCATTCTCACCGGATGGAAGTAAAAAAGTCTTCCAGCGAATCGAATAGTCAGCGGAACGGCTGATAACGGGACGCCGGTAGCAGGCACTCCTGTGCCGGCGATATTCGTGGTAATCGCATCCATGACATACCCTGAAGACAGAAGATGCTTCGGTATGCATAAGGAGAGTTACTGTGAAAAATGACAATGCAGTGCAACACAACAACCAGACTGCTTCTGAGCAGACATTATCCCCGGACGAGGGCCACGTATTGCATAAGGTGAGAGATCCCGTGTGCGGGATGGCCATCCTGCCCGACAGGGCGCACAGCAGCATTCGATACCAGGACCATCAACTTTATTTCTGCTCCGCCAGCTGTGAGAGTAAATTTAAAGCCCATCCCGATCGTTATCTTACCGAAGATGCCAGTGAACATTCCCATCACCATCACCACGATCATCACGAAGTCAGCCCTGATCAGATAAAACAGCCTCACCACCAGGCGGAAAAAGAGAATTCTGAAGGTGTGTGGACATGTCCGATGCACCCGGAGATACGCCGCAGTGGTCCCGGAAGCTGTCCTGTCTGTGGAATGGCACTGGAGCCGCTCGTAGCTACGGCATCCACGGGGCCGAGTGATGAACTTCACGACATGACAAGACGCTTCTGGCTGGGGTTGTTGCTGGCGTTTCCGGTTCTGGTACTCGAAATGGGATCTCATCTGTTTCCCGAGTTGAGGAATACAGTACCGCCACAGTACAACACATGGCTGCAGCTGCTTCTGGCCTCCCCTGTCGTGTTGTGGTGTGGCTGGCCATTCTTCGCCCGGGCCGGAATGTCGTTACGTAACCGCTCCCTGAATATGTTTACCCTTGTTGCAATGGGGACCGGCGTAGCCTGGGTTTACAGCGTCATTGCAACCGTCTTCCCCTCCTGGTTTCCTGCATCGTTCAGAAACATGGATGGCCTGGTGGCCGTTTATTTTGAAGCCGCAGCAGTTATTACGGTGCTTGTTCTGCTGGGACAGGTTCTTGAGCTGCGGGCACGGGAACAAACCTCAGGCGCCATTACTGCGCTTCTGAACCTTGCCCCCAAAACCGCCAGACGGCTGGATCATGACGGTCATGAAACGGATATTAATGCGGAAGATGTCCTGCCTGGCGATAAGCTCCGCATCAGACCTGGAGAGAGTATTCCGGTCGACGGTATCGTGATCGAAGGCAAAACAACCGTTGATGAATCGATGGTGACCGGGGAATCTATGCCGGTTACCAAAACGGAGGGTGACCCTGTCATCGGGGGGACCATTAATCAGACAGGGAGTCTCATCATCCGTGCAGAGAAAGTCGGTGATGAAACAATGCTCTCACGAATTGTTCAGATGGTCGCTGATGCACAGCGTTCGCGTGCCCCCATCCAGAGAATGGCTGACAGCGTTTCAGGCTGGTTTGTTCCTCTGGTGATACTTATCGCGGTTGTTGCTTTCGTGATCTGGTCTGTCTGGGGGCCCGAGCCCAGGATGGCGCACGGTCTCATTGCGGCTGTGTCGGTCCTGATTATTGCCTGTCCCTGCGCGCTGGGGCTGGCCACGCCGATGTCGATAATGGTGGGGGTGGGCAAAGGAGCCCAGGCCGGGGTGTTAATCAGGAATGCCGAAGCCCTTGAGCGTCTTGAAAAAGTGGACACGCTGGTTGTCGACAAAACAGGCACGCTCACGGAAGGTTCGCCTACGGTGACAGGGATTATCAGTCTCAATCCGGGTGGGGAAACATCTCTTTTGCGTGTAACAGCCGCAGTGGAAAAAGGCTCGCAGCATCCGCTGGGTATGGCAGTAGTTAAAGCAGCACAGGAAAAGGGGATCGCAATACCCGCAGTCACTCATTTCGATGCACCGTCGGGTAAAGGTGTCTCAGGCGATGTCGAAGGTCAACGGGTTGTTATTGGTAATGAACTGGCTATGCAGGAAAACAGTATAGTTATTGATAATCAAAAGGCCGTTGCGGATACGTTGCGGATGGAAGGCGCTACCGTTATCTATGTGGCCACAGACGGGGACCTTGCAGGCCTGATAGCTATCTCGGATCCCGTGAAAACAACCACGCCGGATGCGCTTAAAGCTTTGCGTCAGGCGGGGATCCGCATCGTTATGCTCACCGGGGATAACCAGCTTACTGCTGAAGCAGTCGCACGGAAACTGGGAATAGATGAGGTTGAAGCCGGAATTCTGCCGGATGGCAAAAAAGCAGTGATAACCCGACTGAAAGAGTCTGGCCATGTGGTTGCGATGGCCGGAGACGGTGTGAATGATGCCCCGGCGCTGGCAGCGGCTGACGTGGGTATAGCCATGGGAACGGGTACAGATGTGGCAATTGAAAGTGCCGGAGTCACCCTTCTCAAAGGCGACTTGATGATACTGAACAGGGCCCGTCATCTGTCAGAGATCACCATGAAAAATATCCGTCAGAATCTGTTTTTTGCATTTATCTACAACGCACTTGGCGTGCCTGTGGCTGCAGGTCTGCTTTATCCTGTGTATGGAATACTGCTGTCGCCAGTTATTGCGGCGGCGGCCATGGCTCTTTCCTCCGTCAGCGTCATTGTGAATGCGTTGCGTCTGAAAAGTGTCAGGCTCGGGAAATAACACTGAGTGAAGGGTCAGTTACGAACAGAAGGAGTCCAGTATGAAAAGTACCACCTATGCGCTTATTGCTGTCGCCGCGATCGCGGCATTTGCCCTCCTGCGCGAACACTGGTCACATGTGGCAGGTTACTGGCCATATCTGTTATTGCTGGTCTGCCCGCTAATGCATCTTTTCCACGGCCACGGAGGGCATGGAGATCATCAACATCACGGAAGTGAAAACGATAAAAAAAATTAATCCGGCAGACGGGGCCGCGTCGCGGTCCCGTTATCAGTCCAGGTATCGTTCGTAGTCTCTGGCATGCGCAAAGGCATGCTGTTCGAGTTTGTTATCAGCGGGTGCCGCTGCCCGGAACGCCAGAGAGTTAACAGGGTTGTTATTGATGACCAGCTCGTAATGCAGATGAGGACCGGATGAACGTCCGCTGTTACCGGATAACGCAATAGCACCTCCCCGTGTAACCCTGGCCCCTTTAGTAACGAGTATTTTATTGAGGTGGAGATAGCGAGTTTTAACACCGGCTTTTCCCGTTACTTCAACAAAATATCCCATGGTACTGTTGTATTCGGCCCGGGTGATTTTTCCGTCGATGACGCTGACTATTTTCGTGTTCATGGGCATGGAATAATCAATGCCATTATGGGGACTCACTTTTCCCGATACCGGGTTAAGTCTTGCAGGATTGAAAGGCGAACTGAGTCTTGCTGTGGCCGGTAACGGATAATCGAGACTGCCTTTCCAGGAAGTATCGGAAAGGTTATAGAACTTTTTATCTGATATACGATACGCCGTGTAATTAAATGAACCGGACGTAAATTTATAGGCCACGACACGTGATTTTCCCGCTTTCTTTTGCAGTACGAGTTTTAATGATTCATTTTTTTTCAAATGCCGCAGATTAAACCGGGAAGGCAAGGAGCGCTGAAGAGTAGCGATCTCGTTCGATTCCAGCCCCGAGCGGGTGGCTGAAAGGTAGGCATTTTCTTTTACGACATCGGTAGAATACATTTACTGGAATTCGCCGTTAGCATGAACACTGCGGCGTATGCTAGGGGTTTTCAGGAGGCGTGTCATCTGTCAGTTAATCGGGAGCACCGTTGATGGTCGTCATTTTTGTAACATATCTTGTTTCCCGTTTGCTCCTGAAGCTCTGGGAACTGTATGACCAGCCCGACGGTGATGATTAACGGGACTGAAACAGGTTACGGCAGAGCAATATGGGGCTCATGTCCTGCTACGTAACCCGTCAGTAAAGCCCTGCTGCGCACCTGACGCTAAGCACTAACCCGCCTGCAGTTACCTGGTCGAATACAGCCCGCGAAGCTTTCTTGCCTGCGTCTGATGTGCTTCCGCACCGGCATTATTGACCTGCTCATGCACGAGAGCGGCTTTTTCTCCGGCATTCAGTTCGTTAAAAGAAGAAGACGAGGTCTTTGAATTTGCATCACTGCCGGACAGCATTTTTTTATGTTCCTCAATCATTTTCTGATGCGCATAGGACGCGCTGTTGTTCATAAATGAATGAGCAACAATGGCCCTTTCATGTTCATTCATTTCAGAGAATGAGGGCGTGTTGTTTTTATTAACCCTGTCCGGTAAGTTTTCATGCGTCGAGGAATTCACATGACTGACGGCTGAGGCATTATTAACAAATCGATGTGCTTCATGGGCAATATCACTGGACTGAGCAAAAGCTGCCCCACAAAATAAAGCTGTAAACGCAGTGGTCGTGATTAATATATTCATGTGTAATTACCTTCTGAGGTACATAAAAGATGTCCTTATGATCATATATAAAAATAATCAACCTGTGGGGAAGATGACGTAAATGTAATACAGCTATGTACATTACACGATTGTAATGAATTTGTTTCTTAAGGTGTGCTAGATTCATTTCATTGTAAGTGGATGAACCAGTAATTTAATTTAAATCGGTTCTCGAATTCTGTCAGTAACCATACTTTAAATAAGGGAATGCGCATGCTGTTGAAAACGTCTCGACGAACTTTCCTGAAGGGGTTAACCCTCTCTGGCGTAGCCGGAAGTCTTGGCGTATGGAGTTTCAATGCGCGTTCCAGTCTGAGCCTGCCAGTTGCCGCATCCCTGCAGGGTACTCAGTTTGACCTGACCATTGGTGAAACGGCCGTCAATATCACGGGCAGTGAGCGTCAGGCCAAAACAATCAATGGAGGCCTGCCGGGGCCCGTTCTTCGCTGGAAAGAAGGTGACACCATTACCCTGAAGGTCAAAAACCGTCTTAATGAACAGACGTCCATTCACTGGCACGGCATTATTCTTCCGGCCAATATGGATGGTGTTCCGGGGCTGAGTTTTATGGGCATAGAGCCTGATGATACCTACGTTTACACCTTTAAGGTTAAGCAGAACGGGACTTACTGGTACCACAGCCATTCCGGTCTGCAGGAACAGGAGGGGGTATACGGTGCCATTATCATCGATGCCGGGGAGCCAGAACCGTTTACTTACGATCGTGAGCATGTGGTCATGTTGTCTGACTGGACCGATGAAAATCCTCACAGCCTGCTGAAAAAATTAAAAAAACAGTCGGATTACTACAATTTCAATAAACCAACCGTTGGCTCTTTTTTCCGCGACGTGAATACCAGGGGGCTGTCAGCCACCATTGCCGATCGGAAAATGTGGGCTGAAATGAAAATGAATCCGACTGACCTCGCGGATGTCAGTGGCTACACCTACACCTATCTCATGAACGGGCAGGCCCCGCTGAAAAACTGGACCGGACTGTTCCGTCCCGGTGAAAAGATACGCTTACGGTTTATCAACGGCTCGGCAATGACCTATTTCGATATCCGTATCCCCGGGCTGAAAATGACGGTCGTGGCTGCAGATGGCCAGTATGTAAACCCGGTTACCGTTGACGAATTCAGGATTGCCGTTGCCGAAACCTATGATGTCATTGTGGAGCCTCAGGGTGAGGCCTATACCATCTTCGCACAATCCATGGACAGGACCGGTTACGCTCGAGGGACACTGGCCACGAGAGAGGGGTTAAGTGCTGCCGTTCCCCCCCTCGATCCCCGTCCTCTGTTGACCATGGAAGATATGGGTATGGGGGGAATGGGACATGATATGGCAGGAATGGACCACAGCCAGATGGGAGGCATGGATAACAGCGGAGAGATGATGTCTATGGACGGTGCTGACCTTCCGGATAGCGGGACATCCTCCGCGCCCATGGATCACAGCAGCATGGCCGGTATGGATCATTCCCGGATGGCCGGAATGCCGGGTATGCAAAGTCATCCTGCGTCAGAAACGGATAACCCACTGGTTGATATGCAGGCGATGAGCGTCTCTCCGAAATTAAATGATCCGGGTATTGGTCTTCGAAATAACGGAAGAAAGGTTCTCACGTACGCGGATTTGAAAAGCCGCTTTGAGGATCCTGACGGACGTGAACCTGGCCGTACCATAG
Source organism: Enterobacter sp. EC_50 (assembly GCF_019584525.1). Classification (NCBI taxonomy): domain Bacteria; kingdom Pseudomonadati; phylum Pseudomonadota; class Gammaproteobacteria; order Enterobacterales; family Enterobacteriaceae; genus Enterobacter; species Enterobacter sp. EC_50. The sequence goes on along the minus strand of NZ_VDAF01000004.1, from coordinate 163,095 downwards.
AACTGCATTTAACCGGCCACATGGAAAAGTTTGCCTGGTCATTTAACGGAATCAAGTTTTCAGATGCCGCACCGGTGCTGCTGAAATACGGTGAGCGGCTCAGGATCACGCTGATCAACGATACCATGATGACTCACCCCATTCACCTGCATGGTATGTGGAGCGATCTGGAAGATGAAAACGGTAATTTCATGGTTCGTAAACACACAATAGATGTTCCCCCTGGTACAAAACGCAGTTACAGAGTGACAGCAGATGCGCTTGGCCGCTGGGCGTATCACTGCCATTTGCTCTATCACATGGAAATGGGAATGTTTCGTGAAGTCCGGGTGGAGGAATGATGCGAATGAAGAGAAATTTGAAGGCCATACCTGTTCTGGTCGCCGGTTTGTTTACCTCACAGCTTTCTATTGCGGCGGGCTCCGTCTCTGCAGATCCCCACGCCGGGTACGACATGTCTGCCATGCAGATGCCAGCAGATGAGAATTTCACTGAGATGACGTCAATGGAGCCCATTGTAACTGAGAGCAGAACGCCAATTCCGCCTGTTACCGATGCCGACCGGAAGGCTGCATTCGGCAATTTACAGGGGCATGCGATTCACGACAGTGCGATTAATTATCTGGTTCTGCTGGATCAACTGGAATGGCAACGGTCGGATAACACCAACAATTTCAGCTGGAGTGTTAACAGCTGGATTGGAGGCGACACAGATCGGATTTGGCTAAAGAGTGAAGGTGAACGAAGCAATGGGGAAACGGAGGCGGCTGAAGCGCAGTTACTCTGGGGACATGCGGTTGGCCCATGGTGGGATTTGGTTGCGGGTGTCAGGCAGGATTTCAGACCTGCTTCTGCCCGGACCTGGGCTGCTGTCGGTTTTCAGGGGCTGGCACTCTATAATTTTGAGTCTGAAATTACGGGTTTTGTCAGTAATGGCGGAAAAGCAGCCCTTCGTCTGGGAGGAGAATACGACGTTTTACTGACTAACCGGCTCATACTCCAGCCATCCTATGAGGTGAATTTCTACAGTCAGGATGATGAATCGCGGGGTCGCGGCAGGGGACTGACTGACACAGAGCTGGGGCTCCGGCTGCGCTATGAAATACGCCGTGAGTTTGCACCCTATATAGGCGTTTCCTGGAATCAACTTTACGGGAAAACATCCGATATGGCGAAAAGAGAAGGTGAGAAAGACCATCAGGTAGTATTCCTGGCGGGAGCCAGAATCTGGTTTTAACGCACTGATATAAAACACTCAACTAAACAGGTAAATAAAATGTCGATTTTAAATAAAGCCATTCTTACAGGTGGCCTCGTTATGGGCGTTGCTTTCTCTGCTATGGCCCATCCGGAATTAAAAAGCTCTGTGCCACCGGCTGATTCAGCCGTAGCGGCCCCGGAAAAGATTCAGCTTAATTTCTCGGAAAATCTGACCGTGAAATTCTCAGGTGCAAAATTAACGATGACGGGTATGAAAGGCATGTCATCACATTCTCCGATGCCGGTCGCGGCAAAAGTGGCGCCAGGCGCTGACCCTAAATCGATGGTCATTATTCCGCGAGAGCCTTTACCCGCTGGCACTTATCGTGTTGACTGGCGCGCGGTTTCTTCAGATACGCACCCTATTACCGGTAATTACACCTTTACAGTGAAGTAATATTATGAACGACCTGATTATGATTGTTATTCGTTTTCTTCTTTATCTGGATTTGATGGTAATATTTGGATTGCCATTTTTTCAGATATATGGAATAAGCGGTGTCAGACATGAAACCTATAACCTGACTAATTTCAGGTCGTTTATAACTTTTGCTGTTGTTACAGGCATCATTCTTACTGGCATTAATATGCTCCTGGTATCTAATGCCATGAGTGGAGTAACTGACCTCAGAGAATTATCCATCCATGTTATCGAGATGGTGATAGAAGAAACTGATGTGGGTATTAGCTGGATTGTCAGGCTCTGTGCCCTGTTTACCACACTCGGTGCTTTGTTCCTTTACACTAATAAGAGAGTATTGTCCTGCCTGCTGATGACGATGAGTGGGGGCGTGGCGCTGGCTACACTTGCCTGGGGAGGACACGCCGTTATGCATGACGGTCTGCATTACTATCTCCATTTACTGAGCGATCTGACCCATCTCGGCGCTGCAGGTGCCTGGACAGGTGCTCTGGTTGCATTTGCTATCCTGCTGATGCGCAGAAACGAGCATAATGCACAGAGCGTCATTGTGATATCTGACTCCCTGGCAAAATTTGCCACGGCAGGAACGGTGATTGTTGTAGCCCTGATCCTGAGTGCGCTGGTCAACTATCTGTATATTGCTGAGGGTAACTTAACTCCCTTATTCAACAGTTCCTGGGGGAGGATATTGCTTGCCAAGACGGCTCTGTTTGTTCTGATGCTTCTTCTGGCTGCAGCAAACCGGTTTCACCTGGGTCCCCGGCTTGAAGTTATGGTCAGGGAAGGGAATTATGATCGCAGCGTTGCCCTGATGCGAAACAGCATCCTGACAGAATTCGTTGTTGCGATTATCATTCTGGGCGCCGTAGCGTGGCTCGGAATGCTTGCTCCGTCTCAGGTCAGCTAGGGGACAGCCAAAGCTCATGCGTGAGATTTTTACTTTCATATCAGCGAGTTGACCATGCAGCGTATTTTAATCGTTGAAGACGAACAAAAAACAGGTCGTTACCTGCAGCAGGGACTGGTTGAGGAAGGCTATCAGGCCGATCTCTTTAATAATGGCCGCGATGGTCTCGGGGCCGCGTCGAAGGGACAGTATGATTTGATAATACTGGACGTGATGCTGCCTTTCCTCGACGGGTGGCAAATCATCAGCGCACTGAGGGAGTCCGGGCACGAAGAACCGGTCCTGTTTTTAACCGCAAAGGACAACGTGCGGGACAAAGTGAAAGGACTGGAGCTTGGCGCAGATGACTACCTGATTAAGCCCTTTGATTTTACGGAGCTGGTTGCACGTGTAAGAACCCTACTGCGCCGGGCACGCTCGCAGGCCGCAACAGTCTGCACCATCGCCGATATGACCGTTGATATGGTGCGCCGGACCGTGATCCGTTCGGGGAAGAAGATCCATCTCACCGGTAAAGAATACGTTCTGCTTGAGTTGCTGCTGCAACGCACCGGAGAAGTGTTACCCAGGAGTCTTATCTCGTCCCTGGTCTGGAACATGAATTTTGACAGTGATACGAATGTGATTGATGTCGCCGTGAGACGTCTGAGAAGTAAAATTGATGATGACTTTGAGCCAAAACTGATCCATACCGTTCGCGGTGCCGGATATGTCCTGGAGATCAGAGAAGAGTGAGGTTCAAAATTTCCCTGACCACACGCCTGAGCCTGATTTTTTCTGCGGTGATGCTTACGGTATGGTGGTTATCAAGTTTTATCCTGATTAGCACCCTTAATGGCTATTTCGATAATCAGGACCGCGATTTTCTGACAGGTAAACTTCAGCTCACCGAAGAGTTTCTTAAAACAGAGACGTTCAGGAACAAAACGGATATTAAGTCATTATCAGAAAAAATAAACGATGCGATGGTGGGGCACAATGGCTTATTCATTTCTATAAAAAACATGGAAAATGAAAAAATTGTTGAACTCTATGCCAAAAATTCTGTTGTTCCAGCGATCCTGCTTAATAAGTCGGGTGATATTCTCGACTATATGATCCAGACGGAAGAAAATAACACCGTGTACCGCAGTATCTCGCGGCGGGTTGCCGTGACGCCGGAACAGGGTAAAAGCAAACATGTCATCATTACGGTTGCCACGGATACTGGGTATCACACCCTGTTTATGGACAAACTCAGTACCTGGCTGTTCTGGTTCAATATCGGTCTGGTCTTTATTTCTGTTTTTCTGGGCTGGCTGACCACACGTATTGGTCTGAAACCGCTACGGGAAATGACCAGTCTGGCTTCCTCCATGACCGTACACAGCCTGGATCAGCGTCTAAATCCCGATCTGGCTCCGCCGGAAATCTCTGAGACCATGCAGGAGTTCAATAATATGTTTGATCGCCTGGAGGGGGCATTCCGGAAACTGTCAGATTTCTCGTCTGACATCGCGCATGAGCTGCGCACACCAGTCAGTAATCTGATGATGCAGACGCAGTTTGCACTGGCTAAGGAAAGGGATGTTTCGCATTACCGCGAAATTTTATTCGCTAACCTGGAAGAACTGAAAAGGTTGTCACGAATGACCAGTGACATGCTTTTTCTGGCACGTTCAGAGCATGGTCTGCTGCGGCTGGATAAACATGATGTGGATCTGGCAGCCGAACTGAATGAATTACGTGAGTTGTTCGAGCCCCTGGCAGACGAAACAGGAAAGACAATCACGGTTGAAGGAGAGGGCGTTGTTGCCGGAGACAGCGATATGCTCCGACGTGCTTTCAGTAACCTGCTTTCCAATGCAATCAAGTATTCTCCCGATAACACCTGTACAGCGATACACCTTGAGCGTGACAGTGACTGTGTGAACGTGATGATTACGAATACGATGTCCGGCCAGGTTCCCGCTAATCTGGAACGTTTGTTTGACCGGTTCTATCGCGCAGACTCATCAAGGTTCTACAACACGGAAGGCGCGGGGCTGGGATTATCAATTACAAGGTCGATCATTCATGCTCACGGCGGCGAGCTGTCAGCAGAACAGCAGGGGCGTGAAATTGTGTTCAAAGTGCGCCTGTTAATGGATTAATCCCGTTGTTCAGGAGAAACCTGGAAGGTGACAAAATTGTCATCATTCAGTCACGCGATAAACAGAGGCGGTTTTTTATAATTATTCATAAATCAGGAGCAGCGTGATAACACAATCACCTGGTTCCTGGAGTGATGATTAACCCGCCCTGAGATCAACTGCTTTCTCTGTTATAAGCCATTGATTGTTTGGGTATGTAAACACCGGAGACCCAACCATGAAAAAGATTCTCGTATCATTTGTTGCCATTATGGCTGCCGCTTCATCTGCCATGGCTGCAGAGACAATGAACATGCATGACCAGGTAAATAATGCACAGGCACCTGCCCACCAGATGCAGTCATCTGCTGAAAAAAGTGCAATTCAGGGAGACAGCATGACAATGATGGATATGAGCAGTCACGATCAGGCCGCAATGTCCCATGACATGATGCAAAACAGCAATTCTGCTGCCCACCAGGACATGGCTGAAATGCATAAAAAAATGATGAAAGCTAAACCCGGAGCTACCAACGAAACAGCAAAGTCATTTTCTGAAATGAGCGAGCATGAGAAGGCCGCAGCTGTACATGAGAAGGCGAATAATGGTCAGTCTTCCGTTGTTCACCAGCAGCAGGCTGATAAGCATCGCAGTCAGATCACCCAGAATTAACCCGCAGCTCCACTTGTTAGACCCTCATTTGACGCCGAAGTCACTGGCTTACGCTCCCGTCCGGGAGCGTTTTTTTTCCCATATATCAAACTTTAACTCTGAAGAGGTGGAAGTATCTGACCAACACTGTCACGTAACGCCAGATAACTACAAAAACACCTTTTTCCTCCTGTAAATTGCAGTTCCTGCAAGAACATCAAGGCATAATGTTGGAACAGCGTGTGATACACACTTAGCATCATGTTTTGTATGTGTTTTTTTAAAACTTTACAACTTTAAAGTCTTTTTCAGGTTAAAGGATACAACTTTAATGTCTCTACACAGCAGAAGACAAGTGACATCAGCGCGCTGCCACTCGTCACGCTTGGCTTTACGAGCTGACGGTGGTGGCATCCGTCACGGCCAGAATATTGCCCGCGGCCACGGTCCCCATCTTGATGTATGACGCGGCGGTAACGCCGCCGATATGCGGTGAAATAACCACGTTTTCTACGGACTGCCAGAGATGCGGCGCCGTCAGCGGCTCCTGGGTAAAGCTGTCCAGCGCTGCGCTGTGCAGCGTGCCATCCCGGAGTGCCGCCAGTAACGATTCACTGTGGATCAGTCCACCGCGTGCCGTATTGACCAGAATGGCGTTCCGTTTGCAGTGTGCGAGCGCCTCGCTATTGATCATTCCCCGATTCTCATCGGTTAGCGGACAGTGCAAAGAGATGACATCGGAACGGGAAAGAAGTCCGGTCAGCGTCTCTGCACGTTCGCACAGGGCAGGCATCGATTTAGCATAGGGATCGTAAGCCAGCACCTTCATGCCGAAGGCATGACCAATAGTTGCCACGCGCGAGCCGATAGCGCCCAATCCGATTAGCCCCAGCGTTAAACCCTCCAGCTCAATGGATTTATGCGTCGCCTTATCCCAGTGCCCGTCTCGTAACCGCTTGTCCAGAGGCACTACAGACTTTGCGCAGGCGAGGATCAGCGCCCAGGTATGTTCAGCCACTGCCGCCGCGTTTGCGCCTGGGGCCGCGCGGACGGCGATATTGCGCTCGGCCGCTGCCGTCTGGTCTATCACATCGATCCCGCTTCCGTGCTTGGAAATAACCTGCAGAGCCGGGGCGGCATCCATGACTTTCGCGGTGATCCGGCCGTAACGAACCAGAATCGCCACGGGATTGTGTCGTTTACACAGCGCGATCAGGTCATCTTCTGTCGGCTGGCGGCCCGCAAACACCACCTCAAAGCCCTGCAGCATCACCATGGCCTGCTCCGCCAGGTCGCTTCCGGTAACCAGAATTACGTCTTTGCCCCCCATCACAGCGTCTCCCCGTCAGCTAACATACCTGCCTTACGAAGCGCGTCATCTAGCCAGTGTGGACGCAAATCGCCTTCACGGATGGCGGCAAGACGCCGGGTCTCCATCTCCAGCTTTTCTTTTGCCAGCGCGATGACCTGCTGAACCTCATCACGCGGGATGACGACCACGCCGTCGATATCCGCGACAACCAGATCCCCGGCCTGAACCGTCGCCCCGGCGACTGAAATGGGATGATTAACCCGGCCAGAAATTAACTTTGTCGGGCCGCAGGGGTTCAGACCGGCAGAAAAGACAGGGTAGTGACCTTTGCTCAGGGAATCGGCGTCACGTACAGCGCCGTCAATAATGATGCCCGCAATGCCGCTCGCCTGAGCCTGAGTGGCCATGATTTCGCCCAGCAGCGCGCAGCTCAGGTCGCCTTTGCCATCGACGACCAGGACATCGCCGGGTTGCGCAACCGCCATCGCGGCATGAATCGCCAGATTATCACCCGGACGGACTTCCACGGTGATGGCCGGACCCGCAACGGACATGTGAGGAGCCAGCGGTTTGATGCGGCCGTGAAGCGTACCGCGGCGACCGGCGACGTCGGCCAGAATGGCGGCCTGATACTCGGCAGCCCGACGAACGTCCTCGGCAGAAACGCGTTCGAACTGGCGATTAATCGCTTTTTTTTCAGAAACGGACATGAATGCCTCCATATTGTTTTACTGAGTACAATGCAGGTGTACAGAACAAAACAACTATAGCGGTGTTGCTTTCCTTTTAGCCAGACCCGAGGTGGCGTTTGTGATGTAAACACGAAGTGACTCACAAAATTTGAGGTACACTCACTGCCGGGCTAACAAGGAGATAATGATGGGGAATGAAGGCGTTGTAGCGGTTGAAAAAGCGCTGGCTTTACTGGATTGCTTCCGTCCTGGGGATGAGAGCCTGACGCTGACCGCGCTGGCACAGCTGTCGGGTTATCACAAAACCACGGTTTACCGCTTGATGAATTCTCTTGAACGGATGAATTACGTCGTCAGGCATGAAGACGGCAATTATGCGCTTGGCCCACGTCTGCTTTACCTCGGCAAGCTGTATGAACAATCTTTCCATCTTTCGCGGGTGGTTCAGCCAGAGCTTCAGGCCTTATCCCTGGCGTCTCAGGAGAGCGCCAGCTGGTATGTGCTGGAGGGCGGGCAGCGCCTTTGCCTGTTTCGCGCTGAAGCGTCGCACGGCCTGCGACACAGTAATCTTCCCGGCAGCCAGTTCCCGCTTGATAGTTCGGCCATCAGTAAGGTCTTGCGCCACTGGGGGCTCAATGAGAGCCTGCCGGAGGGCGATGCTGAACTCCCTTTCTACACGTCAGGCGCACGCGATCCCCATACCGCTGCGTTTGCGATGCCTGTCTTCGGCGATCACGACAAGCTGGTTGCGGCGTTAGCCCTGACCGGCCCCATCTCACGGCTGACGGAAGATCGTCGTGAGAAGGAGATAGGCCCGTTGATGAAGGCGGCGGCCAGCCGTCTGTCGCAGAAAATGGGAGCCAGTAAGCCCTTCTGTCAGCAGTTCTTTGGTGAAACGAGCGACGCGGCGGAAGAAAATCTTTAAACGCAGAAGCGGGACATGTGTCCCGCTTCTGTCATCACGAATGTGTGACCTGTTTTTCGTGTAGCTGAGCGTTGCGTGCCTGCCGTCCCATAATGAGTACCGCGATACCCCCGGCCAGGCACAGCGCCGCCAGCGGAAGCATAGCCAGCGTGTAGCTTCCCGTCCGATCGCTGATTATGCCGTAGGCATTTACCATGACCACCCCGCCTATCAGGTTCGCGATGGCGCCAATCGCGGCCAGCCCTGCCGCCGCCGAGGAGCTGCTCATCCAGCCGGATGCCAGCGCCCAGAAAGGCCCTTTCGCAGCATACGCACCTGTCAGGATAATGCTCAGGATCGCGAGAGTGGCAAAGAGCGAGACGTTTACAAAGGCAGCGAACACGCCGGCGGCAATCATGAACAGCGTCAGCGCGGTATGCCAGCGGCGTTCGTTGGTGCGATCGGAGTGTCGTCCCCAGACAATCATCAGAACCGATGCCAGACCGTAAGGGATAGCGTTAAACAGACCTGTCTCAAGATTATCAAGATGGAAGGATTTCAGCAGCTGAGGAGACCAGACGCTAATAGTGGTGCCCGCGGACGATGCGCCCGCGTAAATCAGCGCCATCAGCCAGATTTGGCGATGCTTCAGCAGCTGCCACGTCGTCTGGTGTCCAATGTTCTTTTGCTGGCTACGCTCGGTCTCAAGGGTGGTTTCCAGCCACTTTTTCTGTTCATCGCTGAGCCATTTCGCCTGATGAGGGCGATCCCGGAGAATAAACCAGGCCGCAATACCCAGCAGCACCGCAGGTAAGCCTTCAATGATGAACAGTAGATGCCAGCCGCGAAGACCCAGCCAGCCATCCAGCGACAGTATCAATCCGGAAAGCGGGGAGCCGATGAAGTTAGCGAGCGGGATGGCAACCATAAAGGACGCAATAATGCGCGCGCGGTAGCGGGCAGGGATCCACCAGGTCAGATACAGCACGACGCCGGGGAAGAAGCCTGCTTCCGCTGCTCCGAGAAGAAAACGGACGATATAGAGCGACGTGGTGTTTTGAACCAGCGCCATGCCCATGGAGACGATGCCCCAGCTGATCATAATGCGCGGGATCCACAGCCGGGCGCCGACTTTCTGCATGGCCAGGTTGCTCGGCACCTCAAACAGGAAATAGGCCACGAAGTAAAGGCTGCTGGCGAAGCCAAACGCCGCTTTGCTGAGGCCAAGGTCCTCATTCATCTGCAGCGAAGCCATGCCGATATTCCCGCGATCGATAATGGAGACCAGGTAACTGACAATCAGAAACGGAAGAATACGCCAGATCACCTTCCGCATCGTCTCTCTTTCTATGTCCTCGGTGGCGGTCGCGCCGTTACGTAAATGTTCTGTCATTGTATCCTCGCAGGGTGTGTCCTTTGTTTTATTAGGTACAACTTGGTTTTATTAAACAAAACCACTATAGCGACGGCGCGTTCTTTTTATCCAGTTAATGGAAGGTTTAAATGATGTAAATAAGAGGTGACTCACAGATAGTGCGCTGCGGATATCGCTCAAGGCTGCTGACCAGCCGCAAGCAGGACGTGCTGGCAGAGAAATAATCACGTAACGCAATTATTGCACCAACTTTTCCTCTCCCTTCGACTAAGCTTCGACCAGATGCCCCGCCGCGCTCGCGGGGCCATACTCCTTTTGGTCAGAGCACGTACCATGCAGCTACTCAGCATTATTATTTTGCTTACCCTAACCGTGGTCATTCATTCGCTGTGGATGTTTGGCGTTCTAAAATTCATCACGTTAGACGTCGATTCTGCGGTACGCATTGTTTTACGCAATGTCGGTATCGTTATCTCTATGATTTTCGCCCATCTCCTGGAGGCCGGGCTGTTTGCAGCCTTTTATTTTGTCATCGACGCGTTTAATGACTGGAACACCAGCTTCTACTTTTCGCTGGTGAGCTATGCGACGGTAGGGTACGGCGACGTCACGTTACCCCAGCACTGGCGGCTCATCGGCGGGGTGGAAGGACTGGTGGGCGCGTTGATGGTAGGCTGGTCTGTGGCGGTTCTGGTCGCAGTGCTGCAGCGTTTGCGTGGCATGAGCGCCTAAACGGTAGATGTGCAATCCCCATCTGGTAAGGTAAAGTACACCCCTTACGCGGCCGTCGCGCTGCGGTTTTGAGGGTGGATGTGATAAACAGCCCACCCTTTTTCTCTGCTGGTTTACGCCAGCCTGCATGGTGCTGTGCTTTGCCTCTATAAAAGGGTTATGTATGTCTGCTGCTCATCTCGGTTTCCCGACGGAAACCGTTGTTGTCTTTGTAGTGATGGCCGTTGGGGCGATGTTTATCGACCTCTTTATGCACCGTCACGATAAACCGATCTCGCTGAAAAGCGCCGCAATGTGGTCCCTCTTCTGGGTCATGATGGCGATGGCCTTCGCCGGGTTCCTGTACGTTCACCACGGCGCCGAGATGGCGAGCCTGTTCCTCACCGGTTATGCGCTGGAGGAGGTGCTCTCCGTCGATAACCTGTTTGTGATGATGGCGATCTTCGCCTGGTTCGGCGTGCCGGATAAGTACCGTCACCGCGTGCTCTACTGGGGCGTGCTGGGGGCGATTGTCTTCCGCGGTATTTTCGTGGCTATCGGCACCAGCCTGTTAAGTCTGGGGCCCTACGTCGAGGTGATTTTCGCGCTGGTCGTCGGCTGGACGGCGGTAATGATGCTCCGACGCAATGAAGAGAGTGACGAAGTGGAAGATTACTCGGGTCATCTCGCCTATCGCCTGGTGAAACGCTTCTATCCGGTCTGGCCGAAAATCAGCAGCAACGCCTTTATTCTGACGCAGAAAGAGGTGGATGCGGAGCTTGAAAAGCCGGAAAACCAGGACGTGATGGTTGGGCGCGTGAAGAAGGCGAAGCGCTATGCGACCCCGCTGTTGCTCTGCGTGGCGGTGGTGGAACTCTCAGACGTGATGTTCGCGTTTGACTCCGTGCCGGCCATTATCGCCGTCAGCCGCGAGCCGCTGATTATCTACAGCGCCATGATGTTCGCTATCCTCGGCCTGCGTACTCTTTACTTCGTGCTGGAAGCGCTGAAGCAGTATCTGGTGCATCTCGAGAAAGCGGTGGTGCTGCTGCTGTTCTTCGTGGCGTTCAAGCTGGGGTTAAATGCCACCGATCACTTCTGGCATCACGGTTACAGCATTGGCGCGACCGCCAGCCTGTTTGTGGTATTGGGCGTGCTGGCGCTGGGAATTATTGCGAGCGTGATGTTCCCGGGTAAACGAGAAGCCTGATGTACCGCCCGGTGGCGCTTCGCTTACCGGGCCTACAGTTCGAATGTAGGCCGGGTAAGGCGCAGCCGCCACCCGGCAAAAAGGCTACTTGATGGGTGAATTGCGGCGCTTGCGCGGCGGGTGGAAGTGCCGCCAGTGCGGATCCTGCGCCGCCGCCAGCAGCTCGTGGTCGCCGCGGGTGTCTCCCCAGGCGCGCAGGTGATAGGCGTTCAGATCGCCATACACTTTTTCCAGCCTGGCCACCTTCTGGGCGCAGCGGCAGTTATGGCCCGTGATGCGCCCCGTCAGCTTGCCGTCTTTCACTTCCAGCTGCGTGCCAATCAGCTTAATGCCCAGTTTGTCAGCCCACGGCTGGAGCACCAGCGCCGGAGACGCGGAACAGATGGTCACCTCCGCACCGGAATTCACCTCGGCCGCCACGGCCAGAACCCCTTCGGGGCGCATCAGCTTGCTCCAGTATTTTTCGCAAAACGCTTCCGCCTGCTGGCGCAACCAGTGTTCATCCACGCCCGTCAGGAACGTTTTGATCAGCACTTCCTTTAGCTCATCGCGCGTCAGCTTGCGACGCACGCAGTGGAGCGTAGGCAGCGCCATACGCACCAGACGGCCCGCGAAGTAGCGTTTCCCGAAGGCAAAGCGCAGGAAAGGAATAAAGCTGTCGTGGTGTGTTAACGTCCCATCAAAGTCAAAGACAGAGAGCACGCTGGATTTCGCCACCGTCTCGTCGGCAATCATATTGGTCATAAATACGTCTTAGCTGAAATACACATTCTGTGGATCAGTTTACCTGCTTTACCAGGACAGTCCTTACATCACCACCATTTTTTTCTTGATCTTGCGATCTCAAAGTGAGTCCATTTTTGGCCTCGATAAGAATTGGTGAAAAAACGATCTGTCTATATTATCGCCACATCGCACGATATTCAGGGGAACCCTTTGGCCCCACAGGTAAGGAAAAACTCACTCACTACTGCTTTCTTGATATGACTCTTAGATCGTTTATTTCAATCCTGACGTTAAGTTTTGCTTCGTTTTCTGCATTCAGTTTTCAACTCCCCGCGTCGATGCTATCGATGAACAGTGACCTGGCCGTCTCGCCAGCGAAATCTGCACTGATGCAACAGGATACGGGCCCGCTGCGCGCGCGCATCCTTGATCAATACCAAAAGTGGAAGGGGACCCAGTATCAGTGGGGCGGAACTACGCGCCGCGGCGTGGACTGCTCCGCGCTGATGCAGCACCTGTTCAGCGATGTGGCGCATCTTAACTTACCGCGCACGACCGGCGAGCAGATCCACCGCGGGGTGCAGGTGACGCAATACCGCCTGAGGCCCGGAGATCTGGTGTTCTTCCAGACGGGTCCGAACCGCAGGCATGTCGGCGTGTATATTGGCAATAGCCAGTTTATTCATGCCTCAAGCAGCCAGGGCGTCACGGTCTCAACCCTGACGGATGCTTACTGGCAGGCGCACTACATTACTGCCCGTCGGGTTGCAGGCAGTGCGGCCTGACAGCCTCAGATGATGTCATCTACCACGCCGCCATCGACGCGCAGCGCCGCGCCCGAGGTGGCGGAAGCCTGGGGCGAACAGACATAAATCACCATATTGGCCACCTCTTCAACCGTGGCCGCGCGCTGGATCACCGAGCTGGGGCGGTTGGCCATCACAAACTCTTTCGCCAGCTGCTCCAGCGATTTACCGGTTTTTTCGATTTCATCCTTCATCATCTCTGCGAAACCGTCCGACATCGTTGGCCCCGGCAGTACGCTGTTGACCGTCACGCCGCTTCCCGCCACGAACTTCGCCAGCCCGCGCGCCAGGGAGAGCTGCGCCGTTTTGGTCACGCCGTAGTGGATCATATCCGCCGGGATATTGCAGGCCGACTCGGAGGAGATAAACACCACCCGCCCCCAGCCCTTTTGCACCATGCCTGGCAGCAAGGCGCGGGACAGACGCACGCCGGACATCACGTTGGTCTGCCAGTAACGCTCCCAGGTTTCATCGTCGGCTGCATAGAAATCCTGCGGGCCGTAAATCCCGGCGTTGTTAACCAGAATATCGACGTTATTCGCCACCTTCAGCAGCGACTCGACCCCTTCCGCCGTGCTGAGATCGGCAATCGCGGCGCGCACCTGCACGCCCGGCACCACCTGCTGCAGCTGCTGAATGCCTTTATTCACCGATTCCGTGCTGCGGCCATTGACGATCACCTCGGCACCGCTTTCTGCCAGCCCTCTGGCAATGGCGAACCCGATCCCGCCGGTTGAGGCGGTCACCAGCGCCACTTTCCCCGTAAAGTCGATTTTCATCATCCGCTCCTTATCGTTTTAACGTTCGGACCTTAAAGCGTAGCAGGTGAGGATGACGGCTCCTGGCTAAAAAGGCGCAGCAGCGTCTCCACCTGCTCGTCAAGCGGGGCGAGGGAGCGCTTAACAATCAGGTGAAGCGGCGTCGCTCTGCGTGCACCGTGGCTCAGCGGCAGGCGTTTCAGGATGCCTTGATCCAGCTGGGCCTGGATGCGTTCCTCTGGCAGCCAGCCGTAGCCGACCTGAGAGAGGACGGCCTCAATGGCGGCATCGATGGTGGAGAAGGTCCATGACTCACCGGCCGCGCGCGCGGCGGGCTGGCTGTCCGCAATCTGAATGAGCGGCCACGGGCGTAGCATGTCGTCGTTAAGCGGCGCGTCGAGGTCAAAGAGGGGGTGCTGATGGTGGGCCACGGCAACAAAGTCGATATTCATCAGCCATTCGCCGAGCCCGGTCATGTCCTGGCGGCGGGTGAGAACCATCACATCGGCTTCGTCGTTAATGGCATCGTTCCGGGTGTTTTCCAGCACCTCGGTGAGGCGTACCTGGGTTTGCGGATACTGCTGCTGGAACTGGCGCAGAATGGCAAACAGGCGGCGGCGGGGGAAAATGGAATCCACCACCAGATCCAGCCGCGTGCGCATTCCGTTGCGAAGGGTCGCTGCGCGCGTCTCAACGTACGAAAAGGCTTTCAGCAGCGGTTTAACCTGGTTGAGCAGCAGTTCTCCTGCCGGCGTTAATACCGCCCGTCGTCCTTCCGGCACCAGGAGGGCCACGCCCAGCCGCTCCTGCAGCAGCGACAGGTTATAGCTAACCGAGGACTGGCTGCGGTGGGTTTCTTCTGCGGCTTTGGCAAAGCTGCCCGCCTCGACCACTCTTTCCAGTAAAGACCATTGTTCCAGCGTCGTCTTATGCATAATTTATCTAAAATTTGGATGAATTTGATTAAAACATAGCGTTATTCATTCATTTTTTGAAGGGGTACGATCGTCTCATCAAAACAAAGGAGACATCTTATGAACACCTTCGACAAACACGACTTAAGCGGCTTCGTTGGCAAACACCTTGTTTACACCTACGACAACGGCTGGAACTACGAGATTTACGTCAAAAACGAGACGACCCTGGATTACCGTATTCACAGCGGTCTGGTGGCAAACCGTTGGGTGAAAGATCAGCAGGCTTACATCGTGCGGGTAGGGGAGAGCATCTATAAAATTTCCTGGACCGAGCCAACCGGTACCGACGTCAGCCTGATTGTGAACCTGGGCGACAAACTGTTCCACGGCACCATCTTCTTCCCGCGCTGGGTCATGAACAACCCGGAAAAAACCGTCTGCTTCCAGAACGATCATATTCCGCTGATGAACAGCTACCGTGATGCGGGCCCGGCGTATCCAACGGAAGTGATTGATGAATTTGCCACTATCACCTTTGTACGCGACTGTGGTGCCAATAATGAAAGCGTGATCGCCTGTGCGGCCAGTGAATTACCGAAAAACTTTCCAGATAACCTGTAATAAGCGCGACAATTAACTAAATAGAAAAGTTCCCGGCTATTTCATATTATTTTGAAATGGCCGGGATTTTTTTTGTTTGTTGAGGATTGGTTTAAATGTTTCCATTTCAAAATGTTGCGGAAGATCACATCAAAAATATTTAATATAAAATTAACTTGTTGTTTTTCAATTGGCTGCTAGTTGTCTTATAACGTTGTAAACGTTGTCTTAATTTTTCCCTAAGGAAAGAGAGCTACTTTGATATGAGTTTATGGTTCGTTGAAATAAGCGGGCTGGCATTTGGTTAATATCAAAAACATGCCATTTTGATTGCAAGGAAATTAATAATGAGTGATTTTCTGCCTTTTTCGCGGCCGTCGATGGGCGCTGAGGAAATTGCGGCGCTTCAGGACGTTTTGATGTCGGGCTGGATCACCACAGGGCCTAAGAATCAGCAACTTGAAGAGGCATTCTGTCAACTTACCGGGAATCAGCATGCGATTGCCCTCTGTTCCGCCACCGCGGGCATGCACGTTACGCTGATGGCGCTGGATATTGGCCCGGGCGATGAAGTTATTACCCCTTCCCAGACTTGGGTCTCCACGCTGAATATGATCGTATTGCTGGGCGCCACGCCGGTCATGATTGATGTGGACAAAGATACATTAATGGTGACGCCAGAAGCCGTTGAAGCCGCTATTACCCCGCGCACTAAAGCCATTATTCCCGTTCACTATGCCGGCGCGCCGTGTGATATCGACGCAATTCATGCCATCGGTGAACGTCACGGTATTCCGGTGATTGAAGATGCGGCCCATGCCGCCGGAACGTATTACAAAAACCGTCACGTGGGCTGGAAAGGAACGGCAATTTTCTCCTTCCACGCCATTAAAAACATGACCTGCGCGGAAGGCGGCCTGGTGGTCACGGATAATGCCCAGCTGGCACAGCGGATCCGCAGTCTGAAATTCCATGGCCTGGGCGTAGATGCCTATGATCGCCAGACGCACGGTCGCGCGCCGCAGGCGGAAGTGATCGCGCCGGGCTATAAATACAACCTGGCGGACATCAACGCCGCGCTGGCGCTGGTGCAGTTAGGCAAACTGAAAGAGGCCAACAGGCGCCGTGAGGAAATAGCACAACGCTACCTGCGGGAGCTTGCCGATACGCCGTTCCAGCCGCTCACTATTCCGTCATGGCCGCACGTGCACGCCTGGCACCTGTTTATTATTCGCGTGGATGAAGCGCGCTGCGGGATCTCACGCGACAACCTGATGGCGGCGCTGAAAGAGAAAGGCATCGGTACCGGCCTCCATTTCCGCGCGGCCCACACGCAAAAATACTACCGCGAGCGTTTTCCTGATGTATCGCTCCCGAATTCTGAATGGAATAGCGCACGTATTTGTTCTCTCCCTCTTTTCCCGGACATGACTCATGACGACACAACCCGCGTCATTACCGCACTCCATCAGCTTGCAGGACATTGATATGTTCAGTGCACCGCCTGTACAAAAAGTATCCGTGGTCATCCCGGT
This sequence comes from Enterobacter sp. EC_50, assembly GCF_019584525.1. Classification (NCBI taxonomy): domain Bacteria; kingdom Pseudomonadati; phylum Pseudomonadota; class Gammaproteobacteria; order Enterobacterales; family Enterobacteriaceae; genus Enterobacter; species Enterobacter sp. EC_50. The sequence goes on along the minus strand of NZ_VDAF01000004.1, from coordinate 146,195 downwards.
TTATAACGAGCAGGAGAGCCTGCCCGAACTGATCCGCCGCACAACGGCCGCCTGCGACACGATGGGCAAGGCCTACGAAATTTTGCTGGTGGATGATGGCAGTAGCGATAATTCCGCGCTGATGATGACCGAAGCCGCGCAGGCCGAAGGCAGCCACATCGTTGCCGTGCTGCTCAACCGTAACTACGGCCAGCACTCGGCGATTATGGCGGGGTTTAGCCACGTCACGGGCGATCTGATTATCACCCTGGACGCGGACCTGCAAAACCCGCCGGAAGAGATCCCGCGCCTGGTGGCCAAAGCCGACGAAGGCTATGACGTGGTCGGCACGGTACGTCAGAACCGTCAGGACAGCCTGTTCCGCAAGCTGGCCTCGCGCACCATCAACCGTCTGATCCAGCGCACGACCGGTAAAGCGATGGGCGATTACGGCTGCATGCTGCGCGCCTACCGCCGCCATATTGTCGACGCCATGCTGCATTGCCACGAGCGCAGCACCTTCATTCCGATTCTGGCGAATACCTTTGCCCGTAAGGCAACGGAAATCCCGGTCCTGCACGCCGAGCGCGAGCACGGGGAGTCGAAGTACAGCTTTATGCGCCTCATCAACCTGATGTACGACCTCATTACCTGCCTGACCACCACGCCGCTGCGTCTGCTGAGCGTGTTCGGCAGCATCATCGCCGTGGCCGGTTTCGCGCTGTCCGTTCTGCTGGTGGTGCTGCGACTGGTCTTTGGCCCGCAGTGGGCGGCGGAAGGGGTCTTCATGCTCTTTGCCGTGCTGTTTATGTTCATCGGCGCCCAGTTTGTCGGGATGGGGCTCCTCGGTGAATACATTGGCCGAATCTATAACGACGTTCGCGCGCGTCCGCGCTACTTTATTCAACGTGTTGTCCGTCAGGAACACAAAGCATCTCAAGAGGAAATTCACCCATGAAAGCTGTTGTATTTGCCTATCACGATATGGGGTGCACGGGCACGCAGGCCCTGCTGGAAGCGGGCTATGACATTGCGGCAATCTTTACCCATCCGGACACGGCTGGAGAGAATAACTTTTTCGGCTCCGTGGCGCGTATCGCCGCCGAGCGTGGTATTCCGGTTTATGCGCCAGACGACGTCAACCACCCGCTGTGGGTGGAGCGCATCCGCGCCCTCGCGCCTGACGTCATCTTCTCGTTTTACTATCGCAACCTGCTCTCCGACGAGATCTTAGGCCTGGCTGCAAAAGGCGCCTTTAATCTTCACGGTTCTCTGCTGCCTGCCTACCGTGGCCGCGCACCGCTGAACTGGGTGCTGGTGAACGGTGAAACGGAAACGGGCGTGACGCTGCACCGCATGGTACGCCGTGCGGATGCGGGCGCTATCGTGGCGCAGCAGAAGGTCGCTATTGATGCGGACGATACCGCGCTGCAGCTGCATCAAAAGCTGAACGCGACGGCACAGACGCTGCTGCGCGATGCGCTGCCGGGCATCCTTAACGGCACCTTCAGCGAAACCGCACAGGACGAGAGCAAGGCAAGCTGCTTTGGCCGCCGCGCGCCGGAAGATGGTCGTCTGGACTGGAACAAACCGGCCCGCCAGCTGCACAACCTGGTGCGCGCCGTGACCGACCCGTGGCCGGGCGCCTACAGCTTTGCGGGCGTCAGCAAGTTCATCGTCTGGAAATCCCGCGTGCGTGACGACATTCCGGCGGCAAAACCGGGCACCGTCGTCTCCGTCTCCCCGCTGATTGTGAGCTGCGGCGAGCAGGCGCTGGAGATCGTTACCGGCCAAACCGACAACGGTCTGTACGTTCAGGGCACCCAGCTGGCGCAGTCGCTGGGGCTGGTGGCCGGGGCGCTGATCACCAGCGCGCCGGTGGTGGCCATCAAACGCCGTACCCGCGTGCTGATCCTCGGCGTGAACGGTTTTATCGGTAACCACCTGACCGAACGTCTGCTCAAAGACGATAACTACGAAATCTACGGCCTGGATATTGGCGCGGATGCGATCAGCCGTTTCCTCGACAACCCGCGCTTCCACTTCGTGGAAGGGGATATCAGCATCCACTCCGAGTGGATTGAATACCACATTAAAAAATGCGACGTGGTGCTGCCGCTGGTCGCTATTGCCACGCCAATCGAGTACACCCGTAACCCGCTGCGCGTGTTCGAGCTGGACTTCGAAGAGAACCTGAAGATCATCCGCGACTGCGTGAAATACGACAAGCGCATCATCTTCCCGTCCACCTCTGAAGTGTACGGCATGTGTACCGATAAGAACTTCGATGAAGACACCTCCAACCTGGTGGTCGGGCCGATCAACAAGCAGCGCTGGATTTACTCCGTCTCCAAACAGCTGCTGGACCGCGTGATTTGGGCCTACGGTGAGAAAGAGGGCCTGCGCTTTACCCTGTTCCGTCCGTTCAACTGGATGGGTCCGCGTCTGGATAACCTGAACGCAGCGCGTATCGGCAGCTCCCGTGCGATCACCCAGCTGATCCTGAACCTGGTGGAAGGCTCGCCAATCAAGCTTATCGAAGGCGGGAAACAGAAACGCTGCTTTACGGATATCAGCGACGGTATCGAAGCGCTGTTCCGCATCATCGAAAACAAAGATAATCGCTGCATCGGTGAAATCATTAACATCGGCAACCCGGACAACGAAGCGAGCATTCGCGAGCTGGCCGAGATGCTGCTGGCCAGCTTTGAGCGCCACCCGCTGCGCGATAAATTCCCGCCGTTTGCCGGCTTCCGCGAAGTGGAAAGCAGCAGCTACTACGGTAAAGGGTATCAGGACGTTGAGCACCGTAAGCCAAGCATTCGCAATGCGAAGCGCTGCCTGAACTGGACGCCGACGGTGAAGATGGAACAGACCATTGATGAAACGCTTGATTTCTTCCTGCGCACCGTGGAGCTGTCGGAACAGGTCTCATGAAAAAAGTCGGTTTACGCATTGATGTCGACACCTTCAGGGGAACGCGTGACGGCGTACCCAAACTGCTGGAACTGCTGAGCAAGCACGGCGTGCGCTCCAGCATTTTCTTCAGCGTGGGGCCTGACAACATGGGACGCCATTTATGGCGTCTGGTTAAACCGGCATTTCTGTTCAAAATGCTGCGCTCGCGCGCAGCATCCCTCTACGGCTGGGATATTTTGCTGGCCGGCACCGCCTGGCCCGGCAGACGCATCGGCGCGGGTAATGAAGCGGTTATCCGTGAGGCGGCACAGCATCATGAGGTGGGTCTGCACGCCTGGGATCACCATGCCTGGCAAGCCTGGGCGGGCGTCTGGGATATCCCGCGCCTGTCCCGTGAGGTCGAGCGTGGGATGCTGGAGCTGGAGGCCATTATCGGTCAGCCCGTGTGCTGCTCCGCCGTGGCGGGATGGCGTGCGGATCAGCGCGTCGTGAAGGCCAAAGAAGCCTTTGCGTTTCGCTACAACAGCGATTGCCGCGGAACCGAGCCCTTTTTGCCGCTGTTGGGCGAAAATCGCTACGGTACGGTGCAAATTCCGGTCACGCTTCCCACCTGGGATGAAGTGGTCGGGCGCGAGGTCAAAGCTGATGAGTTCAATCGCTACATCCTGGACCGCATTCATCGTGACGCCGGTACGCCGGTGTATACCATCCATGCCGAAGTGGAAGGGATTGCGTATCAGCATGATTTCGACGAACTGCTGACGATGGCCGCTCAGGAAGGCATTGCGTTTTGCCCGTTAAGCGAGCTGCTGCCAGACGACCTCAGCACCCTGCCCGTGGGCAAAGTGGTCCGCAATGAACTGGCTGGCCGGGAAGGCTGGCTTGGCTATCAACAAACCGTGAGTCCGGTCCAATGAAAACAGCCCGTTATGGCTTAGCGCTTCTCGCACTGTTTATCGTTTACTACCTCATCCCGGTTGATATTCGCCTGCTTTGGCAGCCTGATGAAACGCGCTATGCGGAAATCAGCCGCGAAATGCTGGCCTCCGGAGACTGGGTTGTCCCGCATTTTTTGGGGCTGCGTTACTTTGAAAAGCCGATTGCTGGCTACTGGATCAACAGCATCGGGCAGATGCTGTTCGGGCACACGAACCTCGCCGTGCGCGCCGGGTCTATCTTCTCCACCGGTTTAGCGGCGCTGCTGGTCATCTGGATGGCCTGGCGTCTCTGGCGGGATAAGCGGACAGCCATTTTCTCCGGCCTGATCTTCCTGACCCTGTTCCTGGTGTATGGCATCGGCACGTATGCGGTGCTGGATCCCATCATCACCCTGTGGCTGGTGGCGGCGATGTGCAGCTTCTGGCTGGCGTCACAGGCCCAGACCGTTGCCGGAAAAGCGGGGGGCTATGTGCTGCTTGGGCTGGCCTGCGGGATGGGGGTGATGACCAAAGGCTTCCTGGCGCTGGCGGTACCGGTGATTGGCGTGCTGCCGTGGGTGATTGCCCAGAAGCGCTGGAAAGAGGTGCTGATTTTTGGCTGGCTCGCGATCCTGAGCTGCGTGCTGATTGTTCTGCCATGGGGGCTGGCGATTGCGCAGCGTGAGCCTGACTTCTGGCGTTACTTCTTCTGGGTTGAGCATATTCAGCGTTTCGCCCAGAGCGACGCGCAGCACAAAGCCCCGTTCTGGTACTACGTGCCGTTCCTGATCGCGGGTAGCCTGCCGTGGCTGGCGCTGCTGCCCGGCGCGTTCCGTCTCGGCTGGCGTGACAGACAAAACGCGGGCGGCGGATTCTATCTGCTGGGATGGGTGATAATGCCGCTGCTGTTCTTCAGCATCGCCAAAGGCAAGCTGCCGACCTATATCCTGCCGTGCTTTGCCCCGCTGGCGATCCTGATGGCGCGCTATGCCTGCCTCGCGGCGGAGAAGGGCGCCAGAGCGTTACGCATTAACGGCGGGATCAACCTGGCGTTTGGCGTTATTGGCATGGTGGCGGCGCTGGTGGTCTCTCCGTGGGGGCTGGCTAAGCATCCGGTCTGGTCCTCGGTTGAACTGTATAAAGTGTTCTGCGCGGTGGTCGCGTTCCTCATCTGGGCCGCGGTCGGCTGGTTTACGTTCAGGCAGAGTCAGCAGCGCTGGTGGCTTGCGGCGCTCTGCCCTGCGGGCCTGGCGCTGCTGATCGGTTTTGCCATTCCTAACCTGGTGGTGGATTCCAAACAGCCGCAGTCGCTGGTCGACACCGTGCGCGAGCCGCTTCAGGACAGCCGATTTGTCTTGGCCAATAACGTGGGCCTGGCCGCTGGCCTGGCGTGGGAGCTGAAGCGCAATGACATCACGCTGTTTGGTCAGAGTGGCGAACTGCGCTACGGGCTGGATTATCCTGATGTGAAAGATCGTTTTGTCGGTAAAGATGACTTCGCGCAGTGGCTGGCTGAGCACCGTCAGCAGGGACGCGTATCGCTGGTTATCCTGCTGTCAAAACGCGATGACCTTTCGCGGGCGGATCTGCCAGAACCGGACAGCCTGTATATCCAGGGCCGTCTGGCCTACCTGCAGTATCTGCCGAAGTGATGACCTGGATCTGGCTGATACTGGCAAGCCTGCTCAGCTGTGCAGGACAGCTGTGCCAGAAACAGGCTACCCGTCCGGCGAAAGCCGGGCGGCGTGGCGTGCATATCGCGCTGTGGCTTGGCCTGGCTCTGCTGGCGCTGGGCAGCGGGATGCTGGTCTGGCTGGTGGTGCTGCAGCGCCTGCCTGTCGGCATTGCCTACCCTATGCTGAGCCTCAATTTTGTCTGGGTGACGCTGGCGGCGAAGGTATTCTGGCGTGAAAACGTCGCCTCGCATCACTGGCTGGGGGTGGGGTTGATCATCATTGGGATTGTTATCCTGGGAGGGAGCCTGTGAAAGGGGCGTTCTGGGCCTTATGCAGTGTGCTGTTAGTCAGCGCCGCGCAGCTGTTGCTGCGCGATGCCATGCAGGCACTGCCGCCGGTCAGCGAGATTCTGACGTTTATTTCCGCGCTGTGGCACGTCTCGTCCGGCACGGGCGCGCTGCTGCTGGGGTTGATGGGGTATGTGGCTTCTATGGGCTGCTGGTACCTGGCGCTGCATCGCATGGCGCTCAGCAAAGCGTATGCCTTGCTGAGTCTTAGCTATATCCTGGTGTGGGGCGCCGCGATCCTGCTGCCGGGCTGGGGAGAAAGCTTCTCCTGGCACGGGCTGGTCGGCGTCGTGTTTATTATGTTGGGTGTACTGGTGATTTTCCTGCCCCGACGTGGATAATCGACTCGGTGGTCAGGGTGTAAGGGGTCGACGTACAAACGGCCAGGCTGAGTGAGCCGATCTGCACCTGGCTGACCGAGTGCGACGGCGCCGTGCTGTCGATGCTGACAATCTGCCATGCGCTACCGCCACGCTGTTTGATGATTGCCTCTTTTCGCGTCCAGATACGCCAGAAGGCGGCAAGCCGTTCCTCTGGCGCTTCGCGCTCAAGCTCATCATGCTCCGTCATGCTGAAGACGGCATTCGCTAACGCCTGCCAGTTCTTCCTGGGGCGAATCACTTCGATATCACAGCCGACTTCGCCTTCATCGCTCATCAGCAAGGCGATATCGTCACCGCTGTGGCTCAGGTTGAACCACAGCGGATGGCCCTCCGCAAAGGCCGGTTTCCCCTGCTCGCCGTAAATAATGTCGGGGAGCGGATGAGGGGATAACGCTCTGGCGAGCAGCATCCTGCCAGCCAGCCATGAGGCATTGCGAGCACCCTGAGGTGCGCTGTCTGCGAGCGTTGACGCCAGCGGGTCCGCGCAAAGGGTGGATATTTTTCCCAGTACAAACTGGTACATAGTTACGCCCAGCGTTTAATGATAATCGAGGTGTTGATGCCGCCAAACGCGAAGTTATTGCTCTGCAGGTACTCGCAATCGATCTGGCGGGCTTCTCCCATAATATAATCTAAAGCACCACATTGCTCATCCGGTTGCCTTAAATTGAGTGTCGGGGCAAACCAGCCTTCACGCATCATCTGTAAACTCATCCATGCTTCCAGCGCGCCGCAGGCTCCGAGCGTGTGGCCAAAATAGCTCTTCAGCGATGAAATCGGCACGTTGTCACCATAGATAGCGGCGGTGGCCTGGCTTTCAGCAATATCACCGCGATCGGTGGCAGTACCGTGTGCGGAGATATACCCCATATCCAGGGCGCTTAGTCCCGCCATGGCCAGCGACTGCTCCATACAAATCTGCATGGTTTCACGCTGAGGCTGGGTGATATGGGCCGCATCACAGTTAGTGGCAAAGCCCACGATTTCGCCGTAGATAGTGGCACCGCGCGCTTTGGCATGCTCCAGCTCTTCAAGTATCAGGGTGCCCGCGCCTTCCCCAATCACCAGACCATCGCGCTGCGTATCAAATGGCGAAGGGGTGGTTTTGGGTTCATCGTTACGCTGGCTGGTGGCAAACAGCGTGTCAAACACCGCCGCTTCAGACGGGCACAGCTCCTCAGCGCCCCCCGCAACCATAACGGTCTGATAGCCGTGGCGAATCGCCTCCCAGGCGTAGCCAATTGCCTGGCTGCCGGACGTACAGGCGCTTGAGGTCGGGATGACGCGGCCACGTAATCCAAAGAACAGTCCGGTATTCACCGCGGTGGTGTGCGGCATCATCTGCACGTAGGTTGTGCCGGTGATGTTATTGGTGTGCTTTTCGGTGAGCATAGTGGCGAATTCGCTGACGGGCCCGGTACTGCCTGTGGATGAGCCATACGCGATACCCGTTTGCCCATTGGTGAGCACCGCCTCGCCAATCAGCCCCGCCTGCTCCAGCGCCAGCTCGGTGGCGCGGGTCGACATCAACGACACGCGGCCCATGGCGCGGATCCGTTTGCGGGTATAATGTTCCGGCAGCGTGAAGTCATCAATCGGCGCGCCCAGCAGGGTGTGCAGGCCATCATAGACCTGCCACTCCGGCATTTTACGCACCGCGTTTTCATACGCCAGCAGCCTGCTGGACACGGATTGCCAGTTTTCGCCAAAGGCGGTCACGCCGCCCATGCCCGTAATCACCACGCGACGCGTCATAGCATTCCTCCGTTAATGGAAATGACCTGGCGGGTGACGTAACCCGCAATATCTGACATCAGATAGCTTGCCAGCCCGGCGACCTCCTCAGCCTGGCCCATGCGTTTCATTGGAATGATGGACATCGCTTCTTTCAGCGCGGCCTCTTCCATTTCAATCATTCCGGTATCAATCAGCCCCGGCGCAATGCAGTTCACGGTGATTTTGCGTTTTGCCAGCTCAATCGCCAGCGCTTTGGTGGCACCGATAATGCCCGCTTTTGCCGCGCTGTAGTTCACCTGCCCGCGGTTACCCATCACGCCGGACACGGACGATAAGGTGATAATGCGTCCCCCTTTACGGGTGCCAATCATCGGCATAATGCAGGGGTGAATGACGTTATAAAAACTGTCGAGATTGGTGTGGATCACGCTGTCCCAGTCGTCTTCACTCAATGCCGGAAAGGCGCCATCGCGGGTGATACCCGCGTTGCTGACCACGCCATACCATGCGCCATGGGCTTCAATGTCCTGTTCCAGCACCTCGCGGCACTGTTCGCGGTTGCCCACATCAAACGAGAGTAAACGGCCGTTGCCGCCCGCCTGCGTGATGGCGTCCAGCGTCTCCTGCGCGCCTGCGGCATCACGATGGTAATGTACGCCTACGGTAAACCCGTCGGCGGCAAGCTGGCGGGCGATGGCGCGCCCTATGCCTTTGCTGGCCCCGGTGACCAGTACGGAACGACTCATGCGTTAGATCCCTGATTAAAAAGCGAGGTTAATTCTTCTGCGCTTGGCTGGAAGGTGTTGACCCGGCCCGTGGCCAGCGTCTCTTCATTAGCGGAAATTGCGCATTCAAAACTGCCGAAGCGTTCGTCCTGCATCAGCAGCTTAACGGTGATGTCCAGCGTCAAGCCTGCGGCGAAACGCCCGCTGGCGCAGATCAGTTCACGCGCGCCGAGCACCATGCCCAGCGCAATATGCTCCTGCCCCTGCTGCTGGCGATGCCAGCCGGACCAGACGCCGACGGTCTGCGCCATCAGCTCGAGCGCGTACCAGCCCGGCAGGTCGCCATCGGCATTCAGAAATGGTGCCAGCACGCTTTGTCTGTCTATCGCGACGCGGCATACCGCCATGTCGTCCGTCACATTCTCAACGGACTCCAGCAGCATCATGGGCGCATCGTGCGGCAAATAGGCTTCGGGTGATAAGTAGCTCATGACGCTCTCCCCAGCAGAATGCTGGCGTTGTTGCCGCCAAACGCGAACGAGTTAGACAGAATGACCGGCTTTGTCAGCGCGGTGCGCTGGTGCAGCAGACCGCACGGCGCCAGCGTGTCGTCCGGTGCGTAGCGGGCGAAGTCCTGCGGCGGTAAGGGCAGATCGCGCGTCAGAATCAGCCAGCTCAGGGCCGCTTCGGTGATACCGGCAGCGCCCAGCGTATGGCCGGTAAGGTGTTTAGTAGAGCTACAGGGCACGCTTTCCCCAAAGAGATCGTGTACCACCTGCGATTCAATCTGATCGTTAAGCGGCGTGGCCGTGCCGTGCAGGTTGATGTAGCCGATATCTCCGGGCTGCATACCCGCTTCGTTGAGCGCCTGCGTGATGGCCCTGATCGCCCCTTCGCCCTGCGGATGCGGAGCGGAGATATGGTACGCATCGCTGGATTCCCCCGTCCCGAGCAGCGCCACGTCCGCGGGCTCACGGCTAAGCACCATCAGCGCGGCGGCTTCACCGATGGTGATTCCCCGACGGTCGCGACCAAAAGGCTCGCAGAGCGTAGGGGAGAAGGATTCAAGGCTGTTAAACCCGTTGACGGGCATCCGGCTCAGGGTATCTGCTCCGCCAACAATGGCGATGTCCACCAGCCCGGCTTCAATCAGACGTTTGCCGCCGATCATCGCCCGCGCGCTGGAAGAGCAGGCTGTCGAGATCGTATAGGCCGGGCCTTCGAGCTGAAGCCAGTTGGCGAGGAAGCGGGACGGATCGCCGAGCTCCTGCTGCGGGTACTGCCAGTGCGTGCTCGCTTCGCCATGGGTCATGCGCTGCACGTGCTCATCGCCTTCATCCAGCCCAGAGGTGCTGGTCCCCAGCACCACGGCCACCCGATCGCGGCCGACGCGGGCGATAGCCTCGTCGACGGTCGACTGAATCTGCGCCAGCGCGGCCAGCAGAAGCTGGTTATTGCGGGTGCGGTGTGCGGACAGCGTTTCCGGGATGGGCGGCAGTTCGCCTTCCACACCGCCCAGCACGGCGTCGGGTGAACCCTGTAACCAGCCGGTTCGGGCATGCATACCCGGCGCTACGCCCGTCACCAGGTTAGCAGCGATTTCATCATGCGAGTTGCCCAGCGCGTTGACCATGCCAACAGCGGAAATATAAATCATCTCAGTCACCCAGATATTGAATGGTGATGTGGTATTTAAAAACGTGTTGCTCGATGCTGATCGGCTCGCGCTTGCCTTTACGCTGCAGGTAGACAATTTCCGTCACCAGCTTGCCGCTGGCGTTACGCAGTTCGCGCCGATCGCCCGTGTCAGTCAGCGTCCAGCCCTTCGGCAACTGCGGCTGCCAGGCGCTAATCGGCCAGTGGCTGAGCATCACGTCGGCCAGCACCTGGCTGGCGGGCGGCAACTGCGGCACAACGATCGACTGCTCGGTATGAATACCGGTCTCATCGTACGTCGCCAGGAACAGACGAATGCCCACGGAAGAGAGCCCGGCCAGCGTCACTTTATGCGCATCCGCGTTGAGCATCACCAGCAGGGACTGCGTTTGCCCGTTAAAGCTGCCGGTCAGCAGCTGCTGGGAGCTTACCGCCGGGCTAATGCCGGGCGGTGGGAGCGTAACGCGGGTTCCCGGCTGGAGCCAGGCCTGGGGACGCGTCTCTTGGGTATCGGTCGAATGGCTGCAGCCTGCCAGCAGCAGCGCCGCGGTTAGCGCGACGGCGCGGTAAAAAGCGTTCATTTACGTTTTCTCTCTTTCTTATCCGGCATCGCCAGCGGCGCCAGCAGGAAGGCGGTAAAAATACCGCTCACCAGCACGATACCAAAGCTGCTAATGGCCTGCGTGGCGCTGAAGACGAGCATGCCCAGCGTCAGCAGCGTGGTCATCATCGCCAGCGTAATCGCCAGCATCGAGGTCAGCGGCGTGCCGCGCGGGTTGCTGAAAAACAGCGTGTAGTTAATGCCAATGCCGAGCACCAGCACCAGCGCCAGCAGTGAAAACAGGTTTACCGGGTGGCCCGTTGCGGCCAGTACCGCCAGCCCGCAGCTCAGCGACAGCACGGACGGCACCAGGCTTATCAGCCCCTTACGCCAGCCGAGGCGCACCATCGCCCCGCAGGCAATCACCGCCAGCGCGGCAAACAGAAGCCCCGTCAGCAGCGTGCGGTAGAGGGCAAACAGGGTGTCAAAACTGGCTTTGCGATCGACCCAGACGACGCCGTCATGGCGCGCGGCCAGCTCGCCGAGGGCCGCGCTGTTTTTTGCGCCGTCCACCGGTACGAGCACGCCGCTTTGACCGTCGGGCAGGGTCAGCCAGAGCAGACGCCAGCCTTCGCTGGCCGGGCTTTTAAGCCACGCGTCCACGCTGACCGGCATGGCGTCCAGATTCGGGGAGACGGTGTTGAGCCCTGCGCTTTTCAGCACGTTCGTTACCGCAGGCGCGGCGTTTTGCAGCAGCGTAAGATCGCTTTTCTGACGGGCCAGCGAGTTCAGCGGCAGGGTGCGCCAGCGGGTAATTTCTCCCGCTTTCTGCGCCTCTGCCAGCGCCGGGGTAAAGGCTTCCAGCCGCTCCAGCGTTTGCTGAGGCGAAGCGCCATGAACCACAAACCATTTCTGATCCACGCTCTGTCCGGTCAGGGCGGTAATGGCCTTCTCCTGTGCCAGAATATCTTTCGGTAGCGCCTGCAGCTGGGCGATGTCGTCGTCCACCTTCAGCGTGCTTATTCCCACGGCGGAGAGCAGCGCCAGCGCGACGGGAAGACCAATTGACAGTTTTTTACTGCGTCGCCAGGCGGCCAGCCAGCGCAACATCAGGACCATAAAGGGAACCGGGCGCACCGGTAACCCGCAGCACAACCACGGATGCCAGAAAATCACCGTCAGGCAGGAGGCGCTCAGCCCCACGGCAGCGAACACCGCCATCTGGCGGATCCCGGGGAAGGGGGCCAGCATCATAATCAGGTAGGCGGCGACGGTCGTCAGCAGCGCCAGCAGCAGCGCATTCCGAACTTTGGCCAGGCTTTGCCAGGGAGAATGCTCCGCGCCGTGTACCATCCGTTCGGTCAGGTAGTAAAGCGTGTAGTCTGCCGAAATTCCGATGATGCTCATGCTCATCACCAGCGTCATCAGGTGCAGCTCGCCAAAGAGCAGCAGCGTCACCACCGTCCCCGCCAGCGCGCCGATGGCAATGGAGAGCACGCTCAGCAGCAGCGGGCGCAGAGAGCGGAACACCGCCACGATGAGCAGGAACACGCCAAGCAGGGTGGCGATACCCAGCGTCGAAACATCACGTTTGGCCTGCTGGCTGGCGTAATCGCTGTAGAACACGGTCCCGCGGGAAAGCAGCTGTGCCTGAGGGTAGCGGGCTTTCAGCGTCTCCTGCAGCACGTTAAGCGTCGTCACAAGCCGGTGGGTCTGCTGCATATCAAATGATGAGCCCGCCAGCTCGCCGTGGAGCAGATACCAGTAGTTTCCCGCCTCATCTTTTGCGACCAGCCAGCCGTCCATCAGCCGCAGCTTCTGGCCGTTTTGCGCCAGAGCGAGCTGCGAGCCGCGCATCAGCATCAGGGGATCGTTTTGCAGCTCTTTGCCGCTGACGCCGGAAAAGGCCGAATAGAGCTGAGATAAAATCCACTGCGCCTGCGCTTCTCCGCCGTTTTGCAGGCGGGCGCGGGTGGCGGGGTCAATCAGGCCATTTCGGTGCTGCCAGAAGAACTCTCCCCAGGCCTTTTGCCCGGCGGCGTCCATCGGGCCTTTGACCTCGCTGAGCGAATCAGTGCTTTGCAGCAGCGCCAGCCACTGCTGTGCCACGCGCGGATCCGGCTCTTTGCCGGGGCTGACCAGCCAGACCAGCTGGCGGTCGAGACGCTGCATAAACCCGTCGTTGAGCGCCGGCGGGATAGCCCCCAGCGTCTGCTTCGGCAGCATGGCCAGCACGCTGCTGTTCAGTCGCGCGCCGGGCAGCAGCGACAGCAACACGCCCAGCAGAATCAGGCATAGCGTGGCCCACAGCAGCGCCGGGCGCAGGGATTTACGGTGCGGCAAAGCGTTGGCGTTCGTCATCGGTCAGGCTGGCGGGCGTCAGTTGGTGGCGAGAAAGGGCGATATCGGTACGGTCGCCCTGTTTGTCGTTGAGGCGAATCGTTTCCAGATAGGTCGCGCCGCCCAGATCGAGGGTGGCGAAAATCTTGTCCAGCGGCGTCGTTTTTGGCGTAAGCACCAGCGACCAGCGGCCCGCTCCCAGGTCTTTAAAATCGATGCGGAAGTTCTCTTCCAGCACCTTGCGGTCCGCCTGGAACAGGGCGCGCAGAAGATGGTTGAACTGGAACATCTGCGGATTATTGTCGGCAGTGATGGTTTGCGGCGGCTGGCCGTTAATCGCCTGAACCATCCGCTTGTCGTCCAGCAGGAGCGTCATCGGAAACGGCGCTTTTTGATCCCACAGCAGGCCGCTGTCGCGGGCGATCAGCATTTCGCCCTGCGAGCGCAGCGGCTGCGGCATATCTTTTATCGTGCGAACCTGTTCGAAGTGCGCGCGCACCACGGGCTGCTCGGTGAAGCGCTGCTGCAGCTCATCCAGCGTCACGGCGCTGACCAGCGGGCTGACGATCAGCGCCAGTAAAGGCAACCATTTCATGGTGTTACTCCCATACGTTCAAACAGTATTGCCGGGCTTACAAAGCACATTTCGCGGGTCGCTTCTTCCACCGCCACCTGAATGGTGTAACCGGTGGTCGTGCGTTTGCCGGTCTGCGCATCGAAAATTTGATAGGCAATGCGCAGGCGGTTTTCATACTCTTCAATGTGCGCGCGGACGCGAATACGCTGCTCAAAGGTCACCGCATCGCGGTATTTCACCCGGGTGTCGACGACGGGCCAGACGTAGCCGGAGGCCTTCATCTGGCGATAGCCATAATCAAACTGATTGAGCAGCGCCTCGCGGGCGATCTCAAAGTAGCGGAAATAGTTACCGTGCCAGACCACGCCCATCATATCGACGTCGTGGAACGGAACGGTGATCTCGACTTCAGTCGTAAAGCGGGGATCGGTCAGCACCCTTTACTCCTTCTCACTGGACTCTGGCAGATGCCAGAAATCGAAAAAATTAAACCAGTCTAGCGGCGACATGAGGGCGTAATGTTCCAGCCGCTGCGCATAGCGATCGACGGTATCTTGCAGTGCCTGCTGGCGTTCACCGCGCGGCAGGCGCAGCGGGTCGGCAAACGGCTCGCAGTGCAGGACGAGCTTACCCTGCTGGCGCAGGGCGAAAATCAGCACCACCGGGCAGCGGAGGATGGAGGCCAGGATAAACGGCCCCTGTGGGAACGGTGCAGGCTGGCCCATGAATCGGCTCCAGATCACGCGCCATTCGCCGCCGCGCTGCGGATTCACCGCGATGCGATCCCCCACAATCGCGACCCATTCACCGCGCTCAAGCTTCTCTTTGATGGCAATGGCGGTGTACGGGCCGATGTCGGTGACCGACATCAAATTCACGCCAGCTTCGGGCGCCATTTCGCTCATGATTTGCTTAAAGCGCTGGGCGTTCTCGCTGAAAACCAGGGCGTTGATGATTTTACTGCCTTCCAGCTGAGCCAGGGCCCGGCAGGCCTCTACGTCGCCAAGGTGCGAGGCCAGCAGCAGTTTGCCCTGTGGAGCCGCGATGTTTAACGCTTCGCTCGCGCCGGGGGCAAAGACAATATCGCGATGAAGCTTCAGTTCGCCGCGCCAGCTGGCGACTTTATCCAGCATCGCGTTGCCGAAGCGCATGAAATGGAAAAAGCTGTTAAGCCGTGAGGGAACAGGCATGCTCCGCTGACGCAGTTCTTGCTTCACTCTCGCCATCCACTGCCGCGAGGCCTGCCGCGCCGGACGCGCGATAAGCCAGTACACGCCGATAACCGGCCACAACAGCACGGTAAAGGCCCGCCGACCCAGTAGTTCCCAGACGCGCAGCATCAGGCGCATCCCCCACAGACCCTTGACCTCGTCCTGCTGCGCCCAGTGCTGGCGGCGTCGACGGAAAAGCAGGCCGGGCATGCGGGGCAGCATGCCGAAGAAGAGCCGGGTATGCATCAGGGAGATCCGCACGTTATCTTTTAGCGCGTCGAAGTGGGACAAACCGTCCTGCGGATAGGTCACGCGCGTGGGCAGAAAGACGCTGGTGTTGCCCTGCCAGTAGAGACGAACCATCACTTCGGTGTCAAAGTCCATCCGCTTGCCGAGCGGTTCGCGCGCGGCCAGCCGCAGCGTGGGTGAAACCGGATAGACCCGAAAGCCGCACATGCTGTCTTTAAGCTGCAGCGATAAGGTTTCAATCCAGACCCAGACGTGGGTTACCCAGCGCCCGTAAAGTCGGGAGCGCGGAATAGAGTCATCGTAAATGGGCTGGCCGGAAATCAGCGCGTCCGGGTGGCGCTCCGCCAGCGCCAGCAGTTTGGGGATATCTTCGATGGCGTGTTGACCATCCGCATCCACCTGCACGGCGTGGGTGTAGCCCGTCCGCGCGCACTCCTCCAGCCCTCTGATGACCGCGGCACCTTTTCCGGCGTTTTGCGCCAGACGAACCAGCGTCATCTGCGGCTGCTCCGCCGCCAGGCGCTCAAGCTCCTGACGGGTGACTGCGTCGCTGCCGTCATCCACCACCAGGCACGGCAGGCCGAACGGCGCGAGACGTGACAGCACGCGGGCAATCATCGCGCCGTGGTTGTAGCACGGGATCAGCACGCAGGGACGAAAGATTACTGACATAGACGAATTTTCCCGCTGCTGGCGGTGTGGCGCTCAGCCCCGGCATGGCGCTGATAGCTGAAGGTCAGCATCTGACGTTCGGCATGCCACTCAAGCATCAGCGTCACCGTGGTTTCCGGCAGCAGTGGTGCCTGAAACTTCACGTTTTGAATGCTGTGAAAGCGATAGCCCGGTGCCAGTAACGTCGTGGCGTAGTGCATCACCCAGTCAAGCTGCGCAACGCCGGGCAGCAGCGGTTGTACGGCGAAATGGCCCTGAAACCAGAACAGCGTTGCGTCGAGATGCAAAACGATCTCCAGCTTCTCCGGCTGTGTCTGGTGGCGCTCAATTTCATGAATTTTCATGAAATAACTCCTCTAACTGCGCATAGACACGCTTGTTCATACTGTTTACCGGCATTTCATCAACGATGCGCCAGTAGCGCGGCACCGCGACAGGTTCAAGCCACGGCAGCAGGGCGCGACGCCAGGCGAACTCCTGCGCTTTTTTATCCTGCACATACCCGCGCTGACGGGCCGTTTCATCCAGAACCAGCAGGGCGCCAATCCCCTGACGACCCCCGCGCGTGACCGGCAGGGCGGCCGCTTCGCAAATACCGTCGAGCTCCAGCAGGCGGCGTTCGATCTCGTTAAGCGAGATGCGTTTTTCTTCAATTTTGACCACTCGCCCGCGGCGACCGGCGATGCTGAAAAGCCCCTCGCTGTCGAAGTGCAGGATATCGTCGAGCTGGAGCCCTTCTGGCTCATGGATCAGTGGCGACGTAACGCGACAGGCGTCATCTTCCTGATGGAAGATCACGCCGGGGAACGGTAGCCAGGGCACGTTATCCTCCTGACGATGGCGCCAGGCGAGGATCCCGGTTTCGGTACTGCCATAAATTTCATCCGGCCAAAGGTTAAGCCAGCCAGAGGTGGTCGAGACGTCACGCCAGGGCAGCATTCCACCTGCTGAAATCAGCATCCTGACGGGCGGCGCGGCAAGCTCGGTATCCAGGCGCTTCAGGAACGCCGGGCTGCTGATGAACAGGTATTGCCTGTCAGGAGGCAGGGCGGCCAGTTGTTCTGCGTAATAGAGCATCGCGGCATGCAGCGGCAGGCCCAGCGCCATCGGCAAGACGATACGGAATGTCAGGCCATACAGGTGTTGCGGTACGACCGAGGCCACAATGCTGCATCCGGCCAGACGCTCACCAAAGCGGTTAGCCAGCAGGCGGGCTTCGCGATCCAGACTGACGATGTGCTTAACCACCCGGCGCGGGGTGCCCGTGGAGCCTGAGGTGAACAGTTCAACGAAGCGGTTTTCGTCAATGATCGGCAGAGGCACCCAGTGGCTGGCTGTCTGGTGGCTGGAGGCCACCACAATCTGTTTCCCATGAAAACCAAGAGTCCGATCGCTCAGAACGCCGCTAAACAAAGATTGCTGTTCTTCAAGCTGCGAGACGCGGCTATGGCCGGGAATGACCGGTGTTTTACCGGCGTGCAGCGAGGCCAGCAGCGCAACAATAAACAGGTAGCTGTTTTCAAAGCACAGCGCCCAGCGCTCGCCTTCCTGCTGACGCAGGGTCTCGACCAGTAAGGTTACGTCGTGGCGCAACTGGCCCAGCGTCCAGGTACGATCGTCAAGCCAGGCAACAGGCGTGTCGTCAGGGCGCGGCGCATTTAACCACTGGCCCAGCGGAAGGGGGTTAGTCATTGTGCATCTCTTTTTTTATCACCCGCTGGCGCACCAGCCACTCTGCTGCCATCAGCATCCCCATCAGGATGTAAGCCACCATACCGTTCCATAGCGTCCACAGATGCATGTCGCCGTGGAGGACGGTAAACAGCGCCATCGTGCCGTTGCCGACGAAAAAACCGCACCAGACGAGGGTCACCTTACGGGTATAGCGCACGCCCTCCGGGGGCAAGTTTGGCTCGCGCAAGCGCGCCAGTCGTTCGACAAGCGGCATCGCTGTCCACAGCGAACCGCCAAACACGGCCAGCATGATAAGGTTGACGACCACCGGGTAGAGCAGCAGCCACTGGTGGGCTTTCAGCAGGTAGCTTGCCGTGCAGAGGGCGATCCCCGCCAGCGCCACGCACTGCACCACATACCGCATCGGGCTTGTGTTCCGCTGCGCCTGACGCAGCCGCAGCAGTAACACCAGAGCCATCACGGGTAATAGCCACTGCAGGCTGTTATGCGCCAGCCCAAATCCAATCAGGAAGGGCCACGCCAGCAGCATCAACCCCGTCAGAAGTGGGATGATCGGGAATGTCCGTCCGCCGCGCACGACGTCTTACTCTTCGCGCAGAAGCTGTTCGACGGCGTCTACCACATCCTGAACGGTACGAACCGATTTGAAGGTTTCCGGCTTGATTTTCTTGCCCGTTTTCTTCTGCAGATGAACAATCATGTCCACCGCATCAATGCTGTCCAGCTCCAGGTCTTCGTAAAGACGGGCTTCAGGGGTAATATCCTGCGGGTCGATTTCAAACAGTCGGGTCAGAAGGCCACAGACTTCCTGATAAATGGTTTCTTGTTCGGTCATCGTGATCACATCTCAGGCGCGTTGAGCGTTGATAAAGGACGCCAGCGTGGCGACGGAAAAGAAGTGCTGGCGCATCTCTTCGCTTTCAGCAGAAAGCACCACGCCATACTGGTTTTTCACGGCCAGACCCAGTTCCAGCGCGTCGATAGAGTCGAGACCCAGCCCATCGCCAAACAGCGCGGCATCGGTATCAATATCCTCTGCGGTAAGCTCGTCCAGATTCAGCGTGGTGATAATGAGATTCTTAATTTCAAGATAAAGCGCTTGCATCATTAATTCCTGACAAAGATTGAAGGCCTGATGTTAATCGATGCTGTAGATGCCGGTTTAACTGCCTTGCCGCCAGCGCCGGTTCTTGTTCATTTGCATCGTAAAATTCGTCGATGTTCACGCGGTCGCGGACATCCACGGTGAAGACAGGTTTTTCTGGCGGCACATCATACCAGCGACTTTTTTTATCCAGCAGATGTTCGCTACAGTGGATCAGCACCACCCGCAGATCGCTGTTACAGCGCACGGCGATATTTGCTGCGCCGCGCTGGAGGGAAATAGCTTCACCAGACCGGGTACGTGTGCCTTCCGGGAAGATTAACAGCGTGTCGCCCTGAGCCAGACGCTGCTGGCTTGCAGCCAGCAGAGGCTCGGCTTCGCTGTTAATGAGGTAATCCGCCGCGCGGATGACGCCGCTGACAAACGGATTGCGCAGCAGCGCGCTTTTCACCAGACAGTCGGTTTCTGGCATCACCGATGCCAGAATCACGTAGTCAATTAACGTGGGGTGGTTAGCCACCACCAGACAACCCCGATCGTTGCGCAGGGCGTCAAGATTGTGAATGCGATAGTCCAGTACCCCGAGGCCACGGGCAACGGTCAGGAAGAAGCGGAAGCTGGCCGCAATGCTGCGCCGCGCAAGGCGACGGCGGTTGGTGCGGTCGCGCTGGACGATCAGCAGCAGGTTGAACCATACCAGTGACAGCAGCAGCCCGCCCACGCCAAACAGCACGAAGCAGAATCCGGTCATCACCAGACGCCATAACCAGTTAATTCGGGCAGTCAGGCGGTTCATGCGCGCGTCCATTGCCACAGCAAACGTTCGCCGGGTACCACAAACTGGCGTGCCTCGCTGAGATAGCGTTGCAGGAACACCAGGCTTTGCGGAAGGGCGGGTTCATCCCCCGTGCTGCCGCTGCGGGTTTCACACTGCAATTCCTTGCCGGATTCAATCACCAGCGCCAGCGCGTAGGGCCAGTTGGGCATCTGGTGCGGTAACGCTGGGTGGTAAAATTCCGGCAGTGCGCCGTCAAAATCGACCAGCAAGACGCGGGAGTAGCCCGCCTGCAGCAGGCTCAGGACTTCACATAATGCCTGCTGGAAGGTGTCCAGCCCGGCAGAAATGGATGACGAGACGATAGCCTGGCGTGCGGTAATCGTGAGATTGCCCACCGCCGAATTGTGCACGGACATGGCGAAGTCGGTAGGCGATACGGATTGCCCCGTCGCCAGAGCATGCAGAATACGGTAGTTGCGCTCCAGCTCGCCGTGGCGGCTGGAATAGACGACGGCATCAATGGCGTGGTGTTGCAGCATAGCGAGACCAATGTCCACCGCCAGCTTACTGCCTGAATTGAGGCGGCGCGCGGTCATCATCGGTAAAGCGGTCAGCCGGGGAAGCGGGGCCGCTGGATCGACGGGCAGCTGCAGGCGTGACCACGCCTGCCACTCTGTGGCATCGCTGAGTCCTGGGGCTCTCGCCTGCCAGTCGATAATGTTCAGTGAAAATTTCATCTACGCGCGTCCGCGAAAAAAAAACCGTATTCAAAGGGCAGACCTGGCCACCCGGGCAGCTAAGCTGCTCTATTGTTCACGTTTGGTGCATATCAACAGGGTATGACCGACCCCAAGGTTATCCAGACGCTGTTCAACGCTGAAACCTGCGCTCTCCAGGTAACGATAAAACGCCTCTACGCTGTAAAACCGGCTATTGCCATTCGCCATACAGGTGAAATAGAGCGAGGTGGCATTCAGGCTGAAAGAGGCCGCTTCAAACTTCTGGGCATCCCAGAAAAGCTCCATGATGCATAAACGTGCGCCTGGCTTCATGACCTGTGCGACGCGCGTCAGCATGGCGACAATCTGATCCGGAGAGAAACAATCCAGAAACTGGCTCATCCACCAGACGTCGGCCTCACCCGGCAAGGCTGCTGGGCTAAGCATATCGACAGCATGGAATCCAATACGATGAGAAAAACCTGCTTTTGCGATGTTTTCCTGCGCCAGCGCTATCTGCTGCGGCAGGTCGAGGATCGTCACGGCAACATTTTCGTCATAGCGGCAGCAGCGTAACGCCCATTTACCCGTATTTCCGCCCACATCGTACAATTTTGTCGGCGAGCTTGCGAATATATATGGCAAAGCGGCGTCAAACGCGGCGTCGGAATAGTAATGATCAAAGGCGAACCAGCTCTCTTTCGCCTGTGCCGGTAATTGGGATAATGCCGGATAGATGGTTGGCCAGTTGCCAAACACCGCTAAGCCCGCAGGTTTTTCTTCCTTCAGGGCGTCCGCCAGGTGAAATAGCCCTTTGTAACAAACGTCCTGAGTGAAATCCATATTTACGCGGGTCATTTCATCGTGCAGTAAAAAGTGGCCCACTTTCGCCAGAAAATAACGTCCATGCTGTTGGGTAACGATCCGCCCGCTTAATCCCATATCCAGCAGTACGCTGACGCCATAGCTGCCGAGCGTGCTGTGTTCGGTTATTTCCTCGAGGCTGGCACCCTCTTTACCTTGTTTATCGAGCCAGGCGAGAATGCCTGAGTTACGCAGACAAAGCGCGGTCTGAAATAACATCGGAGCAAAAGCGATGCGTTGCGCTTCGGTAATGGCATCCAGTGCGCTGAGCGTATCCTTTTCGTACATTGCTGCGTAACCTTTCAGGGCAAGAAATAAGGGTTATCGGGCCAAATGCGGCCCGACTTTAGAAAAATATTACAGTGCGGCGCCCGCGGAGAGGTTCAGCTGAATATCGTGGTCGAGGTTATTCACCCAACGGTTATAATTTTTGTGAATTTTACCGTCAGCCGCTTTCAGGTTCATACTGCTTTCGTAGTTAATGGAATAGCTTGTTGCGGAATAAGGAATACGAACGTCGACCGAGTGGTCGCGCGCCTGCAGACGACCTTTGATAACGCCCGGACCGGCTTCCGTCATGATCCAGTCACGTTTTTGTCCTGCTTTCAAAATCGCTGTTTTTACCTGGTCGGCGGTATGACCCGCGCTCACAGTAGAGTGAACCTGAGCGATTGGGGCAGTACGCGCACAGCCTGCCAGTGCGCCAACGAATACGGCGGCAGCACACCATTTAACGATCTTTTTCATCAACAACTCCATATCAATAATAACAATTAAAGGTAGTGGTTTTTACAAATAATATTCATCCGGCGTTTCTTTTGTGCCAGATGTTTTTTTAATCAATATTAAGGTTTGCATTACGTTGACGCGAAGGCGGGCATAATAACATGGAAAATAATTAACAATTTCATTTTTTTTAATTTGCGTTAAATCATGATTTGCGTTTCAACGTAATGCGACTGACGTAAACAAAAACAGAATTAATATTTCCTTAACGCAAATAAAAATACCGCGACAGGTTATGAACGCGGTAATTTAAGGCGGATTATTGGCGGTTTAAACCTACCTATACAGGTAGGTCAGCTACCCAGGCAACCGGCTTTTCGGCCTTCCCGGCCCGAGCAAAATGGCCAGCTTGCTGCCGCCTTTGGTGGTCTCCATCCAGATCTTACACACGCTGGTCAGGGGGACCGAGAGCAGCATACCGACCGGGCCCAGCAGCCATCCCCAAACCAGTAAGGATAAAAAGACGACCAGCGTCGACATGCCGAGCCGGTGCCCCATCATGCGTGGTTCGAGAATATTGCCCAGCACCATGTGCACGACGAGGAATAACGCGCCGACCAGCATACATTCGTAGAAACCGTTAAACAGAAACGCCTGAATCATCGGCGGCACGGCGGAAAGCACCGCGCCAATGTTGGGCACGTAGTTCAGCAGAAACGCCAGCACGCCCCACATCAGCGCGAACTGCACGTTCATCAGCATCAGCCCCAGCCAGACGATGATCCCGGTCCAGACGCTCAGCAGCGTTTTCAGCGCCAGATATTTAGAGACGCCCTTCAGCGCCCGGTGTAAGCCAGCAATGTGAATTTGTGGGTTATTCAGTGCAAAGCGCAGCTTATACGGGACGTGGCGGACTTCAAACAGCATAAACACCACCGTCATGACCAGCAGCAGAATGCTGGCCATCGCGCCGGAAAGCCCCGTCATCAAGGTGGTGGCGTAGGTCATGACCTTCTCGGAGTCCATCCTGCGCAGCATCCGTTCGGGAGAGATATGCAGATTAAGGAAAGGCACCATCTCCTGGAGTGCGACGATCTTACGCGTCAGCTCTTTGTTGTACTGCGGCAGCATGGTGGAGAATTCACTCAGCGAGGCCGCCAGCACGCCGAAGAGCGCCGTCAGGGCAATCAGCATCACGATGACGACGATAGTGATGGCGACCGGGCGGCTAACGCCCCGGCGCAGAAACCAGGTGACCAGAGGATTAAGCACAATGGCAAAAAAGAGCGCCAGCAGGAGCTGAACTATGATGTCGGCGGCCGCATGGATACCCGCAAGGATAACCACCAGACAGGCGAGTTTTAATAAGATGTGGAGTCCTGCTTTGTCGGACGGGTTAGCGATCATGCGCGTTCCTTAATGTGATGACCCGGTAAGTGTAGTGCCCGGGCCTCGCTTCGTCTGGCACCGTTAATCTGAAAGTCGCTGCTGATTTTCTTATTGGGGCGTGGTAATAGTGAAACACTGTTGTAAAAAATCCAGGTAGAACCCCATGCCCGAACCTGCCGCTGAACCGGCACTGAGCGGACTGCGCCTCAATCTGCGCATCGTTTCCGTTGTGATTTTTAACTTTGCCAGCTATCTCACCATCGGCCTGCCGCTGGCGGTTCTGCCGGGCTATGTCAATGACGTGATGGGCTTCAGTGCCTTCTGGGCGGGGCTGGTGATTAGCCTGCAGTATTTCGCCACGCTCCTGAGCCGCCCACATGCCGGGCGCTACGCGGACACGTTCGGTCCAAAAAGCATCGTGGTGGTGGGATTGTGCGGCTGCTTCCTCAGTGGCCTGAGCTATCTGCTGGCTGCCTCAGCCAGCCACTGGCCGCTGGTCAGCCTGGCGCTGCTCTGCCTGGGCCGCGTCATCCTCGGTATCGGGCAAAGCCTGGCGGGAACCGGCTCGACGCTCTGGGGCGTGGGGGTTGTCGGGACGCCACACATTGGTCGGGTGATCTCCTGGAACGGGATTGTCACCTACGGCGCGATGGCGCTCGGCGCGCCGCTTGGCGTGGCCTGCTATGCGTTTGGCGGGCTGTATGGCCTGGCCGTCACCATTATGGCGGTCGCGCTTGTGGCGATACTGTTTGCGCTGCCGCGCCCGACAGTGAAGGCCAGCAAGGGCAAACCGCTGCCGTTTCGGGCGGTGCTGGGGCGCGTCTGGCCGTACGGCATGGCACTGGCGCTGGCGACCACCGGCTTCGGGGTCATCGCCACCTTCATTACCCTGTTCTATGACGCCAAAGGCTGGGACGGCGCGGCCTTTGCGTTAACCCTGTTCAGCTGTGCGTTTGTTGGTGCGCGCCTGCTTTTCCCTAACGGCATAAACCGTCTGGGCGGGCTGAACGTGGCGACGATCTGCTTTGTGGTAGAGATTGTCGGGCTGCTGTTGACCGGCGTAGCCAGCGCGCCCTGGATGGCGAAAATGGGCGTATTTCTCGCGGGAGCCGGTTTTTCACTGGTCTTCCCGGCGCTGGGCGTGGTCGCGGTAAAAGCGGTACCGCAGCAGAACCAGGGGGCGGCGCTGGCGACCTATACGGTATTTATGGATATGTCGTTGGGCATTACCGGGCCGCTGGCAGGGCTGGTAATGGCCTGGGCGGGGGTACCGGTGATCTATCTTGCCGCGGCGGGTCTGGTCATGATGGCATTGCTGCTGACGTGGCGGCTAAAAAAATGGCCCCCGGTGCAGGCACCGGAGGCCACATCATCATCGTGAAACGTTACTGGATTACGATGGTGTTAATGATGTTTTCAGCAGCCGTCTGCGCTTTCTGCTGATCTTCCGCTGGCAGGGTGATCTGCAGGGTCAGGAGTTTGTTATCGACCTTGCCCAGCACAACAGAGGAGTAAGCGGTCTGGCCTTTCGCAGAGATGATGCTGTCCAGCTGCTGCAGCTTATGGCCTTTCAGCTCGATGGATTTGTTGGTCACGACCTGCAGCTGCGGGTCGCGGCCGCGCTGCTGATCTTCCAGACGTTTGGACAGGACCGCCAGATCTTCGCTGGTGTCGTCGCCCACAATCACAATGACCGCTTTCTGCCCGGTTGCGTCGGAGTAAACGTGCATGTTATTCGCCTGAGTGCCCAGCTTGCCGCTCTGGTCAGTCATATCGGCTGGCAGAGAGAAGCTAAGTTTGCCATCCATCAGATTCACCGGCTGGCCGGTCGCATTGCTTTCTGCGGATGCGCCCTGAGCAGGCGTTTTCGTGTCGCTGTTATCACAGGCTGCAAGACCCACAACCAGCAGGCCAATCCCGACATATTTAACCAGATTGCGCATTGACTTCTTCCTTTCGATAAACGGCCATAACGGCTCATTCGCTCATCTTATCACAACTGATAAAGCGAACCCTTAACCAGCCTGCAATGCCGTGATTTCAGATTTATCTGCCAGCCTTTTCAGCAGCATATTCAGCAGCACGCCGTACATGGGCAGGAAGAACACAATGCTGATGAGCACCTTGAAGCAGTAGTCCACCAGCGCGATTTCCATCCAGTGTTCGGCCATGAACGCATCCGGGCTACGCCAGAAGGCGATGAAGAAGAAGGCCAGCGTATCGCTCACGTTACCGAACAGCGTGGAGGCGGTGGGTGCCATCCACCAGCGATGATTCTGACGCAGGCGGTTAAACACGTGCACGTCCAGAATCTGCCCCAGCGCGTAGGCCATAAAGCTTGCTGCGGCGATACGGGCGACAAACAGGTTGAAGTGGGTTAACGCCTCAAAGCCCTGCCAGCTTCCCATATAAAACAGGGACGACACCCCGTACGAGATGAACAGCGCCGGGAGCATGACCGCAAAAATAATGCGGCGAGCCAGCGGTGCGCCAAAAATACGCACGGTCAGATCGGTGGCGAGGAAAATAAACGGAAAACTGAACGCGCCCCAGGTGGTATGAAAACCAAAGATGGAGATAGGGAGCTGCACCAGATAGTTGCTGGAGGTGATCACCAGCAAATGGAAAAGCGAAAGCCAGAACAACGCTTTTACGCGCTGTGATTCAGAAAACTGCGTCATATTGTGACCTTTTTATACGTTGGGGTGAGGGAACCCAATAAAAACCGCAGCATGATACTGCTTTGGCGGGACATTGCAATGGTTAGTTTTTACGCAATCGTTAACTTGGTTTGCATTGACCGCAACGGGGCGTAAACTACAGCCGTTTTTACCTGACCGAGAAGATCATGACCGACCTGTTTTCCAGCCCAGACCACACTCTTGATGCCCAGGGCCTTCGCTGCCCGGAACCGGTAATGATGGTACGTAAAACCGTGCGCAACATGCAGACCGGTGAAACGCTGCTGATCGTTGCCGACGACCCTGCCACCACGCGCGACATTCCCGGTTTTTGTACCTTTATGGAGCATGAGCTGGTGGCACAGCAGACGGAAACGCTGCCGTACCGGTATTTGATTCGTAAGGGGTAGCCCTCACTTATTTGGGGGGAGGTTGAGGGTATCAGGCCGCACCCATGCTTGAACCTGTTCCTGAATATTTAAAAGCGAGTTTAACGGTAGATGACCTGCCTCTGGACGTCCCTGCCTTCGAACCGGAAGTTGAACAGTTGGGAAGCTATTGCCCGCTATTAACGCAGTTGCTGTTGGCTCGTTCACTTTCAGAAAGTGATGAAAGAGTGGCTGGAGATTTTTTGCAAGGCTTAGTTGGGCTGTATAGCGGTATGTTGAAAGCACCGCGCTGGTTGCGTACAAATGAAGGCATCTTGCCACTGTGAAAAAAGTCGGGTGGCGCTAACGCTTACCCGACCTACGGGACTAGAGCCGTTGTAGGCCGGGTAAGGCGAAGCCGCCACCCGGCAAGAATACGGCCTCTGCGGCCTGATGCCCTCTCCCACAGGGAGAGGGAGAACGTCATCCTTTCATCCACGCCCTGATCCCATCCAGGAACATCTGCGTTGCCATCATCACCAGAATGAGCCCCATCAGGCGCTCCAGCGCGTTTACCCCTTTTTCGCCCAGCAGGCGCAGGAACAGGGACGACTGCAGCAGGATGATAAACGTCCCGCCCCAGGCAATCAGCAGGGCAATGACCAGATGGCTCATCTGGTTCGGATACTGGTGCGACAGCAGCATCAGCGTCGCCAGAATGGTTGGCCCCGCGACGAGCGGGATCGCCAGCGGCACAATAAACGGTTCTTCACCCGCAGGCAGGCCGCTGCTGCTGCCTTCCGCGCTCGGGAAAATCATCTTAATCGCAATCAGGAACAGAATAATCCCGCCGGAAATCGACACGGTTTCAGCCCGCAGGTTCAGGAAGGCGAGGATTTTTTCACCCGCAAACAGGAAGATAAACATCACCAGCAGGGCGATGAGCAGCTCGCGGATCATGATCGCCCGGCGGCGCTTCGGCTCGGTGTGCTTCAACACCGACATGAAGATCGGCAGGTTACCCAGGGGATCCATTATCAGGATCAATAAAACCGCGGCGGAAATGATTTCACTCATGTAAATTATCCCTGAAACTCTCTAAGGTTATTATGATAATTAGCTGTATTTCTGATTGCCGGGCAATCATCGATTAATTTCGCTTGCGACTTTGGCTGCATTTTGTAATGTGAAGCATATCCCAGTTCAATACTGGCTTGCACAATCAGCACACACCCTCAGCAGGAAAAAAATGCTATGAAAAACGTTGGTTTTATCGGCTGGCGCGGTATGGTCGGCTCTGTACTCATGCAACGCATGGTTGAAGAGCGCGATTTCGACGCTATCCGCCCGGTCTTCTTCTCCACTTCCCAGCTCGGCCAGGCTGCTCCGTCCTTTGGTGGTACCACAGGCACGTTGCAGGATGCTTACGATCTGGAAGCGCTGAAGGCACTCGACATTATTGTGACCTGCCAGGGCGGCGATTATACCAACGAAATCTATCCAAAGCTGCGTGAAAGCGGCTGGCAGGGCTACTGGATTGACGCGGCCTCTTCGCTGCGCATGAAAGACGATGCCATTATCATTCTCGACCCGGTTAACCAGGGCGTGATCGCCGATGGCCTGAACAACGGCGTAAAAACCTTTGTTGGCGGTAACTGCACCGTCAGCCTGATGCTGATGTCCCTCGGCGGCCTGTTCGCGCAGGATCTGGTGGAGTGGGTCTCCGTGGCGACCTACCAGGCGGCGTCCGGCGGCGGCGCGCGTCACATGCGCGAGCTGCTGACCCAGATGGGCCAGCTGCACCAGAGCGTCGCGACCGAGCTGGCAAACCCGGCGTCGGCTATTCTCGATATCGAGCGTAAAGTGACCGAGCTGACCCGCAGCGGCGAGCTGCCGGTGGATAACTTTGGCGTACCGCTGGCCGGCGGCCTGATCCCGTGGATCGACAAGCAGCTGGATAACGGCCAGACCCGCGAAGAGTGGAAAGGCCAGGCCGAGACCAACAAAATCCTCAATACCGCGAACACCATTCCGGTTGACGGTCTGTGCGTGCGTATCGGCGCGCTGCGCTGCCACAGCCAGGCTTTCACTATTAAACTGAAAAAAGATGTGTCTATTCCGACCGTGGAAGAGCTGCTGGCCGCGCACAACCCGTGGGCGAAAGTGGTGCCAAACGATCGCGATATCACCATGCGCGAGCTGACCCCGGCAGCGGTGACCGGCACGCTGACCACGCCGGTTGGCCGTCTGCGTAAGCTGAACATGGGGCCGGAGTATCTCTCCGCGTTCACCGTTGGTGACCAGCTCCTGTGGGGCGCCGCTGAGCCGCTGCGCCGCATGCTGCGCCAGCTGGCGTAATAATTTGTTAAATACCGGGGGTGATTTTCACCCCTTTTTTTTGCGTACTACATGGAGTAACACGCGTATGTCTTATTTTTTATCAGGAGTCATTTAGAGCGTTGGCTATGCTTTAAGGAAGAGTCATTTCTTACCTGAGGTTCGAACGGAGCAGAATGGATGCACATTTTTGTGCTGTCCCGTTCAGGTCACATTAAAAGTCGTCCCGGAGCGCTTAAAAAGGACGACATAAAAACAGGATGAATACCATGTCCGATCGTGTGGATAGAGACGTGATTAATGCGCTTATTGCGGGTCATTTCGCTGACCCCTTTTCTGTGCTTGGGATGCACCGTACTGAGGCAGGCCTGGAAGTTCGTGCCCTGTTGCCGGATGCCACAGAAGTTTGGGTGATTGAACCCAAAACCGGCCGCAAAGTCGGTAACCTTGAATGCCTCGATTCCCGTGGCTTCTTCTCGGGCGTGATGCCCCGTCGTAAAAACCCTTTTCGCTATCAGCTCGCCGTTCTCTGGCACGGTCAGCAAAACCTGATTGACGATCCCTACAGCTTCGGCCCTCTGCTTAAAGAGATGGATGCCTGGCTGCTCTCCGAGGGGACCCATCTGCGTCCTTATGAAACGCTGGGCGCCCATGCCGATACCATGGACGGCATCACCGGCACGCGGTTCTCCGTGTGGGCGCCCAATGCCCAGCGCGTCTCCGTTGTCGGCCAGTTCAACTACTGGGACGGCCGCCGTCACCCGATGCGCCTGCGTCGGGAAACCGGCATCTGGGAGCTGTTTATCCCCGGGGCACACCACGGGCAGCTTTATAAATTCGAGATGATCGACGCCCATGGCAAGCTGCGCATTAAAGCCGACCCGTATGCCTTCGAAGCGCAGATGCGCCCGGATACCGCGTCGCTGATCTGCGGCCTGCCGGAGAAGGTCGTCCAGACGGAGGAGCGTAAACAGGCCAACCGTTTTGATGCGCCAATATCCGTCTATGAAGTCCATCTCGGCTCCTGGCGCCGCCATACCGATAACAACTTCTGGC
Source organism: Enterobacter sp. EC_50 (assembly GCF_019584525.1). Lineage (NCBI taxonomy): Bacteria > Pseudomonadati > Pseudomonadota > Gammaproteobacteria > Enterobacterales > Enterobacteriaceae > Enterobacter > Enterobacter sp. EC_50. Next base: position 116,548 of record NZ_VDAF01000004.1, on the reverse strand, counting down.
TGAGTTACCGGGAGCTTGCCGACCAGCTGGTGCCATACGCCAAATGGATGGGCTTTACCCACCTTGAGCTGCTGCCGGTCAACGAGCATCCGTTCGACGGCAGCTGGGGCTATCAGCCCACCGGGCTGTATGCGCCGACCCGCCGCTTCGGCACCCGCGACGACTTCCGCTATTTCATTGATGCCGCGCACGCCGCCGGGCTGAACGTGATCCTCGACTGGGTGCCGGGCCATTTCCCGGCGGATGATTTTGCGCTGGCAGAGTTTGACGGCACGAAGCTGTACGAGCATAGCGATCCGCGCGAGGGCTATCACCAGGACTGGAACACGCTGATTTACAACTACGGTCGCCGTGAAGTGTCGAACTACCTGGTCGGGAATGCCCTGTACTGGATCGAGCGGTTTGGCATTGACGCCCTGCGCGTGGATGCGGTGGCGTCAATGATCTACCGCGACTACAGCCGCAAAGAGGGGGAGTGGATCCCGAACGAGTTTGGCGGCCGTGAAAACCTGGAAGCCATTGAATTCCTGCGTAATACCAACCGCATTATCGGCGAGCAGGTGGACGGTGCCGTGACCATGGCGGAAGAGTCCACCGACTTTGCGGGCGTCTCCCGTCCGCCGTCATTGGGCGGCCTGGGGTTCTGGTATAAGTGGAACCTGGGCTGGATGCACGACACGCTCGACTACATGAAGCTGGATCCGGTTTACCGTAAGTATCATCACGATAAGCTGACGTTCGGGATGCTCTACAACTACACCGAAAACTTCATGCTGCCGCTGTCGCACGATGAGGTGGTACACGGTAAAAAATCGATTCTCGACCGCATGCCGGGCGACGCGTGGCAGAAGTTTGCCAACCTGCGCGCCTATTACGGCTGGATGTTTGCCTTCCCGGGCAAGAAACTGCTGTTCATGGGCAATGAGTTCGCCCAGGGGCGCGAGTGGAACCACGACGCCAGCCTCGACTGGCATCTGCTGGAAGGCGGCGACAACTGGCACCACGGGGTGCAGCGTCTGGTGCGCGATCTGAACCTGACCTATCGCCACCACAAAGCGCTGCACGAGCTCGACTTCGATCCGTACGGCTTTGAATGGCTGGTGGTGGACGACCATGAGCGCTCGGTGTTTGTCTTTGTGCGTCGTGACAAGGCGGGTAACGAGATCATCGTCGCCAGCAACTTCACCCCGGTGCCGCGCGAACACTACCGCTTCGGCATTAACCAGCCGGGCAAATGGCGTGAAATTCTGAATACCGACTCGATGCACTACCACGGCAGCAACGCCGGTAACGGTGGGCTGGTACAGAGCGACGCCATTGAAAGCCACGGGCGACCCAACTCCCTGAGCCTGACGCTGCCGCCGCTTGGCACCATCTGGCTGATGCGGGAGGGCGAATGACGCAGCTTACGGCAGGTAAACCCGAACCGCTCGGGGCGCATTTTGACGGAAAAGGGGTGAACTTCACCCTCTTTTCCGCTCACGCCGAGCGGGTTGAACTGTGCGTGTTTGACGGGGAAGGTAACGAGCACCGTTACGATTTACCCGCGCGCACGGGGGATACCTGGCACGGCTACCTGGCCGGAGGACGGCCCGGCATGCACTATGGCTTTCGCGTTCACGGTCCGTGGGAGCCCGCGCAGGGGCACTGGTTTAACCCGGCGAAGCTGCTAATTGATCCGTGCGCGCACCGCGTGGACGGCGAATTTAAAGATGACCCGCTCTTCCACGTGGGCTACGGCGAGCCCGACCACCGCGACAGCGCGCCCGTCGCGCCAAAAAGCGTGGTGGTGAACGATCTTTATGACTGGGAAGACGATACCCCGCCGCACACGCCGTGGGGCAATACGGTTATTTATGAAGCCCACGTCAAAGGGCTGACCTACCTGCATCCGTCGATCCCCAAAGAGATGCGCGGCACCTACAAGGCGCTCGGGCATCCCACCATGATCGCCTACCTGAAACACCTCGGCATCACCGCCCTGGAACTGCTCCCCGTCGCCCATTTTGCCAGCGAGCCGCGTCTGCAGCGGCTGGGGCTGAGCAACTACTGGGGCTATAACCCGCTGGCGATGTTCGCGCTCGAGCCGCGCTATGCCGTCCATCCGGAAAAGGCGCGGGACGAGTTCCGCGATGCGGTGAAGGCGCTCCACGCGGCGGGCATTGAGGTCATTCTGGACGTGGTGCTGAACCACAGCGCAGAAAGCGATCTCGACGGCCCGACGCTCTCCATGCGCGGAATTGATAACCGTAGCTATTATTGGATCAGGCACGATGGCGATTACGAGAACTGGACCGGCTGCGGCAACACGCTCAATCTCAGCCATCCGGCGGTTACGCATTTTGCGTATGAATGCCTGAAATACTGGGTGGAGACGTTCCACGTCGACGGTTTTCGTTTCGACCTGGCGCCCGTCATGGGACGCACGCCGGCGTTCAGCCAGCAGGCGCCATTGTTTGAGGCGATAAAAAACTGTCCGGTGCTCTCGCAGGTGAAGCTGATTGCCGAGCCGTGGGACATTGGTGAAGGCGGTTATCAGGTCGGGAATTTCCCGCCGCTGTTTGCCGAGTGGAACGACCACTACCGCGACGCCGTACGCCGCTTCTGGCTGGAGCGGAACCTGTCGCTGGGGGAATTTGCCGGGCGCTTTGCCGCGTCGAGCGATCTCTTTAAGCGCGACGGCAAACGCCCGTCGGCCACCGTTAATCAGTTGACGGCGCACGACGGTTTTACGCTCAGGGACTGCGTTTGTTTCAATCAGAAACACAATGAGGCGAACGGTGAAGAGAATCGCGATGGCACTAACAATAACCATAGCTTTAATCATGGTATAGAAGGGTTAGGCGGAAGTCTGGATGTGATAGAGCGGCGACGCGCCAGCGTTCATGCGCTGCTGACAACGCTTTTACTGTCGCAGGGCACGCCGATGCTGCTGGCAGGCGACGAGCATGGTCACAGCCAGCACGGTAACAACAACGCCTATTGCCAGGACAACACCTTAACCTGGCTCGACTGGGGTGAAGCCAACAGCGGGCTGATTCATTTTACCGCTGCGCTGATCCATCTTCGTCAGCAGATCCCCGCGCTGACCGCCAACAGCTGGTGGGAAGAGGGTGACGGCAACGTTCGCTGGCTGAATAAAGACGCGCAACCGTTAAGCGCGCAAGAGTGGCAACACGGCGTACCCCGCCTGCAAATCCTGCTGTCGGATAAATGGCTGGTCACGCTGAACGCGACGGATGACGTCGCAGAGATTGTTTTACCTGACGGGGAGTGGCGAGCCGTTCCCCCCTTTGCCGGAGCGGATAATCCGGTAGTAATGGCTGTCTGGCACGGGCCTGCGCACGGAGTGTGCGTATTCCAAAGATGATAAAAAAGGAGTTAGTCATGGTTAGATTAGAGAAGAACGATCCCTTAATGTTGGCACGCCAGCTACCATTAAAAACGGTTGCCCTGATACTTGCGGGTGGGCGTGGTACCCGTCTGAAAGATTTGACCATCAAGCGCGCCAAGCCGGCCGTTCACTTTGGTGGTAAGTTCCGTATTATCGACTTTGCGCTCTCCAACTGCCTGAACTCGGGCATTCGCCGCATTGGCGTCATCACGCAGTATCAGTCGCACACCCTGGTGCAGCATATTCAGCGCGGCTGGTCATTCTTCAGCGAAGAGATGAACGAATTTGTCGATCTCCTTCCTGCGCAGCAGCGCGTTCACGGCGAGAACTGGTATCGCGGAACGGCGGATGCGGTGACCCAGAACCTCGACATCATTCGTCGCTATAACGCGGAATACATTGTGATCCTCGCCGGGGACCACATTTACAAGCAAGATTACTCCCACATGCTCATCGACCACGTCGAAAAAGGGGCGCGCTGCACCGTGGCGTGTCTGCCTGTGCCCGTTGCTGAAGCGACGGCGTTTGGCGTCATGCACGTGGATGCCGACGACAAAATTATCGACTTCGTTGAAAAACCGGCGAACCCGCCAACCATGCCGGGCGATGACACCAAATCGCTCGCCAGCATGGGGATCTATGTCTTTGACGCAGATTATCTTTATGAGCTGCTGGAAGAAGACGACAAAGACGAAAACTCAAGCCACGACTTCGGTAAAGACATCATTCCGAAAATCACCAAAGCTGGCATGGCGTATGCACATCCTTTCCCGCTGTCCTGCGTGCAGTCCGACCCGAATGCGGAACCGTACTGGCGCGATGTGGGCACGCTGGAAGCGTACTGGAAAGCGAACCTCGATCTGGCATCGGTCACGCCTGAACTGGATATGTACGACCAGAACTGGCCGATTCGTACCCATATGGAGTCGCTGCCGCCAGCCAAATTCGTGCAGGACCGCTCCGGCAGCCACGGTATGACGCTGAACTCGCTGGTGTCCGGCGGGTGCATCATCTCCGGTTCGGTCGTGGTGCAGTCGGTGCTGTTCCCGCGCGTGCGGATAAATTCATTCTGTAATATCGATTCGGCAGTCTTGTTGCCGGACGTCTGGGTAGGGCGCTCGTGTCGTCTGCGTCGTTGCGTGATCGACCGTGCCTGCGTCATCCCTGAAGGGATGGTCATTGGGGAGAATGCGGAAGAAGACGCGCGTCGTTTCTACCGTTCGGAAGAGGGGATCGTGTTAGTCACACGGGAAATGTTGCGGAAGCTGCAAATCAAACAGGAGCGATGATGCAGGTTTTACACGTATGTTCTGAGATGTTCCCGTTATTAAAAACGGGCGGTCTGGCAGATGTGCTTGGCGCATTACCGGCGGCGCAAATCGCCGGAGGCGTGGATACCCGAGTCCTGCTGCCCGCCTTTCCGGATATCCGGCGCGGTATACCTGATGCAAAAGTGGTGACCCGCCGTGAAACGTTTGCCGGACGCATTACCCTGCTGTTTGGACATTACAATGGCGTAGGGATTTACCTGATCGACGCGCCGCATTTATACGATCGCCCGGGTAGCCCGTATCACGATACGAACCTGTTCGCCTATACCGACAACGTGCTGCGCTTTGCGCTCCTCGGCTGGGTTGGAGCAGAAATGGCGACGGGGCTGGATCCGTTCTGGCGGCCGGATGTGGTACACGCGCATGACTGGCACGCCGGGCTTGCCCCGGCGTATCTCGCCGCGCGCGGCCACCCGGCGAAATCGGTCTTTACCGTGCATAACCTGGCCTATCAGGGGATGTACTACGCCCATCACATGAATGACATCGATCTGCCATGGTCGTTCTTTAACATGCACGGTCTGGAGTTTAACGGGCAGATCTCGTTCCTGAAGGCGGGGCTGTACTACGCCGATCACATCACGGCGGTGAGCCCAACCTACGCGCGTGAGATCACCCAGCCGGCATTTGGCTACGGCATGGAAGGGTTGCTGCAGCAGCGCCACCGCGAAGGCCGCCTGTCGGGCATTCTGAACGGTGTGGATGAACAGATCTGGAGCCCGGAAACCGATCTCCTGCTGGCGGCGCGCTACGGTCGTGATTCCGTGGAAGACAAAGCGGAAAACAAACGCCAGCTGCAGATTGCGATGGGCCTGAAGGTTAACGACAAAGTGCCGCTGTTCGCCGTCGTAAGCCGCCTGACCAGCCAGAAAGGGCTGGATCTGGTGCTGGAGGCGCTGCCCGGTTTACTGGAGCAGGGCGGGCAGCTGGCGCTGCTCGGCGCGGGCGACCCGGTATTGCAGGAAGGTTTCCTTGCCGCCGCCGCGGAACATCCGGGGCAGGTGGGCGTACAGATTGGCTACCACGAGGCGTTTTCGCACCGCATTATGGGCGGCGCGGACGTCATCCTGGTGCCGAGCCGTTTCGAACCCTGCGGCCTGACGCAGCTTTACGGCCTGAAATACGGTACCCTGCCGCTGGTGCGCCGCACGGGCGGGCTGGCGGATACGGTATCGGATAGCTCACTGGAAAACCTGGCGGACGGTATCGCCAGCGGGTTTGTCTTTGAGGACAGTAATGCCTGGTCGCTGCTTCGGGCGATTCGGCGTGCTTTCGTCTTGTGGTCCCGTCCATCGCTGTGGCGCTACGTCCAACGCCAGGCGATGTCCATGGACTTTAGCTGGCACGTTGCGGCGCAGTCATACCGCGATCTCTATCAACGCTTGATGTAACGAGGCGAAGTTACTGATATGAACGCTCCATTTAGCTACTCTTCACCCACGCTCAGCGTTGAGGCGTTAAAGCACTCCATCGCCTACAAGCTGATGTTCACCATCGGGAAAGATCCGGTTATTGCCAACAAGCACGAGTGGCTGAACGCCACCCTGTTTGCGGTGCGCGACCGCTTAGTTGAACGCTGGCTGCGCTCAAACCGCGCCCAGCTCTCGCAGGAGACGCGTCAGGTTTACTATCTGTCGATGGAATTTTTGATTGGCCGCACGCTGTCCAATGCGCTGTTGTCGCTCGGTATTTATGACGACGTCAAAACCGCACTGGAAGAGATGGGGTTAGATTTAGAAGAACTGATCGACGAAGAGAACGACCCGGGCCTCGGTAACGGCGGTCTGGGACGTCTTGCCGCCTGCTTCCTCGACTCGCTGGCGACGCTGGCGCTGCCGGGCCGCGGCTACGGTATTCGCTACGATTACGGCATGTTCAAGCAAAACATCGTCGACGGGCGTCAGAAAGAGTCCCCGGACTACTGGCTGGAGTACGGCAACCCGTGGGAGTTCAAGCGCCACAACACGCGCTACAAGGTGCGCTTTGGCGGGCGTATTCAGCAGGAAGGAAAAAAATCCCGCTGGGTGGAAACGGAAGAGATCCTGGCCGTGGCCTACGACCAGATCATCCCCGGCTACGACACCGATGCCACCAACACGCTGCGCCTGTGGAGCGCTCAGGCCAGTAGCGAAATTAACCTCGGTAAATTTAACCAGGGTGACTACTTCGCGGCGGTGGAGGATAAAAACCACTCCGAGAACGTATCCCGCGTGTTGTACCCGGATGACTCGACCTACTCAGGCCGCGAGCTGCGCCTGCGTCAGGAGTACTTCCTCGTTTCGGCGACCATTCAGGACATCCTCAGCCGCCACCATCAGCTGCACAAAACCTACGCCAACCTGGCGGAGAAAACCGCGATCCACCTTAATGACACCCACCCGGTGCTCTCTATTCCGGAGCTGATGCGCCTGCTGATCGACGAGCATAAGTTCAGCTGGGACGACGCCTTTGAGGTGACCTGCCAGGTGTTCTCGTACACCAACCACACGCTGATGAGCGAAGCGCTGGAGACGTGGCCGGTGGACATGCTCGGCAAAATCCTGCCGCGCCATCTGCAGATTATCTTTGAGATTAACGACTACTTCCTCAAGACGCTGCAGGAGCAGTATCCGAACGATACCGGCCTGCTGAGCCGCGCGTCCATCATTGATGAGTCGAACGGCCGCCGCGTGCGCATGGCCTGGCTGGCGGTTGTCATCAGCCACAAGGTCAACGGCGTGTCCGAGCTCCACTCGAACCTGATGGTGCAGTCGCTGTTTGCGGACTTCGCGAAGATCTTCCCGACGCGGTTCTGCAACGTGACCAACGGCGTCACCCCGCGCCGCTGGCTGGCGCTGGCTAACCAGCCGCTCTCGGAGGTGCTGGACGAGAATATCGGCCGCACCTGGCGTACCGATTTGAGCCAGCTGAGCGAGCTGGAACAGCATATTGATTTCCCGACGGTGAACAAAGCCGTGCGCGAAGCCAAGCTGCTGAACAAAAAGCGTCTGGCGGTCTGGCTGGCGATGCACCTGAACGTGGTGGCAAACCCGAAAGCGCTGTTCGACGTTCAGATCAAACGCATCCACGAATACAAGCGTCAGCTGATGAACGTGCTGCACGTGATCACCCATTACAACCGCATTAAGGCCGACCCGACGGCCGAATGGGTGCCGCGCGTGAAGATCTTCGCCGGTAAGGCGGCGTCGGCCTACTACATGGCGAAGCATATTATTCATCTCATCAACGACGTGGCGAAGGTGGTTAACCAGGATCCGGACATTGGCGACAAGCTGAAGGTGGTGTTCATTCCGAACTACAGCGTCAGCCTGGCGCAGCTGATCATCCCGGCAGCGGATCTCTCTGAGCAGATTTCCACGGCGGGCACAGAAGCGTCCGGCACCAGTAACATGAAGTTTGCCCTTAACGGCGCGCTGACCATCGGCACGCTGGACGGGGCGAACGTCGAGATGCTGGAGCACGTGGGCGAAGAGAATATCTTTATCTTCGGTAATACGACGGAAGAGGTAGAGGCGCTGCGCAGGAAAGGCTACTCGCCGCGTCAATATTACGAAGAGGATGAAGAGTTGCGTCAGGTGCTGACGCAGATTGCAACCGGCGTGTTTAGCCCTGATGAACCGAGCCGCTACCGCGATCTGGTGGATTCGCTGATTAACTTTGGCGATCACTACCAGGTGCTGGCGGATTACCGTAGCTACGTCGACTGTCAGGATAAGGTGGACGAACTGTATCGCCAGCCTGAGAAGTGGACCAGCGCCGCGATGTACAACATCGCCAATATGGGCTATTTCTCGTCAGACAGGACCATCAAGGAGTATGCCGAGACGATCTGGCATATTGATCCGGTGAGGTTGTAAAAACAAAGCCGGGTGGCGCTGCGCTTACCGGGCCTACGGGATCGAGTAGGCCGGGTAAGGCGGAGCCGCCACCCGGCTTTTTTGTATTAGGACGCCAGCGACAGCTCACGTTTCGCCGCATGTTGCAGCAACCACTGCGCCACGCGAGACTGCTGTTCGGCGTTGAGCCACATCCCTTCTTTGGTACGGCGCCAGATAGCATCATCCAGACGACGCACCCACTCGTGCTCAACCAGATAACGCAGCTCGGCTTCGTACAGCTCGTGGCCGAAATGCTCGCCCAGATCGGCAATCTCTTTTGCATCACCCAGGATCAGCTCGGTATTGCTGCCGTAGGTGCGGGCATAGTGGCGCGCCATCCCTTCGGTGATGAACGGGAAGCGACGGCGCAGCTTCGCGGCGTAATCATCGCGGTTACCGCCGATATCACCGCCGGGCAGTACCGCGCCTTTGGTCCATGCCGGGCCAATGCCTTTATAGTACGGCGCCAGTTTTTCCAGCGCGTGCTCGGCCAGCTTGCGGTAGGTGGTGAGCTTACCGCCAAATACGGAGAGCAGCGGCGCCTGACCGTCAACGTCGTGAATATCGAGCGTATAGTCGCGGGTAATGGCCTGCGGTGAATCAGACTCGTCATCGCACAGCGGACGCACGCCGGAGTAGGTCCAGACCACGTCGTCGCGCGACAGCTGTTTCTTAAAGTGCGCGTTATACACTTTAAGCAGGTAGTTCACTTCGCTCTCGTCGATCTCGACGTTCTTCGGATCGCCTTTGTACTCCACGTCGGTGGTACCGATGATCGAGAATTCGTCCATCCACGGGATGACGAACACGATGCGCTTGTCTTCGTTCTGCAGGATGTAAGCCTGCTTCTGGGTATGCACGCGCGGCACCACAATGTGGCTGCCTTTGATCAGGCGGATGCAGTACGGGGATGGCAGATGCATGCCGTCGTCAAAGAACTGCTTCACCCACGGGCCGGTGGCGTTCACCAGGCCGCGCGCTTTCCAGCTGAACTTCTCGCCGGTATCGATATCTTCCGCCTCGACAATCCACAGGCCGTTTTCACGACGGGCAGCGGTCGCGCGGGTGCGGGTTTTCACCTCGCCGCCTTTCTTCTCAACCATCTGCGCGTTCGCCAGCACCAGGCGGGCATCGTCCACCCAGCAGTCGGAATATTCGAATCCGCGCACGATTTCCGGCTTAAGGACCGATTCTGAGCCAAAACGCAACCCTTTCGAACCCGGGAGGCTGGTGCGTTTACCCAGATGATCGTACATAAACAGACCAATGCGGATCATCCACGCCGGACGCAGATGCGGGCGATGGGGCAGGCGGAAGCGCATCGGAATCGCCAGATGCGGGGCCATTTTCAGCAGCACTTCACGTTCGGCCAGCGCTTCGCTGACCAGGCGGAATTCGTAGTGTTCCAGGTAGCGCAGGCCACCGTGAATCAGTTTGGAGCTGGCGGACGACGTCGCGCAGGCGAGATCGTTAGCTTCCAGCATCAGTACGGATAAACCGCGTCCTGCGGCATCGACCGCAATACCGGCACCGTTGATGCCACCGCCTATCACAATCAGATCTTTGGTTTCCATAACACCCTCATGCACTTTCGTTAAAGCTCAGAAATGTTCGATATCGCTCATAATAGCAAAGGAACGCGCTTTTGGTAACATCAAAAAAACAATTTAGAGTGATATGGATAACATAATGGCGTTTACCCGCCGCCAGGACGTACACTACGGGGTAAAATCTTGTCGTTGACCACTGTTAAGAGAACACCATGGATCAGTTTGAATGTATTAACGTAGAAGAAGCCCACCAGAAGATGCACCAGGGAAAAGCGGTGCTGGTGGACATCCGCGATCCGCAGAGTTTTGCGATGGGCCATACGCCGGGCGCGTTTCATCTCACCAACGACACGCTGGGCGCGTTTATGCGCGATAACGACTTCGACACGCCGGTGATGGTCATGTGCTACCACGGCAACAGCAGCAAAGGCGCGGCGCAGTATCTGCTTCAGCAGGGTTACGACGCGGTTTACAGCGTCGACGGCGGTTTCGATGCCTGGCATCGTCATTTCCCGGCGGAAGTGGAATACGCGTTTGAGCGCTGATCCCGCTATACTGTCCCCTTTTGTGTGGAAATAAGCGACCGCTGCCCATGTTGATGATCACCTCTTTTACCAACCCGCGCGTCGCCCAGGCGTTTGTCGACTATATGGCGACGCAGGGCGTTATTCTCACTATTCAGCAACATACGCAGACCGACGTCTGGCTGGCCGATGAGAGCCAGGCCGGGCGGGTAAACGAGGAGCTGGCGCGTTTTCTTGAGAACCCTGGCGACCCGCGCTATCTGGCGGCCAGCTGGCAATCCGGCCAGACCGGCAGCGGATTGCACTACAGCCGCTTCCCCTTCCTCGCCACCCTTCGCGAGCGCGCGGGCCCGTTTACGCTGCTGCTGATGGCGGCCTGCATCATCGTCTTTATTATCATGAACGTGGTCGGCGACCAGAGCGTGATGATTGCCCTGGCGTGGCCCTATGATCCGTCGCTTGAGTTTGACGTATGGCGCTACTTTAGCCACGCGCTGATGCACTTCTCGGTGATGCATATCCTCTTCAACCTGCTCTGGTGGTGGTATCTCGGCGGTGCCGTTGAAAAGCGTCTGGGCAGCGGCAAGCTGATCGTTATCACCCTCATCAGCGCCCTGTTGAGCGGCTACGTACAGCACAAGTTCAGCGGCCCGTGGTTTGGCGGGCTGTCGGGTGTCGTCTATGCCCTGATGGGCTACGTCTGGCTTCGCGGGGAGCGCGATCCGCAAAGCGGCATCTATCTGCAACGCGGATTGATAACCTTTGCGTTAATATGGCTAATTGCCGGATGGTTTGATCTGTTTGGTATGTCTATCGCCAACGGTGCGCACGTCGCCGGGCTGGCCGTGGGGCTGGCGATGGCCTTTGCCGACACGCTCCATGCGCGAAAACGAACATAATTCTCAGGGATAATTGATGAAACAAACACAACGTCATGACGCCATTATCGAACTGGTAAAAAAACAGGGATACGTCAGCACCGAAGAGCTGGTGGAGCAGTTTGCCGTCAGCCCACAAACCATCCGTCGTGACCTGAACGACCTGGCCGATCAGAACCGCATCCTTCGCCACCACGGCGGCGCGGCGCTGCCGTCCAGCTCGGTCAACACCTCCTGGCACGACCGTAAAGCGACGCAGACGGCGGAGAAAGAGCGCATTGCCCGCAAGGTCGCCAGCCAGATCCCGAACGGGGCGACGCTGTTTATTGATATCGGCACCACGCCGGAAGCGGTCGCCCATGCGCTGCTGGATCACGAGAACCTGCGCGTGGTCACCAACAACCTGAACGTCGCCAATACCCTGATGCAAAAAGACGATTTCCGCATCATCCTCGCGGGCGGCGAGCTACGCAGCCGCGACGGCGGGATTATCGGTGAAGCGACCCTCGACTTTATCTCTCAGTTCCGCCTCGACTTCGGCATTCTGGGCATCAGCGGCATCGACAGCGACGGTTCGCTGCTGGAGTTTGATTACCACGAGGTGCGCACCAAGCGTGCGATCATTGAAAACTCACGCCACGTGATGCTGGTGGTGGATCACTCGAAGTTTGGCCGTAACGCGATGGTGAACATGGGCAGCATCAGCATGGTGGATGCGGTCTATACCGACGTGATGCCGCCGGCGGGCGTGATGCAGGTAATTAAAGATAATAATTTGCAGCTGGAACTGTGCTAACGGTTGTGTCGGGTGGCGCTGCGCTTACCCGACCTACAAATTGTTTTCCCTCTCCCTGTGGGAGAGGGCATCAGACCGCACAAAACTAAACGCCGTACCCCATCATCTTCAACAGCTGCTGCGCATGCTGTACCGCATCCTGACGATGCGCCACGCCCAGCTTCTGGTACAGGTTGCGGATATGCGTTTTGATGGTGGTCGCCGCCACCGCCAGCTCGCCGGCAATCTGCTCGTTGCTGTAGCCTGAATAGATCAGCCCCAGAACCTGCCATTCGCGCTGGGTAAGCGGACTGGTGCGGATAAGCTCCGGCACTTCCGGGTGGTTTAGCAGACGTTCAACGAAGTTCTCATCGAAATGCGCAAATTTGTGGCGATGATGCTGGTTAATCTCGCGCAGAATACGCTGGGCGCGATGCTGATCCAGCTCCGGCAGCGTGTTGAGCTGAATAAGCTGACGCAGCTGCTGGGCCATCACTTCCCCTTCAATCACAAAGTGGCTGATAAACCCGGTGCGGTTTGCCAGCTGTAGCGCCTCCAGCAGCACGCGCTGGGCATCGTTTTTACGGCCCGCCTGCCAGTAGAGCTGATTTTGCAGCAGCAGGTTGCGGTTCAGGTCGCTCATCAGGCGCAGGCTGCGCGCGTTCTCGTTCAGCTCTTCCAGCACAATCTCAGCGGGCTCTAATTCACCGAGCAGGATCTGCGCGCGGGCAATGTTGCGCCACTGGCTCTGCAGGAAGTGGTTGTTGGCAAATTCCGGTTTTGGCGTCTGACGCAGCCAGTTGGCGGCGGATTTTTTATCGCCGGTCATCTGCCAGTAAATCACCCGGACCTTGTCGGCGTTTGACACCCAGTCGCTATGATACTGGCCGTTGCCGAGCAGGTTTTCCAGGCGGTTAAGATGGTTGCGGGCGTTATCGAGATCGCCGCGCGCCAGCGAGCACTGCACCAGCAGCGCCAGGCACTGCAGCTGCTGCTGAGGCTGGAAACTGGAAAGGACGTCCACACCCTGGCGGGCGCAGCTTTCTGCTTCATCCAGACGCGACCATGCCCACAGTAATTGAGCGCGAATACGCAGCAGGAACTCGTGCATCGGCAGCTGTTCCAGATGCTGCTCGTGAATCAGCTGGAACGCTTTCTCCTGGTTTTCCCAGGCGGCCTGCAGGAACCCCTGCGCGAATAAAATCTCGCTCTGCTGGATCAGGCTCCACAGCGCGTAGTGCCAGACATCATGACGACGCGCCATCTGTTCGGTTTGCTGCATCAGTGAAAGCGAGCGCGTGAGATCGCCCTTGCAGTGCAGTACTTCGCCGTGTACGGAGGTCGCCACGATGCGGCTGTAGAAGTTGGCCAGCGGCAATTCATCCAGCGCGACCATTGCCAGCCGTTCCGCTTCGTCCGGGTCGCCATCGTTAATGGCCACCTGAGCGCGCAGCGCGTTGAACTCGCCGTGCAGGGTGGTATCCATCTCGCTTTCCATCTCCTGCTCGGCGCGCGCCAGCAGGGTGTTCACTTCGCTGTAGCGATGCTGGCTCTGCATCAGCCAGGCCTGCAGCAGCACCAGACGCGGATTCTCCAGCAGGCTTTCCCACGGCAGGGCTTTGAGGGACTCTTCCAGCAGGGTCAGCTCGCTGTGGTTAAACAGGCCCCACGCGTGATTGAGGAGGATATCGCGCAGCATACTGGCATCACCGGCGGCGAGCGCATGGTGGATGGCCTCGCTCGGGAAGCCCTGTGCCATCCAGCTTTCGGCAGCGGCGCGGTGGATCTCCGGCAGTTCAACCGCCAGCTCCCACTGACAGCGCTGGCGCAGGAAGCTACCAAACAGCGGATGATAGCTAAACCACTCGCCGGGATCGTCCATGCGCGTCAGGAAAAGGCCCTGACGTTCAATCTCTTCGAGCTGAAGCTGACCGTTTTCACAGCCCGTCACCCGCACGATCAGCGCATCGTTCATGGAGCGCAGCAGCGAGCTTTTCAGCAGGAAATTACGCGTCGAGGGATCGACGCTGTCCAGCACCTCATCCACCAGATAATCAGAGAGGTGGCTGGCGTTGATGCCTGCCAGACGGCGCGCTGACTGGTGCGCCGGGCTGTTGTTTTGCCGGGCAGAGAGGGCAATCAGCTGCAGCGCCGTGGCCCAGCCTGCGACGTCATCACACAGACGGCTGCTTTCGGCGGCCTCAATCGGTGAGTTCAGGCGGCAGTCGAAGAACTGTTTCGCTTCCTGGTGGGTAAAAGCAAGCTGTTGGCTACCCACTTCCAGAAGCTGATCGCGCACGCGCAGGTTGGCAATACCCAACTGCGGCAGGTTGCGTGACAGCACCACTAACGTCAGGTTTTCCGGCTGATGGCGCAGGAAGAAACGCATCGATTCATGAATCACCGGGTTAGTGATGAGATGGTAATCATCAATCACCACGTAAAGCGGGCGATGCCATTCAGCCAGTTCGATAAACAGCTGAGAGAAAAGGGAGGACAGGCTGGCGTACTGGCGCTTTTGCACCATCACCTCACTGGCGACGCAGTGTCCATGGGTGGCTTGCTGTATGGCGGCAATCAGATAGCTGGCAAAACGTTCTTGCTGGTTATCGCCCTCATCAAGGGAGTACCAGCCAAGATCGCTCTTACCTGCGGCCCATTGCGAGATGAGCGTTGTTTTTCCATAACCTGCAGGGCTCGTAACCAGCGCCAGTCGGAAATTATGCGCGCCGGAAAGTTTAGCCAACAGACGCTCGCGGACCACTGTATGGTCAAGACGAACCGGGCGACTTAATTTAGACGGAATCAACATAGGTTTCACTTCACTGTGGGGAACGAGAGATTTTATTTTTTTTGCGCTTCGTAATTAATACGATATAAGGTCGGTCAGAAAGAGAACTATTGCAAGTTATGTCTGGATTTGGTGGCTCTGAATTTGCACTCTGTCACAAAACATTCAGGCAGATGATGGAACTTTCTGGAAAGGGCTTTAATGCCGCGTCAATGCTGGCTTGTATGGTTGTGCTGCGGCTGCGCTGAAACTGGTTTCAGGAAGGGATAGTGACGTCAAATTTAATAAAGTGTGGGTAAAGTTCAGCGAGAATAATACCTTTCCTGGTCATGACATCCTGTTGCAAAAATATTATTCCAGGTAAGTAATTATTTCGGCAGGGTTTAATTTCATCCGAAACTGCATTTCATTTCTTTGACATTCTCCTCGGTTACTTTTTTATCTTCCGGGCACACTCGAACTATGCTCTGAGAGTGGCCTTGATCACACTTTTCTGCTCATCCCCGCTACTCCTCCCTGTCTAATCCCCTACGGGAGGAGGAAGAGGTGAAATGAGCCAGGCACACTAGCGCCAACTTGTGTTTTCTTTCTAAAGGATGCCGATCCCCTATGTCACAGCCTACCTTCAACAAAGCTCAATTCCAGGCTGCCCTGACGCGTCAGTGGCAGCGTTTTGGCCTTCATGCTGCAAACGAGATGACGCCTCACCAGTGGTGGCAGGCAGTGAGCGGTGCGCTCGCAGAGCAGCTGGATGCTCAACCTCTGGCAAAACCGGCAAACGGGCAGCGCCATGTAAACTACATTTCAATGGAGTTCCTGATTGGCCGTCTGACGGGCAACAACCTGTTGAACCTCGGCTGGTATCAGGAGGTTGGTGACGTTCTTAAAGAACACGACATTAACCTGACCGATCTGCTGGAAGAAGAGATTGACCCGGCGCTGGGCAACGGTGGCCTGGGTCGTCTGGCGGCCTGTTTCCTGGATTCCATGGCGACCGTCGGCCAGTCGGCGATTGGTTACGGTCTGAACTACCAGTACGGCCTGTTCCGTCAGTCCTTCGCTGACGGCCATCAGATGGAAGCGCCGGACGACTGGCATCGCAATACCTACCCGTGGTTCCGCCATAACGCGCAGCTGGACGTGCAGGTTGGCATTGGCGGGAAAGTGACGAAACAAGGCCTCTGGGAACCTGCGTTCACCATTACCGGCGAAGCCTGGGATCTGCCGGTGCTTGGCTACCGTAACGGCGTGGCGCAGCCGCTGCGTCTGTGGCAGGCGAAGCACGCCCATCCGTTTAACCTGACCAAATTTAACGACGGCGATTTCCTGCGTGCCGAGCAGCAGGGCATCGACGCCGAGAAGCTGACCAAAGTTCTCTACCCGAACGACAACCACCTGGCCGGTAAAAAGCTGCGCCTGATGCAGCAGTACTTCCAGTGCGCCTGCTCCGTGGCGGACATTCTGCGTCGCCATCACCTGGCGGGCCGCAAGCTGGCGCAGCTGCCGGACTTCGAAGTCATTCAGCTCAACGACACGCACCCGACCATTGCCATCCCGGAACTGCTGCGCGTGCTGATTGACGAGCATCAGCTGAGCTGGGACGACGCCTGGGCCATCACCAGCCGTACCTTTGCCTACACCAACCACACCCTGATGCCAGAAGCGCTTGAGTGCTGGGATGAGAAGCTGGTGAAAGCGCTGCTGCCGCGCCACATGCAGATCATCAACAAGATTAACGACCAGTTTAAAACCCTGGTGGATAAAACCTGGCCGGGCAACAAAGCGGTCTGGGCGAAGCTGGCGGTGGTTCACGATAAGCAGGTACGCATGGCGAACATGTGCGTAGTGAGCGGCTTTGCGGTGAACGGCGTGGCGGCGCTGCACTCGGATCTGGTGGTCAAAGATCTGTTCCCGGAATACCACCAGCTGTGGCCGACCAAATTCCACAACGTGACCAACGGCATTACGCCGCGTCGCTGGATCAAGCAGTGCAACCCGCT
Source organism: Enterobacter sp. EC_50 (assembly GCF_019584525.1). NCBI lineage: Bacteria > Pseudomonadati > Pseudomonadota > Gammaproteobacteria > Enterobacterales > Enterobacteriaceae > Enterobacter > Enterobacter sp. EC_50. The sequence continues at coordinate 99,427 of NZ_VDAF01000004.1, read as the reverse complement.
GCTGGCTGGCCTGCTGGACAAGACCCTGAAGAAAGAGTGGGCGAACGATCTGGACCAGCTCATCAACCTGGAAAAATACGCTGACGACGCGAAATTCCGCGAACAGTACCGCGCGATTAAGCTGGAGAACAAAGTTCGCCTGGCGGCGTTCGTGAAAGCGCGCACCGGGATTGAGATCAACCCAAATGCGATTTTCGATATCCAGATCAAACGCCTGCACGAGTACAAACGTCAGCACCTGAACCTGCTGCACATTCTGGCGCTGTACAAAGAGATCCGCGAGAACCCGCAGGCTGACCGCGTGCCGCACGTGTTCCTGTTCGGCGCGAAGGCGGCGCCGGGCTACTACCTGGCGAAAAACATTATCCTCGCCATCAATAAAGTGGCGGAGGCGATCAACAGCGATCCGAACGTGGGCGACAAGCTGAAGGTGGTGTTCCTGCCGGATTACTGCGTCTCGGCGGCTGAAATGCTGATCCCGGCGGCGGATATCTCCGAGCAGATCTCAACCGCAGGAAAAGAAGCCTCCGGTACCGGCAACATGAAGCTGGCGCTGAACGGCGCGCTGACCGTCGGCACGCTGGACGGGGCGAACGTCGAAATCGCCGAGAAGGTGGGCGAAGAGAATATCTTTATCTTCGGCCACACCGTGGAAGAGGTGAAAGCCATCAAGGCCAAAGGCTACGACCCGGTGAAATGGCGTAAGAAAGACAAAGTGCTGGACGCAGTGCTGAAGGAGCTGGAGAGCGGCAAATACAGCGACGGCGACAAGCACGCGTTTGACCAGATGCTGCACAGCATGGACAAACACGGCGGTGACCCGTATCTGGTGATGGCGGACTTCACGGCCTACGTTGAAGCGCAAAAACAGGTCGACGTGCTGTATCGCGACCAGGAAGCGTGGACCCGGGCGTGCATCCTGAACACCGCCCGCTGCGGCATGTTCAGCTCTGACCGCTCAATCCGTGATTATCAGGCCCGTATCTGGCAGGCAAAACGCTAAGGAAGCGCGATGGAGAGTAAACGTCTGGACAGTGCCGCGCAGGCGGCGGGAATTAGCCTCAGTTACATTAATGCTCACGGCAAACCACAGTCTATTGGCGCCGACACCAAAAGACGTTTGCTGGATGCCATGCACAAAACCGACGCGAAAGCGTCGGCTGCGCCGGTGCCGAACGTGAAGGTATTCACCGCAGGTAAAAAGATGCCGCTCGCGGTGGAAGGGCGCGGCGAGTTTAGCTGGCTGCTCACGACCGAAGAGGGGCATCAGCACAAAGGCCACGCCACCGGCGGCAAAACCCTTAACCTTCCGGCGAAGCTGCCGGAGGGCTACCACACCCTGACGCTCACCCAGGACGATCGGCGTTTCCACTGCCGGGTGATCGTCGCGCCAAAACGCTGCTACGAGCCGCAGGCGCTGCTCGAAGGGAAAAAGCTGTGGGGCGCCTGCGTGCAGCTCTACACGCTGCGCTCCGACAGCAACTGGGGGATCGGTGATTTTGGCGATCTGAAGAACATGCTGGCATCCGTGGGCGAGCGCGGCGGCGCGTTTATCGGCCTCAACCCGATCCACGCCCTCTATCCGGCCAACCCGGAGAGCGCCAGCCCGTACAGCCCGTCCTCCCGTCGCTGGCTGAACGTGATTTATATCGACGTTAACGCCTTAGATGACTTCAAAAACAGCAAAGAGGCGCAGGCCTGGTGGAAACTCAGTACCACACAGCAGGCGCTGAAGCAGGCGCGCGAAGCCGACTGGGTGGACTATTCCACCGTCACGGCGCTGAAAATGGCCGCGCTGCGTCTGGCGTGGAAAGGCTTTTCGCAGCGCGATGACGAGCAGATGGCGGCGTTCCGCCAGTTCGTGACGCAGGAGGGCGAGAGCCTGTACTGGCAGGCGGCGTTCGATGCGCTGCACGCGTATCAGGTGAAAGAGGACGAAATGCGCTGGGGCTGGCCGGTCTGGCCTGAAGCGTATCAATCCGTCGACACGCCGGAAGTGAAAGCGTTCTGTAAAAAATATGCCGATGAAGTGGACTTCTACCTGTGGCTGCAGTGGCTGGCGTACAGCCAGTTTGCCGCCTGCTGGCAGGTGAGCCAGGGCTATAAAATGCCGATTGGCCTGTACCGCGATCTGGCCGTAGGTGTGGCAGAGGGCGGCGCGGAAACCTGGTGCGACCGTGAACTCTACTGCCTGAAGGCCTCCGTCGGCGCGCCACCGGATATCCTGGGGCCGCTCGGCCAGAACTGGGGCTTACCGCCGATGGATCCACACGTCATGGCGGCGCGCGCCTACGAGCCGTTTATCGACCTGCTGCGCGCCAACATGCAGAACTGCGGGGCGCTGCGTATTGACCACGTGATGTCCGTGCTGCGTCTGTGGTGGATCCCGTACGGTGAAACGGCGGATCACGGGGCATACGTGCAGTATCCGGTTGACGATCTGCTGTCGATCCTGGCCCTGGAAAGCAAGCGTCACCAGTGCATGGTGATCGGTGAAGATCTCGGTACCGTGCCGGTGGAGATTGTCAGCAAGCTCCGCGACAGCGGCGTCTACTCCTATAAAGTGCTCTATTTTGAAAACGACCATGAGAAAACCTTCCGCGCGCCGCAAGCGTACCCTGAACAGTCAATGGCAGTCGCGACGACGCATGACCTTCCTACGCTTCGTGGCTATTGGGAAAGCGGCGATCTGACCCTTGGCAAAACGCTGGGCCTTTATCCTGATGAAGAGGTGTTACGCGGCCTGTATCAGGATCGCGAGCTCTCCAAACAGGGGCTGCTGGATGCGCTGCATAAGCATGGCTGTCTGCCGAAGCGCGCCGGGCATAAAGCGTCGCTGATGGCGATGACTGCGACACTCAACCGCGGTTTGCAGCGCTATATTGCCGACAGCAACAGTGCGCTGCTGGGCCTGCAGCCGGAAGACTGGATTGATATGGCGGAGCCGGTGAACATTCCGGGTACCAGCTATCAGTACAAGAACTGGCGTCGCAAGCTGTCCACCACGCTTGAGGCGATGTTTGCCGATGACGGGGTGAACAGGCTGATCAAGGATTTGGATAAGCGGCGAAAAGCTGCTGGTAAGAAGTAATAAAAAACCCGCCAGTGGCGGGTTTTTTATTATCAGGTGGTGCTCATGTAGGTCGGGTAAGGCGTAGCCGCCACCCGACTTAGGGCATCAGACCACCATATTCAGCAGCAGCACCCCGACCAGACCGCACACCGAAATAATGGTTTCCAGCGCGGACCAGGACTTGATGGTTTCACCGATCGTCAGGTTGAAGTACTCCTTGAACAGCCAGAAGCCCGGATCGTTTACGTGAGAGAAAATCACGCTACCGGAACCGACGGCGATAACCATCAGCTCAGGGCTCACGCCCGTGGTGGCAATCAGCGGCGCAACGATGCCGCCTGCGGTGATCGCCGCAACGGTCGCAGAACCCAGCGCAATACGCAGAACCGCGGCAATAGACCAGGCCATCAGAAGCGGCGACACGTTGGTTTCATGCATCATGGCAGCGATGTATTTGTCCACGCCGCTGTCGACCAGAACCTGCTTGAAGGCACCGCCACCGCCGATGATCAGGAGCATCATGGCAATGATTTTGATGGAAGAGGTCAGCGTGTCGTTGATCTGATCCATGGAGCGGCCGCGGTTCAGACCGAAAGTGAACATCGCGATCAGCACGGCAATCAGCGTTGCCATCACCGGGTCACCCAGGAATTCTGCAACGGACAGGAACGCATGACCTTTTGGCAGAACCATCTCTGCCACGGCGCGCATCGCCATCAGGATCACCGGTACCAGAGAGGTCCAGACGCTGACGCCAAAGCCAGGCATCTCTTCTTCGGTGAAGGTTTTGGCGCTGTACAGACCTTCCGGAATCGGCTTATCAATGCCTTTCAGGAAGCGGGCATAAACCGGGCCTGCCAGAATCACCGTTGGGATCGCCAGAATCGTACCGAACAGCAGGGTTTTACCCATGTCGGCGTGGAAGATGGTCGCGATAGCGGTTGGGCCCGGGTGCGGCGGCAGGAAGCCGTGGGTCACGGACAGCGCCGCGGCCATTGGCACACCGACATACAGCAGCGGGATGCTCGCGGCAGCCGCAATGGTGAACACCAGCGGCAGCATCAGCACGAAGCCCACTTCATAGAACAGCGCGAAACCAACGGTAAAGCCGGTTAACACCACTGCCCACTGAATGTTCTTCTTACCAAATTTGTCGATAAGCGTGGTGGCAATACGCTGCGCGCCACCGCAGTCCGCCAGCATTTTACCGAGCATGGCGCCGAAGCCCATGATCAGCGCCAGGCTGCCGAGCGTGCCGCCGACACCGGCTTTAATCGAGCTGATAACTTTTACCAGCGGCATCCCCTGCATCAGACCGACTGCAAGTGCCACCAGAACCAGAGCGATAAATCCGTTCATTTTGAAGCGGATCATCAAGAGCAGTAATAACACAACACCGATAGCAACGATGACTAATGGCATGATTTACCTGGCCTTTGAATTGTTATGGGTAACGTCATTGTTTCAACGACAAATTCCGGTTGTCCCAACTGGGAACAGAGAAGTAACGGCACTAATACTGATGCCTTTTAAACGATTAAGTTTAGTCGGCTGTTATGAGTGTGCTTAGTGCCCATGAGAATGATACGGGTAACATGGCGTGATTGAGAATCACCCTGGAAGGCAAAATGTGAATTATGAGACGCAGGTCAACATATAGAGGGGAGTGAAGAGGGGGAGCAGGGTTTTGTAGGCCCGGTAAGCGCAGCGCCACCGGGCAATACAGACGGGCAATGAATCAGTAGTAAGAGTGCTCGCCGCGCTGGTGTTCGGTCAGGTCACGCACGCCTTTCAGTTCCGGGAACTCGTTCAGCAGCTGCTTCTCGATCCCTTCTTTCAGGGTGACATCGACCATTGAACAGCCGTTACAGCCGCCGCCAAACTGCAGAATGGCAAAACCTTCGTCGGTGATTTCCATCAGGGAAACACGACCGCCATGGCCAGCCAGCTGCGGGTTAATCTGGGATTGCAGCAGATACTCAACGCGCTCCATCAGCGGGGCATCGTCAGACACTTTACGCATTTTCGCGTTCGGTGCTTTCAGGGTCAGCTGAGAACCCAGCTGATCGGTGACGAAGTCGATCTCCGCATCTTCAAGATACGGTGCGCTCAGCTCATCAACATAGGCGGTGAGCTGTTCAAATTTAAGGGCAGTGTCGGTGGCTTCCACGGCGTCCGGAGGACAATAAGAAACACCACATTCTGCATTCGGCGTGCCTGGATTGATCACAAACACACGGATCTGCGTCCCTTCTTCCTGATTTGCCAGCAGTTTGGCAAAGTGCGCTTGTGCAGAATCGGAAATACGGATCATAGCTTTGGCCTAATAGTTGACTAAATTACCTGGGTATAATCATACGCCCATTGAAGAAGGGCTACAAGGTACGGCACAGACACCATACCTGAACCGACGCGGCGCCGCTTTGCAAAAGCAGTCGGGAAAGTTCAGCAACGGTACTGCCTGTGGTGACGACATCATCCACAATCGCGATATGGAGACCGTCGACCGGCAATTCAAGGCGAAAGGCATTTTTGAGGTTTCTTTTGCGAAGACGGGCGCTGAGCTGATGCTGGATGGCGGTGGCATGAACACGCGTCAGCGCGCGGGCATCATACTGACAGCCAAGCCACCGGGCGAGGGGACGGCAGATCAGGTCGCTCTGATTGTAACCGCGTCGCCAGTGGCGGCGTCGGTAGAGGGGGACATTCACCACCCTGTCGATTTTCGGCAATGCGCGGTGGCGCCGCGCCTGCAAAACCGCCAGCAGTAGCAGTCGCGCAAGGGGCTGTGCCAGGGAACTTTGACCGGAAAACTTCAGCGCGTGAATCAGCCTGCTCAGCGGCGGAACATAATCATCCACCGCCACCAGCGCGCTCCACGGCGGGGATTTTTTCAGGCACCGGCCACAGGGCAAAGAGGGATTTGTGGCCGGTAAACCACATTGTGGACAGATCCCGATACGCCATTGCAGCGATCGCGTACAGACGGAGCAGATGCCCCACCTGCTGAGTGCCAGCGGCATTCGGCATAGCCAGCACAACCCAGGTACTGTTAGCATGTGCAACCTCCATGTGAAAAAGAGAACAGTAACTGATGAAGACGCTGTGGTGGCAGACCGTCGGAACGGGAAATTGCCATCTTGTGCTGCTGCACGGATGGGGACTGAATGCTGAAGTGTGGCGTTGCGTAAGCGAGGAACTTGCCTCGCAATTTACGCTGCATCTGGTGGATTTGCCGGGTTATGGCCGCAGCCGCGGCTTTGGCGCGATGTCGCTTGATGAGATGGCGCAGCAGGTTCTGGACGCCGCGCCGCAAAACGCTGTCTGGCTGGGCTGGAGCCTGGGCGGGCTGGTGGCAAGCAAGATTGCTCTGGATAACCCCGGGCGCGTGAGCGCGCTGGTTACCGTTGCCTCGTCACCCTGCTTTAGCGCGCAGGACGCGTGGCCGGGGATCAAGCCTGAAGTGCTGGCAGGATTCCAGCAGCAGCTAAGCGACGATTTCCAGCGGACGGTGGAGCGTTTTCTCGCGCTGCAGACGATGGGTACAGAAACCGCGCGTCAGGACGCGCGCACGCTGAAGCAGACCGTGCTGTCGCTGCCGATGCCTGACGTTGAGGTGCTTAACGGGGGGCTTGAGATACTCAAGACGATCGATCTGCGTGAACCGCTGGCGTCGCTGGCGCTTCCGCACCTGCGTATGTATGGCTATCTGGACGGACTGGTTCCGCGTAAGGTGGTTCCACTGCTGGATAACCTGTGGCCGGAAAGCCAATCAATGGTGGTCGCTAAAGCGGCACACGCGCCATTTATTTCACATCCTGGCGAGTTTTGTTCGGCGCTGTCCGCCTTTATTCGCGCAGTGCCCACCACTCCCTGAGGCAGGCTTTTCCTTCCGGGCAATGTTTACAGCTGCCGGACAGACAACCGTCCGGCTCTTCCTGAATGCGCACCGCTTTCCCCATGGCTTCCAGTCTTTCCAGCATGGCGTCGATCATCGGCTGCGGCGTATGCAGGCTGAGGCTCAGCTGTTTCGCCTCCATTCGCCCCTGCAGTGCCAGCAGGTCACGAACCTGAATCAACGATGCCATGGGGTGTGCTCCTTAGTGACAGTCGCCTGCCGGGCTGTTGCAGCAGGTCGCCACGGTTTTACGGTTTGCCAGCAGGTCGATGTCGACGCGGCTGCGTGCCCGCCGCAGCAGGCCGAGAACGATCACGTTAAACAGCACAACCGCGAGAATGCAGACCAGGCTGTAGCGCGGGTGCTGGCTGAAATTGACGGTTTGATAAAACAGCGTCGCCAGCGAATACGCGATGTTTAATCCCCACAGGATGGAGAAGCCCATCCAGCCGCGGCTGGACTCGCGAGCAATCGCCCCCATCACGGAGATGCATGGAATATAGAGCAGAACGAAGATGAGGTAGCTGTAGGCCGCGGACGCGCTGCCAAACTTCTCGCCCATCACGCCCATGGCACCGGTCGCCATCTCGCCGTCGCCTTTGCTCGCCTCAATCGGGTTCGCCAGCACGCTCAGGCTGAAGGTGTCCTTCAGGCTCTGCCAGGTTTCCTCTACGGCACCCAGCAGTTCGTCACCGAGGTGAAACTCCGCCGGGTTAAATTCCTGCTCCTGAATGTTCTCGGCGGTGTAGAGCGTGTTCAGGGTACCGACAACCACCTCTTTTGCCATCGCGCCGGTAAACAGCCCGACGGTTGCCTGCCAGTTATCCTCATGCACGCCAATCGGTTTGAAGACCGGCGTGATGACGCGGCTGACGGAGGCGAGGGCAGAGTCGTTAATGTTATCCGCTGCCTGTCCACTCAGGGTAAAGCTGTTCAGGGCGCTCAGGAAAACGCTGACGATGACAATCACCTTACCGGCGCGCAGGACGAAGCCTTTCAGACGCTGCCAGGTCTGGATCGCCAGGCTTTTCAGATGGGGGACGTGGTACACCGGCAGCTCCATCACGAACGGTGACGCTTCACCGCGCATGATGGTGTGTTTCAGCATTAAGCCGGTCAGGATCGCCATCACGATGCCCAGCACGTACAGCGAGAAGACCGCCAGCGCGCCCTGCTGGCCAAAGAAGGCTGCCGCAAAGACCGCAAAGATCGCCAGACGGGCGCCGCAGGACATAAACGGCGCCATCATGATGGTCATCAGACGCTCGCGCGGTGCATCCAGCGTGCGCGCGCCCATCACCGACGGCACGTTACAGCCGAAGCCGACGATCAGCGGGACGAAGGATTTGCCCGGCAGGCCCAGCGCCTGCATCAGACGATCCATCACGAACGCCGCGCGCGCCATGTAGCCGGAATCTTCCAGGAACGAGAGGAACAGGTACATCATGCCGATCTGCGGCACCAGCGGCAGAACGGTATTGATACCGCCGCCGATCCCCTGCGCGAGGAAGATGGTGAGCCATTCCGGGAAGTGCAGGGTGTAGCCCACCCACTGAATGCCGTGCACGAAGACCGCGACGGAACCGGCGTCAAAAATCGGCTGCAGCGCGCCACCGATGTTAATGGCGAGCAGGAACATCACGTACATCACCAGCAGGAAGATCGGCAAACCGAGGAAGCGGTTGAGCACAATCTTATCCACCGCCGCCGTAAAGCGGCTGGGTTCTGCCGTCAGCGCGTTACTGACCACGTCGCAGATCGAGGCGATAGCCTGGTAACGGGCATCGGCGATGTGCAGCGCCGGGTCGTCCAGCTCGTCGCTAAGACGGGCCACCGTCACGTCCAGCTTATCGGCCGCATGACCGGCATAAGCGCGGCTGTAGATATCCCCTTCCAGCATCTGCAGGCCAAGCCACAGGCGCTGTTTCGCAGGCATGGCTTTGTCCATCTCCTGCGCCAGCACGTTGGCTTCGCGCAGGAGAGGCTGGGCGTAATGCACCAGCTCAACGTCGCGATTTCCCGCGTGACGGTCAATGGCCAGCTTCAGCGCATCAATACCGCGCGCGCGCGTCGAGACCAGCGGAACGACCGGGCACCCGAGGCGCGCGGAGAGGGCATCAACGTCGATGCGTAGCTTTTGTTTCTCTGCGATGTCGAGCATGTTGAGCGCCACGATGCAGGGGATACCCAGCTCCAGCAGCTGCAGCGTCAGATAGAGGTTACGCTCGAGGTTTGAGGCATCGACCACGTTGATCAGCAGATCCGCGTCGCCGCCAAGAATGTAGTGACAGGCGATTTGCTCATCGAGCGAAGTTTGCGACGAAATGGTGGTTAAGGAGTAGGTGCCGGGAAGGTCAACCAGCGTCACCTGGTTGTCTGTCGTCGTGAACTGGCCCTCTTTACGTTCAACCGTTACGCCCGCCCAGTTGCCCACGCGCTGGCGAGCCCCGGTCAGCTGGTTAAAAAGCGTAGTCTTGCCGGAATTAGGATTGCCAATTAAGCCAATAGTTAACTTTTTCATTTTTCTGGACTCACTGAAACCGCTGGCTTGTTATCGGGATAAGGCTTCGACTTCTATTAACGCGAGGTCTTTTTTACGCAGGACCAGATTCACGCGTCGGGTTTCGATATGAACCGGATCGCCTAACGGCGCCACGCGTACGACCTGGAATGACGAGCCGGGCAGCATGCCAAGCGACAGCAGCTTTTGCCGATAGGCCGGGCTAATTTCGCGGGTAAAACCGGTAATCTTCCATGCACTGTCTGGAGTGAATTGCATAACGCCTGATTCCACGAAAGGTTAAATTATCTACTATGCGATGATAATGAGAATAGTTTTTATCAGCAATATTAAAACTGTGACGGAATGTTGTTTACGGTATTAATTTACGGCCTGTTTGACCTTGCTCAATATTTGCTGAAATGCCGGGAAAACGAAAAGAGAGGTATTTGTTAACGGGGTGATAATTCGTGGTTTAAATATGGCTATACGCTATTTATTTTAATTCCCTGCGGCCTGCTTGCCGGGCGGCACTGCATTTGCCCGGCCTACAAAACCGTAGGCCCGGTAAGCGTAGCGCCACCGGGCATGTACAACCTTAGCGTTTTTTACCCATCGCGGCCGCCAGCGCATCCATCATCGCGCTGTTGCCTGCAGGCTGGGCGTCACGTCCACGCGGCTTCGCGGCTTTCGCGGCCGGACGCTGCTGCTCGCGGCCCCCGCCGTTGCCGCCGCGGCGAGCGTTGGTGTCACCCGGCTGCTCGTCCAGACGCATGGTCAGGGCGATACGCTTGCGCTGCAGATCCACTTCCAGCACTTTGACCTTCACGATGTCGCCCGCTTTGACCACGGTGTGCGGGTCTTCAACGAACTTGTCGGCAAGGGATGAGATATGGACCAGGCCATCCTGATGCACGCCGATATCCACAAACGCGCCAAAGTTGGTGACGTTGGTCACCGCACCTTCCAGCACCATCCCTGGCAGCAGGTCGTTCATAGTCTCGATACCGTCAGCAAAGGTCGCCGTTTTGAACTCAGGACGCGGATCGCGGCCCGGTTTTTCCAGCTCTTTAATAATATCGGTAACGGTTGGCACACCAAATTTGTCGTCAGTGAAATCAACGGCTTTCAGGTTGCGCAGGGCGCTGCTGTCGCCCATGAGATCCTTCAGCGCCTGCTGGGTGGCGGCCAGGATGCGTTCCACCACCGGGTACGCTTCCGGGTGAACGGTGGAGGCATCGAGCGGGTTATCGCCGTGGTTGATGCGCAGGAAGCCCGCGCACTGCTCAAACGCTTTTGGCCCCAGACGGCTTACCTTCAGCAGCTGCTGACGGTTCTGGAACTGGCCGTTCTCATCGCGCCAGGCGACGATGTTTTGCGCCATCATGCGGGTTAAGCCCGCTACGCGGGTCAGCAGAGGGACGGAGGCGGTGTTCAGGTCAACGCCAACGGCGTTTACGCAGTCTTCCACCACCGCATCCAGCTTGCGCGCCAGCTGAGTCTGGCTCACGTCATGCTGATACTGGCCCACGCCGATTGATTTCGGGTCGATCTTCACCAGTTCCGCCAGCGGATCCTGCAGGCGGCGAGCGATCGAGACTGCACCGCGCAGGGAAACGTCCAGATCCGGAAACTCCTGGGCCGCCAGCTCGGACGCGGAGTAGACGGATGCCCCGGCCTCGCTGACGATCACTTTCTGCGCCGTCACTTTCGGGAACTGCTTCTGCACGTCGAGGTAGAAACGTTCGGTTTCGCGGGACGCCGTACCGTTGCCAATGGCGACAAGTTCGACGTTGTATTTTTCGCACAGCGCCGCCACCACGACGGCCGCTTTCGCTGCCTGGCCGGTGTGCGGATAGATGGTGTCGGTGGCGACCAGCTTGCCGGTGCCGTCAACGACAGCGACTTTTACACCGGTACGCAGACCCGGATCGAGACCCATGGTCGCGCGCAGGCCAGCAGGGGCGGCCATCAGCAGGTCGTGCAGGTTGCGGGCGAACACGTTAATCGCTTCATCTTCGGCGCGTTCGCGCACGGTGCCCATCAGCTCGGTTTCGAGGTGCATCAGCACCTTGATGCGCCAGGTCCAGCTCACCACGCCTTTGCGCCAGCTGTCAGCCGGGGCGTTGTTCAGGCGCAGGCCAAGATGGTCGATGATGATCAGCTCGCAGTGGCTCTCTTTCGGCGGCTCGTCAAACTGCGGGTCGGCGTTCAGGGAGAGCTGCAGCACGCCTTCGTTGCGGCCGCGGAACATTGCCAGCGCGCGGTGGGAAGGGGTGGTGGAAATCGGTTCGTGGTGATCGAAGTAGTCGCGGAATTTCGCGCCTTCTTCCTCTTTACCCGCGACGACGGTAGAGACGATGTGGGCGTTCTTCCACAGGTAATCACGCACTTTAGCGAGGAGGGCGGCATCTTCAGCGAAGCGCTCCATCAGAATGTAGCGTGCGCCGTCGAGGGCTGCCTTGGTGTCCGCTACGCCTTTGTCGGCGTCGATGAATTTCGCCGCTTCGGTATCCGGATCGTGGGACGGCTCGTTCCACAACAGGTCGGCCAGCGGCTCAAGACCCGCTTCAATTGCAATCTGTCCGCGCGTGCGGCGCTTCGGCTTGTACGGCAGATAGAGGTCTTCGAGTTCGGTTTTGCTCAGGGTGCCGTTAATGGCGCTTTCCAGCTCGCTGGTCAGCTTGCCCTGTTCGCCGATGGATTTGAGGATCGCCTGACGACGTTCTTCCAGCTCGCGCAGATAGCCCAGACGGGTCTCCAGGTTACGCAGCTGCGTGTCATCCAGACCGCCGGTGACTTCCTTACGATAGCGTGCAATAAACGGCACGGTGTTCCCTTCATCAAGCAGGCGAACGGCAGCTTCTACCTGTTCGGCTCTGGCCTGAAGTTCACCCGCAATAATGCGGCAGAGCGAATCTTTCATCATGGCTTTATCATCTGTTGAGTCGAAAAAATCAGGGGATAGTTATACGGGCTGACACGGCAAAATGCCAGCCGGGGAGGGCGCTCTCGGACTATTTTACGTAGACGATCTCATTAACGTACCAGCTGGCTTCACCGGCTGGGGTTTGCACGACGGCCAGATCGCCCACTTCCTTTTTCAGCAGCGCGCGGGCCATCGGGGAGTCGATGGAGATGTAATCCTTACGACCAAAAATTTCATCGTAGCCGACGATGCGAAAACGCAGGGTGTCACCGTCGTCGTTTTCAATCTCCACCCACGCGCCGAAGAAGACCTTGCCCTCCTGCTGCGGGGAGTAATCGACGATTTTCAGGTTCTCAAGGCACTTCGTCAGATAGCGTACACGGCGGTCAATTTCGCGCAGCCGCTTCTTGTTATACTGGTAGTCAGCGTTTTCGCTGCGATCGCCCAGGCTCGCGGCCCAGGTCACCTTTTTGGTCACCTCAGGACGCTCTTCGCGCCAGAGGAAATCCATCTCTTTTTTGAGCTTCTCGTACCCTTCGCGGGTGATCAGGGGCGTTTTCATGGTGCTGCCTTTGCTGCCGGTTCTCTGTTTTGCGCACAATACGTAGCACACAGTGTAACAGACAGGATTAATAATAATTTATGTGGTGAAATGAAAAGATAAGCTGCTGTTAAATATGCTTTGTAACAATTTCGACTAGAATTTATACCAGAATTAACTGGTCGAATACGTGCACTTTTTTAGAATACGCTGTTACAAAGACTATCCGAACCTTTGGGAGTACACACAATGCAAGAAAACTATAAAATTCTGGTCGTGGATGACGACATGCGCCTGCGTGCGCTGCTGGAGCGTTATCTGACCGAGCAGGGCTTCCAGGTTCGCAGCGTCGCGAACGCTGAGCAAATGGATCGTCTGTTGACCCGTGAATCTTTCCATCTGATGGTTCTCGACCTGATGCTGCCAGGCGAAGACGGGCTCTCTATCTGCCGCCGTCTGCGCAGCCAGAGCAACCCGATGCCGATCATTATGGTAACGGCGAAGGGCGAAGAAGTTGACCGTATCGTGGGCCTCGAAATCGGCGCCGACGACTACATTCCAAAACCGTTTAACCCGCGTGAACTGCTGGCGCGCATTCGCGCCGTGCTGCGCCGTCAGGCGAACGAGCTGCCGGGCGCACCGTCGCAGGAAGAAGCCGTTATTGCCTTCGGCAAGTTCAAGCTGAACCTCGGCACGCGCGAAATGTTCCGTGAAGACGAGCCAATGCCGCTCACCAGCGGCGAGTTCGCGGTGCTGAAAGCGCTGGTTAGCCACCCGCGTGAGCCGCTCTCCCGCGACAAGCTGATGAACCTGGCGCGTGGTCGCGAATACTCCGCAATGGAACGCTCTATCGACGTGCAGATCTCCCGTCTGCGCCGCATGGTGGAAGAAGATCCGGCGCATCCTCGTTATATTCAGACCGTATGGGGTCTGGGCTACGTGTTCGTCCCGGACGGCTCTAAAGCATGAGGCGAATGCGCTTCTCGCCGCGAAGCTCGTTTGCCCGCACCCTGTTACTGATCGTCACCCTGCTGTTCGTCAGCCTGGTGACGACCTACCTGGTGGTGCTGAACTTTGCGATCCTGCCGAGCCTCCAGCAGTTTAATAAGGTCCTGGCCTACGAAGTGCGTATGCTGATGACCGATAAGCTGCAGCTGGAGGACGGCACGCAGCTGGTTGTTCCCCCGGCGTTTCGTCGTGAAATCTACCGTGAACTGGGCATCTCGCTCTATTCGAATGAAGCGGCGGAAGACGCCGGTCTGCGCTGGGCGCAGCACTACGAATTTCTCAGCCAGCAGATGGCGCAGCAGCTGGGTGGCCCGACGGAAGTGCGCGTCGAGGTCAACAAAAGCTCGCCCGTTGTCTGGCTGAAAACCTGGCTGTCACCCAACATCTGGGTGCGTGTCCCGCTGACCGAAATCCATCAGGGCGATTTCTCGCCGCTGTTCCGCTATACCCTGGCAATTATGTTGCTGGCGATAGGCGGAGCCTGGCTGTTTATTCGAATACAGAACCGACCGCTGGTCGACCTGGAGCACGCTGCGCTGCAGGTCGGTAAAGGCATTATTCCTCCTCCGCTGCGCGAGTATGGTGCCTCGGAAGTCCGCTCGGTGACGCGTGCGTTTAACCATATGGCGGCAGGCGTGAAGCAGCTTGCGGATGACCGTACGCTGCTGATGGCGGGCGTGAGCCATGACCTGCGCACCCCCCTGACGCGTATTCGTCTGGCGACGGAGATGATGGGAGAAGAGGATGGTTACCTTGCCGAGTCCATCAACAAGGACATCGAAGAGTGCAACGCCATCATCGAGCAGTTCATCGACTACCTGCGCACCGGCCAGGAGATGCCGATGGAAATGGCGGACCTGAACGCGGTGCTGGGTGAAGTGGTGGCGGCAGAAAGCGGCTACGAGCGTGAAATTGATACTGACCTTCAGGCCGGTGAAATTCAGGTTCGTATGCACCCGCTCTCCATTAAGCGCGCGGTGGCGAACATGGTGGTCAACGCGGCGCGCTACGGTAACGGCTGGATCAAAGTCAGCAGCGGGTCTGAACTCAACCGCGCCTGGTTCCAGGTGGAAGACGACGGTCCGGGCATCAAGCCCGAGCAGCGTAAGCATCTGTTCCAGCCGTTTGTGCGTGGCGACAGCGCACGCAGCACCAGCGGTACGGGCTTAGGCCTGGCGATTGTGCAGCGTATTGTGGATAACCATAACGGGTTGCTGGAGATTGGTACCAGCGAGCGGGGCGGGTTGAGCATTCGCGCCTGGTTGCCGGTTCCGGTCACGCGGGGGCAGGTGAAAGAGAGTTGAAATAAGGGTGGCACGAGCCACCCTTTTTTGTAGGTCGGGTAAGGCGAAGCCGCCACCCGACATGGACTACAGTTTTGGACCCGCGCTCACCAGCGCAGCACCCGCCGGGGTATCGGTATACTTCTCGAAGTTCTCGATAAACAGCTTCGCCAGCGATTCCGCTTTCTCGCGCCACTGTTCAGGCGAACCGTACGTATTGCGCGGGTCGAGGATATGCGTATCCACACCCGGCAGCGACGTTGGGATCGCCAGGTCAAACATCGGCAGCGTGAAGGTTTCGGCGTCGTCCAGAGAACCATCCAGAATAGCGTCGATAATGGCGCGGGTATCTTTGATGGAGATACGTTTGCCGGTGCCGTTCCAGCCGGTGTTCACCAGGTATGCCTGCGCGCCGGATGCCTGCATGCGTTTCACCAGCACTTCAGCGTACTGCGTCGGGTGCAGCGACAGGAAGGCTGCGCCGAAACAGGCGGAGAAGGTTGGGGTTGGCTCCGTCACGCCGCGCTCGGTACCCGCCAGCTTGGCGGTGAAACCGGAGAGGAAGTGGTACTGCGTCTGGCTGGCCGTCAGGCGAGACACCGGCGGCAACACGCCGAACGCATCCGCCGTCAGGAAAATGACCTTCGTGGCATGACCCGCTTTTGACACCGGCTTCACGATGTTGTCGATGTGGTAGATGGGGTAAGAGACGCGGGTGTTTTCCGTTTTCGACGCATCGTCGAAGTCGATGGAGCCGTCGGCACGCACGGTGACGTTTTCCAGCAGCGCATCGCGACGGATCGCGTGGAAGATATCCGGCTCGGCCTCTTCAGACAGGCGAATGGTCTTCGCGTAGCAGCCGCCTTCAAAGTTGAATACGCCGTCGTCATCCCAGCCGTGTTCGTCATCGCCAATCAGGCGACGTTTTGGATCGGTGGACAGGGTGGTTTTCCCGGTGCCGGACAGGCCGAAGAAGACCGCCACGTCGCCTTTTTCACCGACGTTAGCCGAGCAGTGCATGGAGGCGATGCCCCGCAGCGGCAGCAGGTAGTTCATGACCGAGAACATCCCTTTCTTCATTTCGCCGCCGTACCAGGTACCGCCGATCAGCTGGATACGCTCGGTCAGGTTGAAGGCAACAAAGTTTTCGGAGTTCAGACCCTGCTCTTTCCACTGTGGGTTGGTGCATTTCGCGCCGTTCATCACGATGAAATCAGGGGTGAAGTCCTGCAGCTCTTCGTCGGTTGGACGAATAAACATGTTTTTCACGAAATGCGCCTGCCAGGCCACTTCGGTGATAAAACGTACGGAGAGACGGGTGTCGGCGTTAGCGCCGCAGAAAGCGTCGACAATAAACAAACGCTTGCCGGAAAGTTGATGGGTGACGAGCCCTTTCAGGTGCTGCCAGGTTTCCGGAGAGAGCGGTTTGTTGTCGTTCTTCCCTTTGCCCTTGTCAGCCCACCACAGCGTATCGCGGGTGGTTTCGTCTCGGACGATATACTTATCTTTCGGCGAACGACCGGTAAAAATACCGGTATCGACGGCGATAGCACCAAGATTCGTCAACACACCGCGCTCGTATCCTTCCAGTGCTGGATTGAGCTCTTCCTGATACAGCGTATCGTAGTCGGGGTTGTAGACGACTTCCTGGACGTCGTGAATACCATAAGCCTTGAGATCTTGCGGGGTTAAACCAGTAACACGCATATCACTGCTCCTTAGCCAATATGTACTGCCTGAAATTGTAGGGTTTTTCTGAGGTTGTTTACCGCGACGGGGCTCATAGATTCACGCATCTGGACAAAACCCTTACTAACGGAAAACGCTGCGACTCCAGTCACAGCGCAGGCGGATTATCGCAGGAATCGCTTTTTTGTTGGGGAAAATGTTCCGAAAAGGTTAAAGGCTGGTGATTTTATCGGAAAGAATGTGAATGTAATCGCATACACGTAAGAAAATTACGTAAGAGTTACATTGGGAAAACGATTCAGCTTGGGGGGTGTTTTTTACCCCTCAACCCAGCCCTCTTCCCAAACGGAAGAGGGTGAGGGGAAAGCGGTTTAGTGAACCTGCGGATCCGCCGGGGAGGCGTTGTTGCGGATCTCAGCGATATCCATCGAATTGAACACATAGTGCGTACCGCAGTAGTCACAGTGCATATCAATTTCGCCGTCTTCCGCCATGATGCTGTCGATCTCTTCATCCGGCAGGGTTTTCAGTGCGCCAGCGCAGCGCTCGCGGGAGCAGGTGCACTTAAACTCCACGGACTGCGGGTCGTAGACGGTCACTTCTTCTTCGTGGTACAGACGCCACAGCACGTCGGTCGCCGACAGGTTGAACAGCTCTTCCGCCTTGATGGTTTCGGTCAGTGTTGCCAGGTGCTCGAAATCATTGGTCTGCGCGTCCTGCGCAGGCAGAACCTGCAGCAGCATCCCGCCAGCAGCTGGCTGGCCGTCCACTTCACCGGTGCGGATGAAGAGACGCGTCGGCAGCTGTTCAGAACGCATGAAGTAATCTTCCAGGCAGGCTGCCAGGGTATCGCCTTCCAGACCGACCACGCCCTGATAGCGTTCACCTTCCTCCGGGGAGATGGTGATCACCAGGTAGCCATTACCTACCAGCGTTTTGAGGTCAGCATTTTCAGGCACGTCGCCCTGAACGCGCGCCACGCCGCGCATCTGCTGCTGGTTATTGCCGTTGATCACCGCCAGCGACATTGGGCCGTCACCCTGCAGCTGCACGGTGATATCGCCGGCAAACTTCAGCGTTGCGGTCAGCAGGCTGGTGGCAACCAGCAGTTCGCCCAACAGGGTCTTCACCGGCAGCGGGTAGTTGTGGTTTTCCAGAATCTGTTTCCAGGTTTCGGATACGGTGACCAGCTCGCCGCGCACGGCGAATTGTTCAAACAGATAGCGGTGTAATTGGTCGTGTTGGGCCATTTTCATCTCTCGTGCGGGTGAGGGTTACTCGCTCTCACCGTGTTTAAATTTCATCAGATCGCGGCGCTCTTTTTTATCCGGTCGCCGGTCCGGGTGGGGCATGGTCAGCGCATTCATTTTGCGCGCCAGCGCGGTCTTCTCGCGCTTTTCAATGCTTTCCGCCGTCTCTTCATAAAGCAGGACGGCTTCCGGGGCGGGCCGTCGTTGTTCGGTAATGGCTTTAATCACTACCGTACGTTCGTCGTTGCCCTGACGCAGCGTTAAGGTGGCATTCAGCTCAACCAGCTTGCTTGGTTTGCTGCGCTGGCCGTTGTAATGCACCTTTCCGCCGTCAATCATCTCGCGGGCAAGGGCGCGCGTTTTATAAAAACGCGCCGCCCACAGCCATTTATCCAGTCTTACCCCGTCAGAGGGTTTTTCTTTCATGGCCTCTCCTTCACGGTCAGTGAGGGGATCATCTGGCGGTAGTCGTTCAGTCCCGGGTGGCGCAGATAGCTTTTTTCAGCCAGGCCAGAGTCAGGATTGGTGACGCCCAGACAATAGCGAATGCCAAACCTTGCCGCGGAATCCAGAATGGGCTCGCTGTCGTCAATGAACAGCGTACGTTCCGGCTGCAAGCCCGTCTCTTCCTTCACCGCATGCCACAACCGCTGATCCTCTTTCGGATAACCAAATGTGTGGGTGGAAAGTAATAAATCAAGGTGTGATGCCAGACCCGTATGCTCCAGCTTCACGGCCAGGTTATGGGGATGCGCATTGGTCAGCAAAATACGGCGTTTGCCGCTTGCTTTCAGCGCATCCAGGAACGGAACCGTATCCTCGCGCAGCACGGCGCGTGGACCCTGGGCGGTGGTCATGGCACAAATATCCAGACCGAGGCGCTCGCTCCAGTAGTCCAGACAGTACCAGTTTAGCGTATGTTGCACGGCGCTATATTGCGAACGAATGAATGCCTGCGCTTCTGCCGGGGAGATTCCCTGCTGCTCGCCATAGGTTTCCGGCACCAGCGTTTGCCAGAAATAGTTGTCAAAGGCGAGATCGAGCAGCGTGCCGTCCATATCCAGCAGAACGGTGTCGACCTGCTGCCAGTCGATATCAAGATGCATAGGGGGGGAACTCCAGCCAGAAGAATCGTGCGCGACAGGGTAGCACATCTTGTCGCGCAACGACGTTATCAGATCAGGCTCTCAGAGGAGGGGATCAGCTTAGGATTGAGGCAATTTTCATAATATTGCTGGATCTCTGCAAGCCGGGTGCGCGAGCGCTGGTAGCGTCGCAGGGCCATAAAGCCGTTCCAGAAAATGGCGATCAGCATCGCGGTCATCAGCAGAGAGGTGCCGATATAGCGCCATAAACCTGCGCTATCCGGCATCCGGTGCAGGCCGATATGGCGCGTGCCGTTGGCGTCGGTATAAACACTCGTGACAATCCCTTCTGCGCTGAACGGCGTTTGCATCAGCATCTGCGCCAGGCGCTGGAACTGGCTCCACTGCTCCTGCGCCGGGTAGTCATAAAGTGCAACCTGCGGGTAAGGCTGATCGACCAGGTCGCTGCCTTCATCGCTTGCAATCACAAAGCCGCCCGGTGCCGGGCTGTTCAGCGCCTGAGCCGCCCGGGTGGTTTCGCGCATCATAAACGGTGATGTGGAGGTGGCGACCAGGTTATCCAGCGATTCAGCACTCACCGGACGCAGCAGCACGTTGACGCCATCCAGTCGTCCCGCTTCGGCGCGCTTTACCAGCGAGTCCCAGTCTTTACTGTTCCCGAGGTTGACCAGGGCATTTTTAAGACGTATGCACTCATCCTGCGAAGAACAGAGATCCTGCGTTTTCAGAACGATGTCACCAAAATCATCCAGCAGAACCATGCCTGATTTTTGAATGGCCGAACGCAGTGCGGGACTAACGCGTGAATCATCGTCCGGTTTCGGGTGCAGCTGGCGGTTAACCGTCTGGGTAAGAGCCGTGGCTTTATTCACCACTTCGGATTCCGGCAGCGGCAGCGGCGGTGCGTCGTTCCAGATAATTTGCGAGCAATCGAACGGCATGAACGGCGAGTTCTGACGCGTGTTCCATGCCCCCGGCGTGTGAATATTACACATCCCGGTTCCCTTCAGGCGCAGCGTGTCTCCCACGCGTACACCGGCTTCATCCAGCTTGTTGACGCTGGTCGCTTCAATGGTTTGCGCCCCTTTGATCCACGACAGGGTGAATTTGATGGGCATATCCAGCGGCACGAAAAGCAGCAGCATGACTAAGACCAGCGCCGCGCCCCCGGCAATGACCGTGCTGCGAAGCCAGTGCTGAAGCGGGAAATTTTTCACTTCATCATGCAGGGATAAGAAGCGTCCCTGACGCACAACGTGGCGGTCAAGGTAGATATCAATATCGGTTTTCTGGCCTAAATCCTGCGCGATCCACGGTTGCCAGTGGCGCGGGTAGATCAGGTCAATAATCCCGAGCGAGATATTGTTGAGGTGTTCCTGATCGTTTTCACCGAACAGACCCCAGCGCTTTGGCGTCCCGCGCAGGCAGTGGATCTCGCGCAACGAGGTTTTGGCCGGCGGAGCAAAGAGCCCCCAAAGCCCGCCCGCCAGCAGCAGCACCGCACCGCCCGCCAGCCAGGGGACAAACACATCCGGCGTCAGCAGGCAGAAAAAAAAGAGCAGGAAGGCGGCGACGATCAGCAGGGCTTCACGAATGCCGTCCGGGCGGCTCAGGGCGTACTCTTCATGCGTCTCCTGACGAATGTTCAGCAGTTCAATCTGCTCTGTCTCTTCGCCACGAATAGAAGCCTGCGTCGAACTGGCGCGCTCCAGCGCAAAACGCGGGGCTTCCTGAAGATATTCATTCAGCGTGTGGCCGTTAAGCGAGATAACCAGAGGCAATGAATCGGTGTGAATCAGCTCAACGCTGTTTTCGTCATTAATGTATTGCTCCCAGGACGGAGGGAGATGCACTTCGACGGAATCAAGGTAATAGCGCCACTTGTTGGGGTCATCAGTCGTGATGCCATAGCGCGTGATGGATCGCGTCACGCAGAGCACGGTATCACTCTGGGCATTAAGCTTTAACGCCACGGGCGCAGCGGTGGCACCCGTTGGCCCAGGCGTGAGCTGAGTACGGTTCAGGATTTCGAGATAGTTTTCAACCGCATCGCGCTCGTCTTGCGTGAGTTTACGCGTGGTCGCGCCCGCAAATGCAGTTAAAAAAGGCAGGCGATAACGGCGCTGTATGCGGCGCCTGTACAACCACCCTGCAACCAATGCGCCGGCCAGCATAGCAGCGAGAACAATCAAAATGGTGCTCATGCTTTCCCCATCTTACTTATCTTCTTACAGGTGTAGTCAGTAGCACCTTTACATTGAATGAGAGTCTGTGGCTGGCTATCGGCAAGTATGGAGTCGAACTTGAGCATTCTGAAGCGCATCCCAGTGACCGGTGATGATAGCAAAGCCTGTTATGGCGCGATATCAGCAAATTCCTGGAAACATTTCAACCTCTTGACATTTGTTTTGAATTGAGGATTGATCCCTGCTACGTTGCATAAATGTAAATAAAGAACGATTGACATTGCCGAAACCGTGCGGCGTATCGCACAATAACGCCAGTTCTCACTGCTAAGACCCATCACGATGAGCAAACCACTACAAAAACCCACCATTCTGAATGTTGAAACAGTCGCCAAATCGCGCCTGTTTAATGTCGAAAGTGTGGATCTGGAGTTCAGCAACGGTGTGCGTCGCGTTTATGAACGTATGCGCCCCTCGTCGCGCGAAGCGGTGATGATTGTGCCGATTGTCGACGATCATCTGATTTTGATCCGCGAATACGCTGTGGGAACGGAATCTTACGAGCTTGGATTCTCGAAAGGGCTGATCGACCCGGGCGAAACCGTCTTTGAAGCGGCAAACCGCGAGCTGAAAGAAGAGGTGGGGTTCGGGGCGAATGAGCTTTCATTCCTGAAAAAACTGAGCATGGCGCCGTCCTATTTTTCCAGCAAAATGAATATCGTGGTGGCTGAAGATCTCTATCCTGAATCGCTGGAAGGGGATGAGCCGGAGCCGCTGCCGCAGGTTCGCTGGCCGCTGGCGCACCTGATGGATCTGCTGGAAGATCCTGACTTTAATGAGGCTCGCAACGTGAGCGCGCTGTTCCTGGTACGGGAGTGGTTGAAAGGGCAGGGGCGACTGTAGCCCATAAAAAATGCCGGGTGGCGGCTTCGCCTGACCCGGCCTACGCTGTGTTGCCCGGTTTTTACCGGGCATTTTTACATTTAGAACAGCTCGTGCGTTTCGCCGTTATCGATAATCTCTGTACCCACCTCATGCACCGCCTGTGTGGTTGGCTGTGTGCCCTCGATGAAATACTCCTCGCGACTATTACCGCCGTTGGCGAGCTGGCCCGTGCTGCGGTCGATATTGACCGTCACCACGCCAGGCGGTGGCGTCAGTGGCTGCTCCGGCACGCCTTCAAGAACGGCCTTCATGTAGGCGTCCCAGGCTGGCTGCGCGCTCTTCGCGCCGCCTTCATAGCCGGAAATCTGATCTTTAATCGCGCCGGAGGCCGTGGTACGCCCTAAATCGCGGCGGTGATCGTCGAAGCCGATCCAGACCGAGGTCACCACGCCCGGACCGTAACCGGAGAACCACGCGTCTTTCGAGCTGTTGGTTGTCCCCGTTTTACCGCCGATATCATGGCGCTGCAGATCGCGTCCTGCGCGCCAGCCGGTACCCTGCCAGCCTGGCTCACCGAAGATGTTGGTGTTCAGCGCGCTTTTGATCAGGAAAGACAGCGGCGTGTTGATCACATGCGGGGCGTATTCCTGCGCGCCGGTCTGCGCCACCAGCGCCTGGTTCGCCTGCTCGAGCTGCGGCTGCGGCACCACGCCGCTCTGCTGCTCCTGCGACACGGCAGGGTCTTCCATGTCCTTGTTTTCAAGTACTTCAGATTTCGGCGTATTGCCATAAATGACCGGAATATCGCAGTCAGGGCAGGCAATTTTCGGCTTCGCCTCGAACAGCACGCCGCCCTGATCGTTCTCGATCTTGCTGATGAAGTACGGGTCAATCAGGAAGCCGCCGTTGGCCATCACCGAGTATCCACGCGCGACCTGAAGCGGCGTAAAGGAGGCTGAGCCTAACGCCAGCGACTCGGTGCGAACGATGTTCTGCGCCGGGAAACCGAAGCGCTGCAGATACTCTGCGGCATAGTCGACGCCCATGGCGCGCATGGCACGCACCATCACCACGTTTTTCGACTGTCCCAGACCCTGACGAAGACGAATCGGGCCGGCATATTCCGCAGGGGAGTTTTTCGGCTGCCAGTCGGAACCCGCCCCCGCATCCCAGCGGGAGATTGGCACGTCGTTGAGGATGCTGGCGAGGGTCAGGCCCTTATCCATCGCGGCCGTGTAGAGGAACGGTTTGATATTGGAACCGACCTGACGCAGCGCCTGGGTGGCACGGTTAAATTTGCTCTGGTTGAAATCGAACCCGCCGACCAGGGCCAGTACAGCACCGTTCTGCGGATTGATAGAAACCAGGGCCGAGTTGACGTCCGGCACCTGCGCCAGCCACCAGGATTCGCCAACCTTGCGCACCCAGATTTGCTGCCCGGTCTGTACCGCATCGGTCACTTTACGCGGCGTGGCGCCCTGCAGGGTATCCGAGCGGTACGGACGCGCCCAACGGATACCGTCCATGCGCAGGGAGACGGACGTACCGTCCGCGAGCGTTGCAACGGCTTCCTGAGGATCGGCCTGCGTCACCACCGCAGGAAGGAGCGGACCGTAGGTAGGCAGCGCTCTCAGCGTACTGGTGATTTTTTTGCTGTCCCACGCGCTTTCGCCCACCTTCCAGAGCACGTTTGAGGGGCCGCGATAGCCGTGACGCATATCGTAGTCCATCACGTTGTTGCGTACCGCGTCCTGCGCCGCCTGCTGCACTTTACGGGTGACGGTGGTGTACACGCGATAGCCATCTTCATAGGCCTTGTCGCCATAGCGATTCACCATCTCCTGGCGAACCATTTCGGTCAGGTAAGGCGCTGAGAAGGCGATCTCCGGGGCGTGGTAGTTAGCGTCAATGACGTCGTTGCGCGCCTGGTCATACTCGCTCTGGCTGATATAGCCTTCGCTCAGCATACGTGACAGGACGACGTTACGACGGGCAGTGGCGCGATCGAGCGAGTAGAGCGGGTTAAACGTGGACGGCGCTTTTGGCAGACCGGCGATGGTGGCCATTTCGCTTAAGGTGAGTTGCTCAACAGGCTTACCGAAGTACACCTGCGCGGCCGCCCCCACGCCATAGGCACGGTAGCCCAGGTAGATTTTATTGAGGTACAGCTCAAGGATCTCGTCTTTGCTCAGCAGCTGCTCAATACGGATCGCCAGGAACACCTCTTTGATCTTACGGGTCAGCGTCTTTTCAGGGCTGAGGAAGAAGTTACGCGCCAGCTGCTGCGTAATGGTACTCGCCCCCTGAGAGGCGTGACCAGAGAACAACGCAATGCTCGCGGCACGGAAAATCCCCACCGGATCGACACCGTGGTGCTCGTAAAAACGGCTGTCCTCCGTGGCGATAAAGGCTTTCACCATCACGGGTGGAATTTGGTTTAAGGTCAGCGGGATACGACGCTTCTCGCCATACTGCGCCATGAGCTCGCCATCGGCGCTATAGACCTGCATCGGGATCTGGAGACGCACATCGCGAAGCGTGGCGACATCAGGTAGCTGTGGCTCAATATATTTGTACAAACCGTAAATCGAGCCTGCTCCCAGCAGAATGCAACAGACTGCAAGGATGAATAAATACTTTACGAACTTCACCGGAGATTTCCCATTTGGTTTCACTTGGGCAGTTTCTAAACAATCGCGCGGTAGTATAAAGGCAAGCCTGATTCATTGATATAGCCGTCAGGGCGACGGGCGATAAGGAGATCGTGAAGCATGGCCTTCAAAACATGGCAAACGGGCGTTCATATTCAACAGGATAGGGTGCTGATCGTGGCGCTGGACCGGGATAAGTCCGGCTGGCGTCTGTGGCGCTGGTGGGCAATCCCGCTGGGCGAAGGCATCATTCGTGACGGCAAAATTTGCCAGCCAGAACAGCTGGTTGATGCGTTGCGCGACTGGCGAAAAACGCTGCCGCACGCCCATCGGGTGTTCCTCTCTTTCCCGGCAGCACGCACTCTGCAGCGGTCGCTTCCCCGCCCGACCGTTGCGCTGCGCGACAGCGAGCAGCTCTCATGGCTGGGTAGCGCGCTCGCCCGCGAACTGGAGATGTCTGCCGATACCCTCTGTTTCGACTACGCCCAGGATACCTTCAGCAATACCTTTCACGTGACGGCCGCACAAAACAACGAGGTCGATACCCTTCTGGCGCTGGCGAAAACGCTGCGTTTGCGGCTGGTGACCATTACCCCGGATGCCAGCGCGCTGACGAATCTTCTTCCCGCAGTGGCGCCGGCGCAGTGCGTTGCCTGGCGGGACGATCGGCAGTGGCTCTGGGCGATGCGCCACCAGTGGGGACGCCGCTTAACTACCGAAGCAGAAAACGTGGCCGAGCTGGCGGCGCTGCTGGCGCTTGGTCCGGATGACATCGCGCTGTTTGATTGCCAACGTGATCCGTGGGAAATCCTGGAACGCTGCCATGCTCCGCTGCCGGAATGCGGGGCTGATTATACCGTCGCGCTGGCGTTGGCCATGAGCGAGGTGCCCGGATGAGCATCCTGAATTTTCTGCCCTGGCGACAGCAGCGGCGCGCGCGATGCCTGCGCTTCTGGGGCGCAATGTGTATCGGCACAGTACTGTTGATGTTCGTAGTCATTGTTTGTCTGCGGATGAACCAGTTCGTGAAACTGCGCGCGCTGCAAACGGATCTGACGGGAATGCAGTCCGTGCAGCACGCGCTTGTCGCCCGGCAAAAACTGGCCGCACAGGCGCAGCTCCCCGTGCAAACCAGGCAACGACGCGCATGGCAACCGGTGCTGGCCTCCCTTTCCCGCGCCATTCCTTCACAGGTCTGGCTGACAGAGCTGCGCTATCAGCCGCCTGCGCTGATATTGACCGGTTACGCTATCACCCTGCCGGCCCTCTCTACTCTGCGCGATGCGCTTGGCCAAATAGCGGGCTTTACGCCCGGGACGCCGGGCGAGCTTCGGCAGGATAGCCGGGGGCACTGGATGTTTACGCTTCATCTCAAAAGCGAGGGGTAACGCGTGAATACCTTGTTAGAACGCTGGTGCGAAAGCCGTCCCTGGCATCGGCTACTCTGCTGGTGCCTGGGGAGTCTCCTGGCAGGGCTGTTCGCGTGGGGCGCGTTGCTCAGACCGGTAGACAGGCAGTGTGCTGAACAACAACGCCAGCTGATTGAAGATGTGAGGACGAACGCGGCGTTATGGCCTGCCGTCAGAAAGGTGCCGTTTCGTCCGGACGCTGTAAAAGCACGGGCGCTGACGCCGTTCTCCCCGCTCAATTTTCAGGGCGATGAGACGACGCTCGTTCACTGGAAGCCGCTGCAAAATGGAGGGGAGCTGGCGCTGGATGCGGAGTGGCAGGCCATTCCAGCGCTTTTTTCCCGGCTGGCACAGCAGGATGTGGAGATCGCCGCTTTCGCGATTGCGCCACAAGGTAGGGCGTTACGCCTGCAGCTGGAGCTGGAACATGCGAAATAGCGCGCGATGTTTGCTGGTTTGCTCAGTGCTGCTATTGACCGGTATGCGCGATCCGTTTCGTCCCCCGGACGATCCTTGCGCCATTGGCGAGCTGGCGCAGTGGCGCTTTCGCGGCATGGTGGAAGGGCAGGAGACTATCGGCATTTTACAGGATGGGGAAATGCGCTGGCACCGGCTGAAAATGCATGAGCGCTTCCCGGCTGGCTGGAGGATAACCGCCGTCAATGCAGCGGAGCTGGCGGTTGATGTGGGTGACACCTGTGACCCGGGAAAATGGACGTGGCAACGAGAAGGAACGGACAAAAATGAATTTACGGATAATGCTGTGGCTGCTGGCGTTCAGCCAACCGCTGTGGGCCGCCGCGCCAAAACCGGTCACGCTGGTGGTGGATGACGTGCCTGTGGTCCAGGTGTTACAGGCCCTGGTCGCACAGGAGAACCGTAATCTGGTGGTATCGCCTGATGTCAGCGGTACGCTTTCGCTTAACCTGACGCGCGTCCCCTGGAGGCAGGCGTTACGGACGGTCGTCTCCAGCGCCGGGCTCGTCTTGCGCGAGGAGGGCGGTATTTTTTATGTGCATACCGCGGCCTGGCAACGTGAACAGCGGGAGCGTTCAGAACAGGAACAGGCGCGTCGACAGCTTGATGCCCCGCTGGTCACTCAGGGCATTCCCTTTTCTTATGCGGATGCCGGGGAGCTGCAAAAAGCCGCGGAAAAACTCCTGAGCCCAAAGGGGAGCTTATCCGTCGACACGCGTACTAACCGCCTGCTGATTCGGGATAACCAGGCTGCGGTGGATACGCTGCAGCGCTGGGCCGCCGAGATGGATATTCCCGTCGAGCAGGTCGAACTGGCGGCGCATATTGTGACCATCAACGAAAAAAGCCTGCGCGAGTTGGGGGTGAAGTGGAATCTCGCCGACGCTACCGACGTGGGCAAGGTTGGACAACTGACGACGCTGGGCAGCGATCTTTCCGTCGCCAGCGCCACCAGCCACGTGGGTTTTAATATCGGTCGGATTAACGGCAGATTGCTTGATCTGGAACTTTTAGCGCTGGAGCAAAAACAGCAGGTCGATATTATCGCCAGCCCGCGGCTGTTGGCCTCGCATATGCAACCTACCAGCATTAAGCAGGGCAGTGAGATCCCGTATCAGGTCTCAAGCGGGGAAAGCGGCGCCACCTCCGTTGAGTTTAAAGAGGCGGTACTCGGAATGGAGGTCACACCGGTAGTATTGCCGGGGGGACGCGTGCGCCTGAAATTACACATCAGCGAAAATATGCCGGGACAGGTTCTGCAGCAGGCCGATGGCGAAACGCTGGCTATCGATAAGCAGGAGATAGAAACCCAGGTGGAGGTAAAAAGTGGAGAAACGCTGGCGTTGGGCGGAATATTTTCCCAGAAGAACAAAACCGGCACTGACAGCGTACCGGGGCTTGGGAGCATCCCCTGGATTGGGTCGCTTTTCCGCCATGACGGGAAAGACAACGAACGGCGTGAATTAGTGGTGTTTATTACACCACGTCTGGTCGGTATTCGCTGACGGGTAACGATCCCCGCAATGATTTTGCATTCAGTTTGTTGCAGATGTTTGACGTGGGGCATGAATTAGCATACAAGGAGTACCGATTTGAGTTGGACTTACGTCTTATTACCTTATGCGCCCGGCGCGGTGATTTAATCAGTTGCCAAACAAGCCGGAGTATTGAGATAATTTTTAGTCTGACTCTCGCTCTATTGCATATGAGGTTTCAGTTCATGTCCTGCTACGCCGGGTGTCTGCGAAGCGGGGATTACCATTAACGAATAGTCTTAGTAGTACCGATAAAATGGCAGAGAAACGCAATATCTTTCTGGTTGGGCCTATGGGTGCCGGCAAAAGCACTATTGGGCGTCAGTTAGCTCAACAACTCAATATGGAATTTTACGATTCTGATCAAGAGATTGAGAAACGAACCGGAGCTGATGTGGGCTGGGTTTTCGACGTAGAAGGCGAAGAAGGTTTCCGTGACCGAGAAGAAAAAGTGATCAACGAACTCACGGAAAAACAGGGCATCGTTCTGGCAACAGGCGGCGGCTCTGTGAAATCTCGCGAAACCCGCAACCGTCTCTCCGCCCGTGGCGTAGTGGTCTATCTTGAGACGACCATTGAGAAACAGCTGGCACGTACGCAGCGCGATAAAAAGCGCCCGCTGCTGCAGGTTGAAACGCCACCACGCGAAGTTCTGGAAGCGTTGGCCGATGAACGCAATCCGCTGTATGAAGAGATTGCCGATGTGACCATTCGTACCGACGACCAGAGCGCTAAAGTGGTTGCAAACCAGATTATTCATATGCTGGAAAGCAACTGATTCTGGCTTTATATACACTCGCCTGCGGGTAATAGCATTAAAGGTGGATGTCGCGTCATGGAGAGGATTACAGTTACTCTCGGGGAACGTAGTTACCCTATCACCATCGCGGCTGGTTTGTTTAACGACCCAGCTTCCTTTTTACCACTGAAAGCGGGTGATCAGGCGATGCTGGTCACCAACGAGACGCTGGCTCCGCTTTATCTCGACCGCGTACGCCACCTGCTTGAGCAGGCGGGCGTAAAAGTCGACAGTGTGATTCTCCCCGATGGCGAGCAGTATAAAAGCCTGACGGTACTGGATACCGTCTTTACCGCATTGCTGCAAAAACCGCATGGTCGCGATACAACACTGCTTGCCCTGGGCGGCGGTGTTGTGGGCGATCTGACCGGCTTTGCGGCCGCAAGCTATCAGCGTGGTGTCCGCTTTATTCAAATCCCTACCACGCTGCTGTCCCAGGTCGACTCCTCTGTGGGTGGCAAAACGGCAGTGAACCATCCGCTCGGCAAAAACATGATTGGCGCGTTCTATCAGCCCGCATCGGTGGTGGTGGATCTCGACTGTCTGAAAACCCTGCCGAAGCGCGAACTGGCTTCGGGTCTGGCGGAAGTGATCAAATACGGCATTATTCTGGACGGCGAGTTCTTTAACTGGCTTGAAGAGAATATGGATGCGCTGCTGGGCCTCGATGAGGCAAAACTGGCATACTGCATTCGTCGTTGCTGTGAGCTGAAAGCAGAAGTTGTTGCCGCAGACGAGCGTGAAACGGGCTTACGTGCTTTACTGAATCTTGGGCATACGTTTGGTCACGCGATTGAAGCCGAAATGGGTTACGGCAACTGGCTGCACGGTGAAGCCGTCGCGGTCGGCATGGTGATGGCTGCCCGCACCTCTGAACGCCTTGGGCAGTTCAAACCGGAAGAGACGGCACGTATCATTGCGCTGCTTGAGCGTGCAGGTTTGCCGGTGAACGGGCCGCAGGAGATGTCGGCGCAAGCGTATTTACCCCACATGATGCGCGATAAAAAAGTATTGGCAGGTGAGATGCGTCTTGTACTCCCGCTTGCAATAGGGAAGAGTGAAGTGCGCGGCGGAGTGCCGCACGATGTCGTTCTTGGCGCTATCGCTGACTGTCAGCAGGCGTAACAACTAGAAAGGTCAGGCCACTGTCGCAGGTGGTCGTTTAGCTTCAGGTGAAATGCAAAGTCGTTGGCATAAGCCTTTGAGTGGGGTGTTAAATGGATGAATTCAAACCAGAAGACGAGCTGAAACCCGATCCCAGCGATCGTCGTACTGGTCGTTCTCGTCAATCTTCAGAACGTGATAACGAGCCGCAGATCAACTTTGACGATGTTGATCTGGATGCAGACGATCGTCGCCCTTCGCGCAGCCGCAACGCGCACGAAGAGCGAGCAGAAGAGGATTATGAGTCCGAAGAAGATTCAATGGACGAACAGCCTGTAGAGCGTCGCCCGCGTAAACGTAAAAAAGCCGCTGCGCCAAAACCGGCGTCCCGCCAGTACATTATGATGGGCCTTGGCGTTCTGGTGCTTGTGCTGCTGATTGTCGGCATTGGCTCCGCGCTTAAAGCACCGTCAACGAACTCAACCGAGCAAACGGCTTCCGCTGAGAAGAGCATCAACCTTTCCGGTAACGATGCGTCCAATCAGGCGAATGGCGCACAGCCAGCGCCGGGTGCTACTTCCGCAGAGCAGACCGCCGGTAACACCACAGCGCCGCAGGATGTTTCTCTGCCGCCCGTTTCTTCAACCCCAGCTCAGGGTCAGGCACCTGCTGCGCCAGAAAGTCAGCAGCGTGTGGAAGTTCAGGGAGACCTGAACAATGCGCTGACGCAGCCGCAGAACCAGCAGCAGGTTGATAACGTCGTGGTTAACTCTACGCTGCCAACTGAACCTGCAACCGTTGCCCCGATTCGCGGCGGTAACGCTCAGCCGCAAACGGCCGCGACGGAAACCAAACCGCACCAGACGCAGACTACGACACGTCCTGAGCGTAAGCAGGCAGTGATTGAGCCTAAGCGTGAAACCAAACCTCAGGCAGTGGTAAAAGCGCCTGAAGTGAAAGCCGTACCGGCCCAGCCGAAACGCACGGAAACGGCTGCGGTGAGCGAGCCTGCTAAAGCGCCCGTCACGCAGACTGCGCCGAAAGCCACGGCGACCACCACGGCACCGGCTGCCACAGCGGCACCAGCCGCGACGGCAACCGCATCCAGCAGCGCGGCAGGTAAAACGGCAGGTAACGTCGGTTCGCTGAAGTCTGCGCCTTCCAGCAACTACACGCTGCAGCTGAGCAGTTCGTCTAACTACGACAACCTCAACAGCTGGGCGAAGAAATCAAATCTGAAAAACTATGTTGTTTATCAGACGACCCGTAACGGTCAGCCGTGGTATGTGCTGGTGAGCGGTGTTTATTCGTCAAAAGATGAAGCAAAACGTGCCGTAGCGGCGCTGCCAGCTGACGTTCAGGCGAAGAACCCATGGGCGAAGCCGATTCATCAGGTTCAGGCCGATCTGAAGTAATGTTTAAAGCGCAGGATGCTGTCGGAGCTTTCTCCACAGCCGGAGAAGGTGTAATCAGTTAGTCAGCATGAAAAAAAATCGCGCTTTTCTGAAATGGGCAGGGGGGAAATACCCCCTGCTCGATGATATTAAAAAGCACCTGCCTGAAGGCGAGTGTCTTATCGAACCTTTCGTGGGTGCGGGATCGGTGTTCCTCAACACCGATTTTTCTCGTTATATCCTGGCGGATATCAACAGCGACCTTATCAGCCTCTATAACATCGTTAAGCTCCGTACCGATGAGTATGTCGCAGAGGCGCGCAAGCTGTTTACGCCCGAGAACAATAATCCGGACGTTTACTACCAGTTCCGCGCGGAGTTTAACCAGAGCCAGGATCCGTTCCGCAGAGCCCTGCTGTTCCTCTATCTTAATCGTCATGGTTACAACGGCCTGTGCCGGTATAACCTGCGCGGGGAATTTAACGTGCCGTTTGGTCGCTACAAGCGCCCGTATTTCCCACAGGACGAGCTTTATCACTTTGCTGAAAAAGCGCAGAACGCGGAGTTTCATTGCCTCTCCTATGAAGAGTGTATGGAACTGGCAGGCGTCAATTCGGTGGTTTACTGTGACCCCCCATACGCGCCGCTGTCTGCGACGGCGAACTTCACCGCCTACCACACCAACAGCTTCAGCCCTGCCGAGCAGGCGCGTCTGGCGGAGATGGCGGAAAAGCTGGTCAGCAAAAGAATTCCGGTGTTAATTTCGAATCACGACACGCCTGATACGCGCGAATGGTACAAAGCCGCGAAGCATTTTCAGGTTAAGGTGCGGCGTAGCATTAGCAGCAACGGCGGCACACGTAAAAAGGTGGACGAACTCCTGGCTCTTTATCGCCCCTGAGCCGTTTTGCCCGCCGGTAAACACATTTCAAGGAGAAGCGGATGAAACAGTTTTTGATTGCTCCCTCAATTCTGTCGGCCGATTTTGCCCGCCTGGGTGAAGATACCGCCAACGCACTGGCGGCTGGCGCGGATGTCGTCCATTTCGACGTGATGGATAACCACTACGTTCCTAACCTGACCATCGGTCCGATGGTGCTCAAGGCGCTGCGTAACTATGGCATTACCGCCCCGATCGACGTTCACCTGATGGTGAAACCGGTTGATCGCATCGTGCCTGACTTCGCCGCGGCGGGTGCCAGCATCATCACCTTCCATCCGGAAGCCTCTGAACATGTGGATCGCACGCTGCAGCTGATCAAAGAGAACGGCTGTAAAGCGGGTCTGGTGTTTAACCCGGCCACGCCGCTGAGCTATCTCGACTATGTCATGGACAAGCTGGACGTGATCCTGCTGATGTCCGTTAACCCCGGTTTTGGCGGCCAGTCATTCATTCCTCACACGCTGGATAAGCTGCGTGAAGTCCGCCGTCGTATCGACGAGTCAGGCTACGACATTCGTCTGGAAGTAGACGGCGGCGTGAAAGTGAATAACATTGGTGAAATTGCGGCGGCAGGCGCGGATATGTTCGTTGCTGGTTCAGCCATTTTCGACCAACCGGATTATAAAAAAGTCATTGATGAAATGCGCCGCGAGCTGGCGAAGGTAAGTCATGGATAAATTACAGGCTATTCGGGGTGTGGCATTCGACCTCGACGGCACGCTGGTTGACAGCGCGCCGGGCTTAACGAGCGCCGTCGACCAGGCGCTGTATGCACTTGAACTCCCCGTTGCGGGTGAAGAGCGCGTCGTCACGTGGATTGGCAACGGCGCCG
This sequence comes from Enterobacter sp. EC_50, assembly GCF_019584525.1. NCBI lineage: Bacteria > Pseudomonadati > Pseudomonadota > Gammaproteobacteria > Enterobacterales > Enterobacteriaceae > Enterobacter > Enterobacter sp. EC_50. The sequence continues at coordinate 65,935 of NZ_VDAF01000004.1, read as the reverse complement.
ATGTTCTGATGGCGCGCGCGTTGACGTGGGCGCGTCAGGAGCGTGCGTCGCAGCGTTCCGCCCAGGGTAAACCGAGCGTCGATCACGCGGACATCCCGCAGGAAGAGCAGCTGCGTATTCTGCGCAAACTGTTCGATCGTTTCTATGAAGAGACCGTCGAGGAGGGCAGCTTCCTGTTCCCGGACGTTCAGGAAACGCTGAGCGCGCTGCACGCGAAGGGCATCCCGCTGGGTCTGGTGACCAACAAACCCACGCCGTTTGTCGCACCGCTGCTGGAAGCGCTCAATATCGCGAAGTATTTCTCCGTGATTGTGGGCGGCGACGACGTGCAGAACAAAAAGCCCCATCCGGAACCGCTGCTGCTGGTGGCAGGAAAATTATCCTTAACGCCTGCGGAGCTGCTCTTTGTCGGCGATTCCCGCAATGATATTCTGGCTGCCCGCGCGGCCGGGTGTCCTTCCGTGGGGTTAACCTATGGCTACAACTACGGTGAGGCCATTACGCTGAGTGAGCCGGACGTCGTTTTCGACCACTTCAAAGATTTGTTGCCCGCACTCGGGCTTTCGCACAGTGAACATCAGGAATTGAACAATGACTAAGCCCATCGTTTTTAGTGGCGCACAGCCTTCAGGTGAATTGACCATTGGTAACTACATGGGCGCGTTACGTCAGTGGGTCAGCATGCAGGATGACTACCATTGCATTTACTGCATCGTCGATCTCCATGCGATTACCGCCCGTCAGGATCCTGAGAAGCTGCGCAAAGCCACGCTGGACACCCTGGCGCTGTATCTGGCCTGCGGCATCGATCCGGAGAAGAGCACCATCTTCGTTCAGTCTCACGTGCCGGAGCACGCGCAGCTGGGCTGGGCGCTGAACTGCTACACCTATTTCGGCGAGCTGAGCCGCATGACGCAGTTCAAGGATAAATCCGCGCGCTACTCTGAAAACATCAACGCCGGCCTGTTTGACTATCCGGTGCTGATGGCGGCAGACATTCTGCTGTACCAGACAAACCAGGTCCCTGTGGGCGAAGATCAGAAGCAGCACCTGGAGCTGAGCCGCGATATCGCCCAGCGCTTTAACGCGATCTACGGCGATGTGTTTAAAGTACCAGAGCCATTTATTCCGAAGTCCGGTGCACGCGTGATGTCGCTGCTGGAGCCGACCAAGAAGATGTCCAAGTCTGACGATAACCGCAACAACGTTATCGGCCTGCTGGAAGATCCGAAATCGGTGGTGAAAAAACTCAAGCGTGCCGTGACCGACTCCGACGAGCCGCCAGTCGTGCGTTACGACGTGCAGAACAAAGCGGGCGTCTCCAACCTGCTGGATATCCTCTCGGGCGTCACCGGCCAGAGCATCCCTGAGCTGGAAAAACACTTCGAAGGCAAGATGTACGGCCACCTTAAAGGCGAAGTGGCAGATGCCGTTTCCGGCATGCTGACCGAGCTGCAGGAGCGTTATCACCGCTACCGTAACGACGAAGCGTTCCTGCAGAAAGTGATGAAAGAGGGCGCGGAAAAAGCCAGCGCGCGCGCGTCCGAAACCCTGAAAGCGGTGTATGAAGCGATTGGGTTTGTGGCGAAACCTTAAGCCGCTGTGCCGGGTGGCGGCTTCGCCTTACCCGGCCTACGGGACCGTGTAGGTCGGGTAAGCGTCAGCGCCACCCGACAAAAAAACGCTCCGCATCAACAAAAAAACCGGGACATCCCGGTTTTTTTACGCCTGTATAACGCTTACTGCTGTGCCGCCGGGCCGCAACCACCGATGATCTTCGAAATGGAGATCGCCGGGTGCAGCAGGTAATCGTAGCTGCAGTTATTTTTGGTGTTTTGAACGTGACCGGTGCAGGCCGTCAGAGTCGATAACAGGCCAACCAGAACGGCGGCCTTTGCCAGTTTGAACATACGCATTCCTTGTCTTTAAAACGAAAATTGGATGTAACTCAAGGGAATAAAGGGAAAAGTTCCACTTCGGGGCGGTATGTTATCGGTAGCGGTAAGAGGGGAGTAGTCCGCTTAAGGACTACTCCGGGGAGGAGGAATATGCGTTAGTGATTGGAGAACCAGTTCAGCCTGTCGCGCAGTTCAACCACGCGGCCCACCACGATCAGCGCCGGGCTTTCGACCTGCTGCGCCAGCTCGCCTAACTGCGTCAGCACGCCATCCACCACGCGCTGCGTAATGGCGGTGCCGTTTTCGACCAGCGCGACGGGCATATCCGCATTCATACCGTGCTCCAGCAGCTTCGCCTGAATCGTGGCGGCCTGGTTTAGCCCCATGTAGAACACCAGCGTCTGCTTTTCGGCGGCCAGGTTATGCCAGTCCAGCTCGCTGCCGGTCTTCAGGTGGCCCGTCACCAGACGCACGCTCTGAGCGTAGTCGCGGTGGGTCAGCGGAATGCCAGAGTACGCTGAACAGCCGGACGCCGCCGTAATGCCGGGCACCACGGAGAACGGAATACCCGCGTCGCACAGGGTTTCCAGCTCCTCGCCGCCGCGTCCAAAGATAAACGGATCGCCCCCCTTCAGGCGGACCACGCGTTTTCCCTTTTGCGCTTCGTGCAGCAGGATCTGGTTAATCTCCTCCTGCGGCACGCAGTGGTAGCCCGCGCGCTTGCCCACGAAAACGCGGTCGGCGTCGCGGCGCACCAGGTTCATGATGTCATCGGAGACCAGACGGTCGTACACCACGATATCCGCCTGCTGGATCTGCTGTAGCCCTTTCAGCGTCAGCAAACCCGCATCTCCGGGGCCTGCGCCCACCAGCACTACTTCGCCGCGATGGTCCAGCGGTTCGCTTAGCAACTGCTCGGTCGTCTCTTCAACGGCTTTGGTGTCCTGATTCGCCAGCGACTGCGCCAGCCTGTCGTTCACAAAGAATTTTTCCCAGAAGCGACGGCGCTCGCCCACGGTCGCGAAGGTTTGCTTCACGCGTGAACGCAGCTGACCGGCATAATGCGCAATCTGGCCAAGGTGTTGAGGCAACAGGGCTTCCAGTTTTTCCCGCAGCAGACGCGCGAGAACCGGCGAACGTCCCCCGGACGAGACCGCAATCATCAGCGGCGAGCGGTCGATAATCGACGGCATGATAAAGCTGGCCTCTTTCGGCGCATCCACCACGTTGCAGAAGATACGGCGCGCTTCGCAGGCGTCGCTCACGCGCTGGTTCACTTCATCGTCATCCGTCGCGGCAATGGTCAGCCAGCAGGTGTCCAGCAGGGATTCATTAAACGCACCCTGTTCCAGCGTAAGCATCCCTTCCTGGGCCCAAACCTCAAACTGGGGGGCGAAGGACAGGGCATTCACGGTCAGGCGGGCGCCAGCCTCTAACAGCAGGCGCGCTTTGCGCTCGGCCACGTCGCCGCCGCCCACGAGCAGGCAGTCGCGGTTGCGTAATTGACAAAAAATCGGCAGGTGATCCACGACGTTACCTCACAGCATTCATGGCGGGGGAAGAATTGACGTCAGGATAACAGCAGGAATCGTACAGAACATACGGTTTTTCCTGCCGTTACCCATAAGGGGTCATAAGCCTTTCCTATTGAAAAGGCGAGGGGTTACGCTTTCAGCTGCACCTCGCCGTCCTTCACGCGGACGTCGTAGTGTTTGACCGAGAAGCTTTCATCTTCCATGCAGAGTCCGTCGGTTAAGCGGAAACGCTGCTTTTTCAACGGGCTGGCGACCCACAGTTCCCCCTGGTGCTCGGCAATCAGGCCGCGGGAGAGCACGCTGGCCTCAAAGAACGGGTCAATATTGCTGATGGCAAAAACCTGTTCATCGTGGCGAGGGCGGAAAATCGCCACCTGCTCGTTGCCCAGCAGCGCACAGACGCCGGTGGCGGGGAGAATGTCGTTAATATTGCAGATGTTTACCCACTGGCTCATGCGTTTTCCTCCACCAGCGTGACCGGAATACGTTCATACGGCGTCGCCGGACGATGCTGTTCGCGCTCCGGCACAACCTGTACGTTCGGGTCGCGCTGGGTGCTGTTGATAAAGTGTTTGAAGCGCGTCTGCGCCGCCGGGGTGTTGACGGTTTCCGTCCACTCGCAGATCACCGCCTCGCGCAGCCGCGCCATTTCTGCTTCCAGATGTTCGTTCAGGCCCAGTTTGTCGTCGATAATGACCGATTTCAGGTAGTCGATGCCGCCCTCGAGGTTATCGAGCCAGGAGGCGGTACGGGTCAGCTTATCGGCGGTACGGATGTAGAACATCATGAAGCGGTCGAGATACTGAATCAGCGTGTCGCGATCGAGATCCGCCGCCAGCAGGTCCGCATGGCGCGGTTTCATCCCGCCGTTGCCGCACACATACAGGTTCCAGCCTTTCTCGGTGGCAATAATACCCACGTCTTTACCCTGCGCTTCCGCACATTCGCGGGTACAGCCGGAGACGCCGAACTTCATTTTGTGCGGGGTACGGATGCCTTTGTAGCGGTTTTCCAGCTCAACGCCGAAGCCCACGCTGTCGCCGACGCCGTAGCGGCACCAGGTGCTGCCCACGCAGGTTTTCGCCATGCGCAGCGCCTTGGCGTACGCGTGGCCGGTTTCGAAGCCCGCTTCAATCAGCTGACGCCAGATTTCCGGCAGGTCGTCCTTCTGCGCACCAAACAGGCCGATACGCTGGGAGCCGGTAATTTTGGTGTAGAGGTTAAATTCACGTGCGATACGGCCCACCGCGACCAGCCCTTCCGGCGTAATTTCACCACCGGCGGAACGCGGAATGACGGAGTAAGTACCGTCTTTCTGAATGTTCGCTAGGAAGTTATCGTTGGTGTCCTGCAGCGGCGTATGTTCTGGTTTGAGCACGTACTCATTCCAGCAGGAGGCCAGCAGGGAGCCGACGGTCGGTTTACACACCTCACAGCCGTAACCCTGGCCGTGTTTCTCCAGCAGTTCGTCGAAGGACTTGATGCCTTCCACGCGGATCAGATGGTACAGCTCCTGGCGAGAGTAAGCGAAGTGCTCGCACAGGTTGTTGTTCACTTCGATGCCCTGTTTCGCCAGCTCGGCGTTCAGCACCTGGGTGACCAGCGGAATACAGCCGCCGCAGCCGGTACCGGCTTTGGTTTCCGCTTTCAGCGCCGCAACGGTGTGGCACCCTTTGTTGATCGCGGAGATCAGCATGCCTTTGGTGACGTCGAAGCAGGAGCAAATCTGCGCGCTGTCCGGCAGTTTATCCACGCCGATGGACGGCTTACCGCTGGAGGCGTGCGCCGGGAGGATCAGCGCGTCCGGGTTTTCCGGCAGCTCGATGGCGTTGAGCACCAGCTGGAGCAGGTTACCGAAGTCGCTGGTGTCGCCCACCAGCACCGCGCCGAGCAGGGTTTTGTTGTCCTGGCTGACGATGAGACGTTTGTAGACCTCTTTGCTTTCGTCGAGATAGACGTAGCTGCGCGCGCCGGGCGTGCGACCATGCGCATCGCCAATACCGCCTACGTCCACGCCCAGCAGCTTCAGCTTGGCGCTCATGTCTGCGCCGGTGAAGGCGTTTTCGCTACCGAGGATATGATCCACGGCGACCTGCGCCATTTTGTAGCCCGGCGCCACCAGGCCGTATACGCGGTTGTTCCAGCTGGCGCATTCGCCGATGGCGTAGATATCCGGATCGGAGGTCTGGCAGGTGTCGTTAATCATGATCCCGCCGCGCTGCGCGACGGCCAGGCCGCACTGGGTCGCCAGCTTGTCGCGCGGGCGGATGCCGGTGGAGAAGACGATGAAGTCCACTTCCAGCTCGCTGCCGTCGGCAAAGCGCATGGTTTTGCGTGCTTCAGTCCCTTCCTGAACGATCTCTTTGGTGTTCTTGCTGGTGTGAACCTTCACGCCCATGCTTTCGATTTTACGACGCAGCTGATCGCCACCCATGTGGTCGAGCTGTTCGGCCATCAGCATTGGCGCAAATTCGATAACGTGGGTTTCAACACCGAGGTTTTTGAGCGCGCCAGCCGCTTCCAGACCCAGCAGACCGCCGCCGACCACCGCGCCGCGTTTGCTTCGACGCGCGCAGGATTCGATGGCGTTGAGGTCCTCAATCGTGCGATAAACGAAGCAATCCTGAGTCTCCGAGCCTTTAATGGGTGGGATCCACGGATACGAACCCGTTGCCATGATCAGCTTGTCGTAAAAAACCGTACGGCCGGCGCTGGAGTGGATCACTTTTTCCTGACGGTTGATGGTGATAGCGCGTTCGCCCACCAGCACTTTTACGCCATGCTTCTCGTAGAAACCTTCACGCACCAGAGAGAGCTCTTCGGCGGTATGATGGGAGAAGTAGGAAGACAGGTGCACACGGTCGTATGCCTTGCGGGGTTCTTCACAGAACACGGTAATATCGAACTGCTCAGCATCGGCTTTATCGAGAAGATCCTCAATAAAGCGGTGGCCGACCATGCCGTTACCGATGATAGCGAGTCTGACTTTGCTCATTATTGCCTCGATTTCTTTTCTATTATTGCCTACCTTAACGATTCAGCAGGGGCGCTTATTGATGCAAATCAAATACGCCTTCGCCTACTCCTTAGGTGGTATATGACTGATTTGTCAGGATTTTTATAAGTGGCGGAAATCGCAGGCTTTTCGTGTTCGTTGAATTTGTGTACAAATCAGGGGCGGTTTTGCAAAAATCGATACGCCTGAATATCAGCTGCGTTTATGAGGGGAAAGTTATGTCTACATCACCGTTATGGCTTGTTCAGAATGTGCGTTTACCGGGTCGGGAAGGGCTGTGGCAACTTACCATCGAGAACGGGCGTTTTGGTGACATCACCCCCATGGACGATACCCACGCCGAAAGTTATGAGGTACTGAACGCGCGCGGTGGGCTGGCTATTCCCCCGTTCATCGAGCCGCATATTCATCTTGATACCACCCAGACGGCGGGGGAGCCGAACTGGAACCAGTCCGGCACGCTGTTCGAAGGCATTGAACGCTGGGCGGAGCGCAAGGCGCTGCTCAGCCATAAGGATGTGAAAGCACGCGCCTGGAAAACGCTGAAGTGGCAAATCGCTAACGGCATTCAGTTTGTCCGCACCCATGTGGATGTCTCTGACCCGACGCTCACCGCCCTGAAGGCGATGCTGGAGGTGAAGCAGGAGGTGGCGCCGTGGGTAACGCTGCAAATCGTCGCGTTTCCGCAGGAAGGTATTCTCTCTTACCCGAACGGCGCGGCGCTGCTGGAAGAGGCGTTAAAACTGGGGGCCGACGTGGTGGGGGCGATCCCGCACTTCGAATTTACCCGGGAATATGGCGTCCAGTCGCTGCACATCGCTTTTGAGCTGGCGAAGAAGTATGACCGCCCGCTGGATATCCACTGCGATGAAATTGACGACGAACAGTCGCGGTTTGTCGAGACGGTGGCCACGCTGGCGTACGAGGCCGGCATCGGCCCGCGCGTGACGGCCAGCCACACCACCGCCATGCACGCCTACAACGGCGCTTACACCTCGCGGCTCTTCCGTCTGCTGAAGATGTCGGGGATTAACTTCGTCGCTAACCCGCTGGTCAACATCCACCTGCAGGGGCGCTTTGATGACTATCCGAAGCGTCGCGGCATCACCCGCGTGAAAGAGCTGCAGGAGGCGGGTATTAACGTCTGCTTTGGTCATGACGACGTCTTCGACCCGTGGTACCCGCTCGGCACCGGCAACATGCTGCAGGTGCTGCATATGGGGCTACACGTCTGCCAGATGATGGGCTATCCGCAAATCGACAGCGGCCTGAACCTGATTACTCATAACAGCGCCCGCACCTTTGGCCTGAGCGATTACGGTATTGAAACGGGAAATCAGGCAAACCTGATTATTCTGCCTGCGGAGAGTGGGTTTGAAGCGGTGCGCTGTCAGGTGCCGGTGCGCTGGTCGATTCGTCAGGGGCGGATTATTGCCACTACGCAGCTGGCGCAGACCTGGATCCAGATGGATACCGGAGGAGAAGAAGTCAGTTTCGCCAGAAACAGCCCCTCTGCGTAATGCAAAGGGGCGCAGGGTTTAGTGCGATGCCGCTGCCGCGTTGTGCTGGCGGTGGCGGGTCACAAAGCCCAGGATGAAGCACATGATGAACACCACGGCGTACAGACCGTTCGCGGTGTGCAGCGCGGCCAGCGGGCCGCTGTGGGCAACGATCGGGCCCGTCACCACGAAGGTCAGCATGGTGCCGATAGTGCCGCAGGTCAGAACGAAGTTAACCAGCTTCGGCGAGGCCACTTTGGTCTGCAGGGAGCCCAGTGTGATGATCGAGGTATAAATGGCGCTGGAGAAGAAGCCCAGGGTCAGAATGAACCACGGCATATGCTCCGGCGAACCGTTGATGAACAGATACATCAGAACGGTCGCCAGGCCCGCCAGCACGGTCAGAATGCGCTGCAGGTCGAAGAAGCGCAGGATGAAGCTAAACGCCCACATGCCGAACATGTAAGACATCCAGAAATCGCTCACCAGTTTACCCGCGTCGTTCAGGCTCATGCCCAGACCTTTGGCATATTCCGGTACCCAGGAGATAAAGCCCAGCTGGCCCAGGATGTAGCACAGGGCGGCGATGGAGAGGAACAGCACGCCGATACCCCATTTCTCTTTCGCCACAGGCTCTGCCGTGGTTTGCGCTTTTTTACCCAGAACCGGGAAGTCGCAGCCGAAGGTCAGAATGAAAATTGCAACGTAGACCAGACCGATGCAGGCGTAGACCCAGTACCACTCAATGCTGCGCGCCAGCAGAACGGCAGCGACCATCGGGAAGATCATTCCGGCCATGCTGAAGAAGGAGTCGGTAAACAGCAGGCGCGCGCCGCGCTGGCGGCCTTCATACATATGGGTAATCAGGAACGTCCCGATCGACATGGTGATCCCGCTGACCAGGCCGAGCACGAACATGGCGGCTGAGAACAGGGCGATGCTGTGGCTGAGCATCAGACCCGCCACGGCGGCAACCATCAGCACGAAGCCGAAGCGAAGCTGGGTTTTCAGCGGCACGATTTCCATCAGCCAGGCATTCAGGAAGATAGAGATCAGGATCCCTGCGTTGAGGAAGGTGAAGGTGTTACTCATGCTGGAAACGGGCAGCTGGAAGTAGTCTGCGATATTCCCCATCACCATCCCGGTGACGATCACCAACGCGCCGGTCAGGGCGTAGGAGAAGAAGCTGATCCATGTGAGCTTGATGCGATTGCTGTTAGTCATGTCTGGCCTGTTCAAAAAAAGAAAAGCGCCGAAGGGGCGCTGAGAGCGGGCAGATTTTAGTCGCTAAAGTGATCCATTCCTATCTTTTAAGGGTAATGATTATGTCATTGCAGGTTTTAATGTGATCTAAATCACATTAAGTGGCGGTCTAACCAATCGTTTGCGCAGTAATAATTGTTTCAATTTCGTAAAATTAGGTAAAAGGCTGGTCTACGTTCATACTGCTCTTTAGAATCAAGCCATTCGCTTTTTATACTGCGCTTTGTTAAGGAATTCTCATGCTCAAATCAACACTGGCGGCTGTCGCAGCTGTGTTTGCTCTTTCTGCCGTTTCCCCTGCTGCGCTGGCAGCAAAAGGGGACCCTCACGTTCTGCTGACCACCTCCGCCGGGAATATTGAGCTGGAACTGAATAGCCAGAAAGCTCCGGTTTCTGTGAAAAACTTCCTCGACTATGTGAACAGTGGTTTCTATAACAACACCACCTTCCACCGCGTGATCCCGGGCTTCATGATCCAGGGTGGCGGCTTCAACGAGCAGATGCAGCAGAAACAGCCGAACCCGCCAATCAAAAACGAAGCGGACAACGGCCTGCTGAACAAGCGCGGCACGATCTCTATGGCGCGTACCGCAGACAAAGATAGCGCGACCAGCCAGTTCTTCCTCAACGTGGCGGATAACGCCTTCCTCGACCACGGCCAGCGCGACTTCGGCTATGCGGTGTTCGGTAAAATCGTGAAAGGGATGGATGTGGCCGATAAGATTTCTCAGGTGCCTACCCATGACGTCGGTCCGTATCAGAATGTGCCGTCTAAACCTGTCGTGATCCTCTCCGCAAAAGTTCTGCCGTAACGTTCTTCGACGCGGGCGATGTTAGCCCGTGTTGTGACCCCTCCCTGCGAAAGCGCGTTTTGCTGCTTATACTTGTGGCAAACGGACTATTCAGGGAGGCGTTAAGTGAAAAAACTCACCGACAAGCAAAAATCCCGTCTCTGGGAGCAGCAGCGTAGCGTTAACTTTCAGGCCAGTTGTCTCCTTGAGAAAGGTAATGGTCCATCGGATCCCGACATTGAGAGCCTGGCGCTTGGGCCTTCCGCGCCCGGGTTACCCCATCTGTGCCTTATTCACCGCCATCTCTACCGCAGAGAGATGAAGCGGGCAGGTGAGTTCCGGACCGACGATATTTTCAAAGGTGATATTCCCTTCTGCCATTTCGAATACATCGAAAAGATGGGTAATGAACTGATGGCGGCGCTGGAAAGCGAAAAGTATCTGGCTGGCCTTGAGAAAGCGGCGTTCATTGAAAAAATTAGCCATTATTATTGTGAAATCAACATGCTGCATCCTTTTTCGAGTGGTAACGGTATTGCTCAGCGCGTTTTCTTTGAGCAGCTGGCGATCCATGCGGGCTATTCACTGGACTGGCGCGATATCGATCCCGAGGAGTGGGTGTCCGCTAACCGCAGCGGCGCAACGGGAGATTTAACCGCGCTAAATGCGATCTTTGCCAAAGTAGTGAGCGAAGCGCGGGAATCTGAGTAGAATAGGGCGGCATTTTTTTCGGGAGCCGCCATGATTCTGCTGATTGATAACTACGATTCCTTCACCTGGAACCTTTACCAGTATTTTTGCGAACTGGGTGCAGAGGTGGTTGTCCGACGTAACGACGAGATTGGCCTGGCCGATATCGAGACGCTGGCTCCGCAGAAAATCGTGATTTCACCCGGCCCCTGCACGCCGTCGGAATCAGGTATTTCGCTGGAGGTTATCCAGCACTATGCCGGCAAGCTGCCGATCCTCGGCGTTTGTCTGGGCCATCAGGCGATTGCCCAGGCCTTTGGTGCCACCATCGTGCGCGCCGCCAAAGTCATGCACGGTAAAACCTCGCCGGTCACCCACACGGGCACCGGAGTGTTCACGGGGCTCAATAATCCGTTAACCGTGACGCGCTACCATTCCCTGGTCATTGACCCGTCGACGTTGCCCGACGGCTTTGAGGTGACCGCCTGGAGCGATACGCAGGAGATCATGGGGATTCGTCACCGCGAATGGGATCTCGAAGGCGTGCAGTTCCATCCGGAAAGCATCCTCAGCGAGCAGGGGCACGCGCTGCTGGCAAATTTCCTTAATCGCTGAATATCTGTTGCCTTGCTGTGATTTTTTATGCATATTTTGTGATTATATTTTCACAATCAATGTGACATAAAATGGATGGGCATGACATGGCAACTGAACAACCAGCAATTACCCGCGCGACATTCGATGAAGTGATTCTGCCGATTTATGCACCGGCTGAATTTATCCCGGTGAAGGGGAAAGGCAGCCGCGTCTGGGATCAGCAGGGCAAGGAGTATGTGGATTTCGCGGGCGGTATTGCGGTCACGGCGCTGGGTCATTGCCATCCCGCGCTGGTGGAGGCGCTGAAAACCCAGGGTGAAACCCTGTGGCACACCAGCAACGTGTTCACCAACGAACCGGCGCTGCGCCTGGGCCGTAAGATCATTGATGCCACGTTTGCCGAGCGCGTGCTGTTTATGAACTCCGGCACCGAAGCCAACGAAACCGCCTTTAAGCTGGCGCGCTACTACGCGACCACGCGCCACAGCCCGTACAAAACCAAAATCATCGCCTTCCACAATGCCTTCCACGGGCGCTCCTTCTTTACCGTCTCCGTTGGCGGCCAGCCGAAGTATTCCGACGGGTTTGGTCCGAAACCGGCCGACATCATCCACGTGCCGTTTAACGATCTGCACGCGGTGAAAGCGGTGATGGACGACCACACCTGCGCGGTTGTGGTCGAGCCTATTCAGGGGGAAGGCGGCGTGACCGCGGCAACCCCGGAATTCCTGAAAGGGCTGCGCGCGCTGTGCGACGAGCATCAGGCGCTGCTGGTGCTTGATGAAGTGCAGTGCGGGATGGGGCGTACCGGGGACCTGTTTGCCTATATGCACTACGGCGTGACGCCGGATATTTTGACCAGCGCGAAAGCGCTCGGCGGCGGTTTCCCGGTAAGTGCGGTCCTGACGACGCAGGAGATCGCCTCCGCGTTCCACGTCGGTTCTCACGGCTCTACCTACGGCGGTAACCCGCTGGCGAGCGCCGTGGCGGGGGCCGCGTTCGACATCATCAACACGCCAGAGGTGCTAAACGGCGTTAGCGCGAAGCGCGAGCTGTTTGTGAAGCACCTGAAGCAGATTGACGAGCAGTACGACGTGTTCAGCGAGATCCGCGGGATGGGGCTGCTGATTGGCGCCGAGCTGAAGCCGCAGTACAAGGGCCGCGCGCGCGACTTCCTGCACGCCGCCGCTCGCGAAGGGGTGATGGTGCTCAACGCCGGGCCGGACGTGATGCGCTTTGCGCCGTCGCTGGTGGTGGAAGACAAAGACATCGAAGACGGCTTAACCCGCTTTGCCGCGGCGGTTGCAAAGATCGTTAAAGGCTAATATTCGGTTCGTTTCAACCGGCGCGTTAACCAAACCCCATGATGCGGACGCTGACGCCATGCCACCGACGAAATGGTGTGCATGGTGTTCAGGTGCCCCAGCACGCGCTGCAAGTGTTGCTCCAGGGTGCTCATTGGCCCATGGGTTAACGTCTCCGGCGCTTCCAGAATATTTAAATCCCCCGACTCGCCCGGTGAGTCATACTCCAGACGCTGCTGGCAGCGCTGCAACGCAATTTCACACGACTGCAGGTAGCGCTGCGCCAGATCCGGCGTCAGCATCGTATGCTCGCGCGCCAGCGTCGTCATGGCGTTAATGTGCTCGACGATAAACTGGCTGTGCGTCACCCACAGCTTCATGTCCGCCAGATAATGAGAATTAAAGCCCGGCTCTTGCATCGCCTGATTCAGCGAGTTAAAGAGGGCGTTATGCGCCTGGTTGACCTTCATGCGTTGATACGCCAGCGGGGAGGGCTGCGGGTCGTCGCTCAGGATGAGGCGAATGGCCTGCTGGTCGGCCTCCAGCGCGTCGTGGGCGTTCTGCCTGAGCAGCCCGCTCTGCCACTGCGGCCACAGCCAGACCATGCCGCCGAAGGCAATCAGGCAGCCGATCAGGGTATCAATCAGCCTGGCGATAATAAACTGTTCGCCGTTCAGCGTAAGCAGCTGCAGGGTGTATACCGCCGTCACCGTAAAGCCCACCATCGCCCAGCCGTAATTTTTGCGGATAATCAGGTAGCTCACCAGCGTGATCGCCAGCATGCCTGCCAGGGTATAGCCTTCCGGCACGTGGAAGTGCAGCGTTACGCCTGCAATGATCAGCCCGGCCATGGTGCCGCCCGCCCGGTGCAGAATACGCACCCGCGTGGCGCCGTAGCCGTTCTGGGTGACGAACAGCACGGTCATTAAGATCCAGTAGGGCTTCGGCAGATGCAGCGCCATGCCCATCAGGCTGGCGATACTGAGCATCACGCTAATTCGTGCGGCATTGCGCAGGGCGGACGATTTGAGAGACAGATAGCTTTTGAGCGCGGGCAACAGGGGAAGCCGTTTTTGCTTATCCGCCATCAGGTCGCGGGGATAAAGCGGGCGCTGGGTGCGCAGCACGCGGGCGATGCGGCTGAAGTGCCAGGCGGCAAACTGGCCGACCGGGTTATCCGGATGCTGACGGGCGATTTTCTCCAGCGCGCCGAGCTGTTTTTCCATATTAAAGCGCGTGGGATAGCGGTGGTAGAGAATATCGTCAGCCAGCACGCGCAGGCGTGCCGAGACGGTCTGCGCGTTCCAGCGGATCACCGCTTCGGCGTGGCTGCGCTCAACCAGCTTTTGCACCTCCTGCGGGTGGTGCAGGCTAACGGAGATATGCTCCTGCAGATCCAGGCCTACCTGGAAGGTGCGCAGCAGCCGTTTGTATTCGTGGTTCTTGTTGGCGGCGAGCATATGCAGCTGCTGATAGCACTGGCTTATCAGATCCACCACCTTCTGCTGGCGCGTCAGCAGCGGCGGTAAGGCTTTTTCCGGATCGGTATGCTGGGTGAGCAGGGTGTATTTGGCTTCGCAGTATTCCGCCAACTGCACATAGAGCAGGCTCAGGGATTCGCGCAGCGGCTGTTCCCGCCACAGCCAGAACCAGAACCAGTTAAACAGCCCGTACCACAGTGTCCCCAGCGCGTAGATCAGTAGCGGCTCCCACACCGGCATATTCCCGGCGAGGCTCAGCGTGAAGATGGCCGCAATCAGCGAGGCGGGAAGCAGGCGGGCGTGCAGCGAGCTGATTTCCGCCGTGACGCCGAGCGTCATCGCCAGCACCGTCAGGATCAGCGGCAGCGGGATATCCCGGGCCAGTAAAAGCTGTACGGCAAGGCTACAGCCAGCAAACAGGCAGCCGCCCACGATCAGACGTTTGAAAAAGCGCTTATGCGGTGTGTCCAGGCCAGCAATGTTGCAGCAGGCGGGCACGAGGGAAAAGAGCAGGCCTTGCTGAAGGTGTCCGAGGATCAGGCCGATGGCCACGGGTAGACACAACACCAGCGTTTGTCGCAGTGCGTAGTTAACTTCCGGGTGATAGATCAGCCTGCGCCACATGAGGAGTAGAGACAAAAACGGCGTGACACCTTGCGATGGCACGCCGTTTAAGCGGAATTAACGCGTTCCGTAAACCACGATGGTTTTACCGTGGGCGGAGATCAGGTTTTGATCTTCCAGCATTTTCAGGATACGGCCCACTGTTTCACGGGAGCAACCGACGATCTGACCAATTTCCTGACGGGTAATTTTAATTTGCATGCCGTCCGGATGGGTCATGGCGTCTGGCTGTTTCGCCAGGTTCAGCAGAGTTTGTGCGATGCGGCCCGTCACGTCCAGGAAGGCGAGGTTGCCCACTTTCTCTGAGGTGACCTGCAGACGGCGCGCCATCTGGGAAGAGAGACGCATCAGAATGTCAGGGTTAACCTGAATCAGCTGACGGAACTTCTTGTAAGAAATTTCAGCCACTTCACATGCTGTCTTTGCACGAACCCAGGCGCTACGTTCCTGGCCCTCTTCAAACAGGCCCAGTTCACCGATGAAATCGCCCTGGTTCAGATAAGAAAGGATCATCTCTTTCCCTTCTTCATCTTTGATCAGCACTGCCACCGAGCCTTTAACGATGTAATACAACGTTTCCGCTTTTTCACCCTGGTGAATCAGCGTGCTCTTTGATGGGTACTTATGAATGTGGCAATGAGACAAGAACCATTCGAGAGTCGGGTCTGTTTGCGGTTTGCCAAGCACCATGCGCTGTTATCCTCTGTTATAAGCTGTCACCAGAGTCATCAGATGCATCCGGACTCTGGGGTTGCAATCGAATTCTTACCCATACCCTGGGAAGTCGGCTACCGTAACGTTTCGCAGCCAGTAAAGTTTGATGTCCTCTGCATACATGTGTAACGTCAATGTATTACTGTAGCATCCTGAGTGTTTTAGCATAGCTTTCGCCGCGTGTCTCCTGGTGTCTCGCTTCAGCATGATGCAGGTCGCCTTCCATTGCGAGAAATGTAACGCACGCGTAATCTGTCACCAAAAATGCAACGTTGGAGTTTAAGAATATGCAAGCGCGCGTGAAGTGGGTTGAAGGTTTAACGTTCCTGGGCGAGTCCGCGTCAGGGCATCAGATTTTGATGGATGGTAACTCCGGCGATAAAGCGCCCAGCCCAATGGAAATGGTGCTGATGGCGGCAGGGGGATGCAGCGCCATTGACGTGGTGTCGATTCTGCAAAAAGGCCGTCATGACGTGACGGATTGTGAGGTCAAACTCACGTCAGAACGCCGCGAAGAGGCGCCACGCCTGTTCACCCACATCAATCTGCACTTTGTGGTCACCGGTAAAGAACTGAAAGACGCGGCGGTTTCACGTGCGGTGGACCTGTCTGCGGAGAAGTACTGCTCTGTGGCGTTAATGCTGGAGAAAGCGGTAAAAATCACCCATTCGTATGAAGTGATCGAGGCTTAATGTTTTGGCGGGTGGCGCTTCGCTGACCCGCCCTACAAAAGCACGACCGTAGGCCCGGTAAGCGCAGCGCCACCGTGCTAAAAACTCACGCGATCTGTTTCCCTTCCATCAGTCGCTCCACCAGCGGCGTCATGATGAGCTCCATCGCCAGCCCCATTTTTCCGCCCGGTACGACTAATGTATTCATGTGAGAAATAAACGAGCCCTGCAGCATCGCCAGCAGCCAGGGGTAGTCAATGCCTTCGAGATTGCGGAAATGGATCACCACAAAGCTCTCATCCAGGGATGGGATACTTTTGGCCGCGAACGGGTTGGAGGTGTCCACCGTCGGCACGCGCTGGAAGTTGATATGGGTGCGGGAAAACTGCGGCGTCAGGAAGTTGATGTAGTCTTCCATGGAGCGCACCACCGAATCCATCACTGCTTCGCGCGAGTGGCCGCGCTCGCTCATGTCACGCGTCAGCTTCTGGATCCACTCCAGGTTAACGATAGGCACCACGCCAACCAGCAGATCCACGTGGCGCGCCACGTCGTGCTGCGGCGTGACCACGCCGCCGTGTAATCCTTCGTAGAACAGCACGTCGGTAGGTTCCGGCAGGGGCTGCCAGGGGGTAAAGGTGCCAGGCACCTGATTCCAGGGAACGGCTTCATCATAGGTATGCAGATACTTGCGGGACTGCCCTTTACCGCTCTGGCCGTACTCAATAAAGGTTTGTTCCAGCAGGCCGAAGTCATTGGCTTCCGGACCGAAGTAGCTGATGTGTTTACCCAGATCGCGCGCCTTACGGATGGCCATGTCCATCTCCGGGCGCGTGTAGCGGTGAAAGCTGTCGCCTTCGACCTCCGCCGCACGGAGATTCAGCTGGGCGAAAATCTTGCGAAATGCGAGGCTGGTGGTGGTGGTTCCCGCACCACTCGACCCCGTAACGGCAATAACCGGATGTCTGGCAGACATAGCAACTCCCTGACTGAAAAGGGTGGAAGATCAGCCGTGAAACGCGTTGCGGGGCATGATATTGACCGTCTCATGCAGTTCTGACCACACCAGCACCACGTCGCCGCTTTTCAGCTGGCGCTTTACATCGTTGACCTTTTGCTCAAGCGAGCGTTCCTGTTCACCATAATCGGTGCCTTCGCGTAATACAAAGCTTTCAATCAGATTATCGAGCGTTTCGGGAGCCAGATCCTGCCAGGGAATAATCATGTTGCACCGTCCAGATAAGGGGTTAGCCAGTCAGGAATACGCGCCTCAAGCCACATTTTCGGGCGGCGCAGCGTGCCGCCGATAAACCCGACGTGGCCGCCGTGCTCGGTCAACTGATAGTGAACATTGTCGGGCAGGAATTCCTGAGCGGGAATCGAGTGATGATCCATAAAAGGGTCATCTTTGGCGTGAATGATCAGCGTTGGCAGCGTGATCTTGCTGAGCAGCGGCATGGCGCTGCATTGACGATAATAGTCAATCGCATCGGCGAAACCGTGAATTTTCGCGGTGATCAGATCGTCGAATTCGCGTATGCGGCGCACTTTTTTCAGCTGGCGCAGGCTTACCGGGAGGGTGTCCGGGTAGGCCTTCAGCTTACGCGCCGCGTTGGCCTTCAGCAGGTTGAGCAGGTAGCGCTGATAGACGCGGGAAAAGCCTTTGTCCATGTGGTAGCTGCACTGCTCCAGCATGAACGGGGCGGAGACGATGACGGCGGCATCCAGCGGGACGCTTTCCCCTTCTTTAGCTAACAGGCAGGCCAGCATATTTCCGCCCAGCGAGTAGCCTACGGCCGCGGTGGGCACGGTGCCATAGTTGTCCCGCAGCCAGTGTAAAAACCACGTGCCGTCTTCGGTTTCACCCGAGTGATAGATACGCTTCTGCCGGTTCGGCTCGCCGCTGCAGCCGCGAAAATGCATCACCACGCCGAGCCAGCCGCGCGCTTTGGCCGCCTCAATGAGCCCGTGCGCATACGGGCTGTGCAGGCTGCCTTCCAGACCGTGAAAAACCACCAGCCGCGGCTTATGTCGAGCCTGATCCGGCGCTTCGCTCCAGGCGAGATCCAGAAAGTCACCGTCTGGCAGATCTAGCCGCTGCCAGTGTGGGGTGAACTGAACCTTGCGGCGGATCAGTCGCGGCAGCATGGTCTGCAAATGGCGATTGGCGACGCCGCGCATAGGCACGAACTCAGTGCTGTCTTCGGCTGCAATCTCGAAGCCTGATGGAATGATTTGGGTCATAAGCGCGATGCTGATTCTTGTCGGAAATTAACGATACTTTCCGAATTGTACCCCGTTTAGCCTGGTTTTCCGAAACATGAACTGATCCCGATCACAAATATTTACCTTGATTATTACTCTCAGGCTAATGATTCAGCTCTACGCTTAATTGATGCCTTTCTCACCAGAGCGCACACTCTACTCAACGTTAAGCAAATCAAAATGATTAGCTGAATCAGGAGGTTAATAATGTTATCTGGGCAAACACCCACCCGGCAATGGAACACGCGACGCAGCGAAAAAGCGCGTCGTCTGGCCTCCGTACCGGTGCAGGGCAAGGTACTGCCAACCGGCGATCTCGTCGCCATGCTGGAAAAACTGATCGCGCCAGGCGACAAGGTCGTGCTGGAAGGTAACAACCAGAAGCAGGCCGATTTCCTTTCCCGCTCGCTGGCCGAAGTGAACCCGCAGATCGTCCACGACCTGCATATGATCATGCCGAGCGTTGGCCGTAGCGAACATTTGGATATCTTTGAGAAAGGCATCGCCCGCAAGCTGGATTTCTCCTTCTCCGGGACGCAGAGCCTGCGCATCTCCCAACTGCTGGAGGATGGTCAGCTCGAAATCGGCGCGATTCACACCTACATCGAACTCTACTCCCGTCTCTACGTCGACCTGTCGCCCAACGTGGCGCTGATTGCTGGCTTTAAAGCTGACCGC
The DNA here is from genome assembly GCF_019584525.1 of Enterobacter sp. EC_50. Classification (NCBI taxonomy): domain Bacteria; kingdom Pseudomonadati; phylum Pseudomonadota; class Gammaproteobacteria; order Enterobacterales; family Enterobacteriaceae; genus Enterobacter; species Enterobacter sp. EC_50. Next base: position 46,909 of record NZ_VDAF01000004.1, on the reverse strand, counting down.
AAAGGCAACCTCTATACCGGGGCGAGCACCGAAGATACCCCGGCGCTGGTGGAAGCCGCCGCGTTCCATGACGGCATCGTCATCGCGCAGGTGAACGAGCTGGTGGATGACGAGTGTGACCTGCCGCGCGTGGACATTCCGGGTTCGTGGATTGACTTTGTGGTGGTGGCCGATAAGCCGTTCTTTATCGAACCGCTGTTTACCCGCGACCCGCGCCTGATTAAACAGGAACACATCCTGATGGCGATGATGGCCATCAAGGGTATTTATGCGGAACACCAGGTGCAGTCCCTGAACCACGGGATCGGCTTTAACACTGCGGCGATTGAGCTGCTGCTGCCTACCTACGGTGAACAGCTCGGCCTTAAAGGCAAAATCTGTAAACACTGGACGCTGAACCCGCATCCGACGCTGATCCCGGCTATTGAAAGCGGCTGGGTCGAGAGCGTGCACTGCTTCGGCGGCGAGCTGGGGATGGAAGAGTACATCCGCGCGCGTCCGGACGTCTTCTTTACCGGTGCCGACGGCTCCATGCGCTCCAACCGCGCGTTCTGCCAGCTGGCAGGTCAGTACGCGGTGGATATGTTCATCGGCTCTACGCTGCAGGTGGACGGCTACGCCAACTCCTCAACCGTGACCCGTGGTCGTCTGTCCGGCTTCGGCGGTGCGCCAAACATGGGTCACGACCCGCACGGTCGTCGCCACGCCACGCCAGCCTGGCTGAACATGATCACCGAACCTGACCCAATGCAGCGCGGCAAAAAACTCGTCGTGCAGATGGTGGAAACCTTCCAGGCGGGCGTGAAGCCGACCTTCGTGGAAAAACTCGATGCCGTTGACGTGGCGAAAGCCTCCGGTATGCCGCTGGCGCCGGTGATGATCTACGGCGATGACGTCACCCACGTGCTGACGGAAGAGGGGATTGCCTACCTCTATCGGGCGAAAGATCTGGAAGAGCGTCGCGCCATGGTCGCCGCCGTCGCGGGGATCACCGACATCGGTCTGGGCGTGGATGCCAAACGCGTGGCGGAACTGCGTCAGAGCGGCAAGGTGCTCTATCCGGAAGATATGGGGATTCGCCGCACTGATGCCACCCGCTCTCTGCTGGCGGCAGGCAGCGTGTCTGATCTCGTGGAATGGTCCGGCGGTCTCTATAACCCACCTGCGAAATTCCGGAGCTGGTAATGAAACTTCTCCCCCAGATTCAGGTTGAAGGCGGTGCCGAATGGCTGGCGCGAACCGCCACGCAGTGTCTGATTGACGAAGCACGTTTAAGCCCGAAACCCGGTCTGGTGGACAGTCGGGGGAACGGCGCGCACCACGATTTATCCCTTGCGCTGATGGAGTGCTCCGCGCACAGCCTGACCTCCACGTTTCAGGCACTGGCGCTGCAAAGCTGGCAGCGCCCGGCAGATATCGCACTTCGGCAAACCGTCGGGCGACTCGGTCGCGAAGGCGAGCAGCAGATGATGGCCGCAACCGGTGGCGTAAACACCCATCGCGGCGCGATTTGGGCGCTGGGGCTGCTGGTCAGCGCGGTGGCGATGCTCGGCGGTGATGCCAGGGCGCAAGACGTCGCCCGCACCGCCGCACAGCTGGCGAGACTGCCGGACGACGCGGCGCCGAAGGTGTTCAGTAAAGGCCTGCGCGCCACGCATCGTTACCGCGTGCCGGGCGCGCGTGAAGAGGCGCAGCAGGCGTTCCCGCACGTTATGCAGCGCGCGCTGCCGCAGCTTCGTCTGAGCCGCCTCAACGGCAGCAGCGAAACGCACGCCAGGCTCGACGCGCTGATGGCCATCATGACCTCACTCACCGACACCTGCGTGCTGTCACGTGCCGGAATGGAAGGGCTTGATGCTATGCAGGACGGCGCCCGTGCGGTGCTGAATGCCGGCGGCAGCGCAACGCCTGCGGGCCAGCAGGCGCTGGCGAGGTTAGACCGTCAGATGCTGGCGCTCAACGCCTCACCGGGCGGCGCTGCCGACCTGCTTGCCGCCACGCTGTTTCTCGACCGCATCGAAACGCCAAATTCAAAGCATTAAGAGGATGTTATGGAAAAAATCACATTGACCGTGCCAGCCAGCCGCACGTTAAGCGGCAGGGCGCTGGCAGGGGTAGTCGGTTCCGGGGATATGGAGGTGCTCTTCACCGCCGAACCGGGCCAGACGTTAACCATTGATATCACCACCTCCGTGGACAACAGCCGGGGGCGCTGGGAGGCGCTGTTCAACCGTCTGCAAACCGTCAGCAGCCTGCCCGCAGGGAAGCTGACCATCCACGACTTCGGCGCGACGCCGGGCGTGGCGCGCATTCGCATCGAACAGGTTTTTGAGGGGGTGAGCCATGCGTGATGACAGCAGCTTTATCGAACTGAAAGCGCGCCAGCGCGCGCAGGCCCTGCTCGACGAGGGCAGCTACCGCGAACTGCTGGATCCGTTTGAAGGTATTATTTCTCCGTGGCTTGGGCCACAGGGCATTGTGCCGCAGGCGGACGACGGCATGGTGGTGGCGAAGGGCACCATCAACGGCAAGCCTGCCGTCGTCGTGGCGATTGAAGGCGCGTTCCAGGGCGGCAGCATGGGCGAAGTGTCCGGCGCCAAAATGGCGGCGGCGCTGGAGCTGGCGGCGGAGGATAACCGCAACGGCATTCCGACTCAGGCGGTACTGTGCCTCGAAACCGGCGGCGTGCGTCTGCAGGAGGCGAACCTCGGCCTGGCGGCGATTGCCGATATTCACGCGGCGATTGTGGACCTGCGTCGCTACACGCCGGTTATTGGCATTGTGGCCGGAACCGTGGGCTGCTTCGGTGGGATGTCCATCGCGGCGGCGCTCTGCAGCTACCTGATTGTGACCCGCGAAGCGCGTCTTGGCCTCAACGGCCCGCAGGTTATCGAGCAGGAGGCGGGCATTGAGGAGTACGACTCCCGCGATCGTCCGTTTATCTGGAGCATGACCGGCGGTGAAGTGCGCTATCAAAGCGGGCTGGTGGATGCGCTCGTCGGCGACGGTATCAACGCGGTGAAACAGGCGATGAACGACGCGATTGCTAAAGGCGTTCCCGCGAAACATCGCACCGATAACTACGATGATTACCTCGCCCGTCTGACCCATTTTGACACCCGCAAACAGGCTGATGCCGAACAAATTAACGCGCTTTTTGCCCGGGAGGTGAAATGATGAGTAACGCAATAAGCCGTGGCGAACGCTGGCTGGAAATCCTCGCTCCGAACGCCAAACGTATCGAAGGGCTATGCCCGTCCGTCCAGGCGGCAGATGGTGAGCTAAACGGCGAGGCGGTGCGCTTTGTTGCCGTGGTGCCGGATGCCAACAACCACTTCCCGCGTGCGGCGAAAGGAGAAGTGGGGCTGCTGGAAGGCTGGACCCTGGCGAAAGTGGTCAGTGAAACCGTCGCGGCGGATGCCGATAAAGCCGTGAAGCGCCCGATAGTGGCGGTGATCGACGTCCCAAGCCAGGCCTATGGCCGTCGTGAAGAGGCGTTTGGTATTCATCAGGCGCTGGCCGGTGCGGCAGCAGCCTATGCGAATGCGCGTCTGGCCGGTCACCCGGTGATTGGGCTTATCGTCGGCAAGGCGATGTCCGGCGCGTTTCTGGCGCACGGCTACCAGGCCAACCGCCTGATTGCCTTTAACGACAAAGGCGTGCTGATCCACGCGATGGGCAAAGAGTCTGCGGCGCGCATTACGCTGCGCACCGTCGACGCGCTGGAAAAACTGGCGGCAACCATTCCGCCCATGGCGTACGACATCAGCAACTACGCCACGCTGGGGCTGCTCTCTAACCTGCTGGATATCAGCAACCCGGATGCCCCGTCCGATAACGATCTGACGCTGGTGAAATCCACCCTGCAACATGCCATCAGTAACGCTCGTCAGGACACCACGTTGAAAAACCGTCTGGGTGCTGACAATCGCCGCAGCTCGGCGCTCGTACGCGAACGTATGCGAGCCAGCTGGTAAGTAAAAAGAGACCTGCCAGATGCATCAACCCGTGGGCACGTGACTGTGCCCACGCGGGAACCTGCATCCTGAAAATAATAATCATCGCGCCAGTGCTATAACTTTTTTACTACAGGTGATTTATGACTTACGTAATTGTTCATGCTCTTGCACCGATTTTCGTCATCATGTTGCTGGGATTCTGGGCCGGCAAGGCAAAGATGGTCGATAACAAAAATGTTTCCCTGCTTAATATCTTCGTGATGGATTTTGCACTGCCTGCCGCGCTGTTCAGCGCTACCGTGCAAACGCCATGGACCGGCATCGTAGCCCAGTCGCCGCTGATCCTGGTGCTGACGCTGGCGATGTGGATCACCTATGCGGCCATCTACTTCCTCGCCACCGGCGTCTTTAAGAAGTCGCCACAGGATGCGGCCGTGCTGACGCTCACCGTCGCGCTGCCCAACTATGCAGCGCTGGGTCTGCCGATTCTGGGCAGCGTACTAGGGGAGGGTTCCTCTACGTCGCTCTCCGTAGCGGTCTCCATCGCCTGCGGTTCGGTGTTGATGACCCCGTTCTGCCTGCTCATTCTTGAGCGTGAAAAAGCGCGCGCCGAGGGCAATAACTCCGGTTCAACGCTTTCCATGCTGCCGGTGCTGATGTGGCGCTCCATTAAAAAGCCGATCGTGATGGGCCCGCTGCTGGGTGTGATTTTGTCCGCCATCGGCATCAAAATGCCGGAGCTGGTGCTGGCGGCGATTAAACCGCTGGGACTGTCCGCGACCGCTGCGGCGCTGTTCCTGACCGGGGTGATCCTCTCTGCCCGTAAGCTGCAGATCAACACCATGGTGATCACCTCCACCATCGCCAAGCTGCTGATTCAGCCTGCCATCGCCTGGGGTATCGTCTTGATCTTTGGTCTGCATGGCTCCGTGGCGATCACCGCGATCCTCATGATTGCGCTCTCCGCGGGCTTCTTCGGCGTGGTGTTCGGTAACCGCTTTGGCGTGCAATCGCCGGATGCTGAAGCCGTGCTGCTGTTAAGCTCCGTACTGTGTATCCTGTCGCTGCCGCTGTTTATCTCGCTGACTTCAGGAATGTAACCATGACCACAACATTACGCCCGCACGACCTTATCTGGCTTACTGCGCGAGACGCGCTGGAAGGCATCACTGAATCCTGGGTGGAGGCCGCCTGGCATACCGGCCTGCCGGTGGTGGTGCGGCGTGATGTTGACAGTGAAGGCCGGATCCCCGTTGGCGTGCGCGGTTTACGTCGCGACCAGCGGGCGGCCGGATGGGTGAAGCCCGAAAACGTGCGGCGTGTGGTATCACCGGAAGACCTGTGCGCAACCGCCGATCTGCTGCGCTCGCCGTTTGTCACCCAGCCACCCGTTCAGGTGGCGCTTCAGCTTTCTCAGCAGGCGTGGTCGTGGACGTGGGGCATTACCGGCAGCACCGGCTACGCGCTGGCGACCGGTATTCCGGTTATTCATGCCGAAAGCGATCTCGATCTGCTAATCCGCGTGCCGCAGCCAATTTCCCCCGATGCTTTTACCGCATGGCAGTCGCAGCTGAGCCGCGCATTGTGCCGGGTGGATACGCAGGTCGATACGCCCGAGGGCGGTTTCGCGCTGGCGGAGTGGTTGCGCGACGGTAAAACGCTGCTGAAAACCCGCCGAGGACCGCGCCTGGTGGCGGATCCGTGGCGCAGGGAGGAGTGATGAAAATAGTGTTTACCTTTCCGGGGCAGGGCACGCAGCACGAAGGCATGCTGCAAAACCTGCCGGGAACGGAACTGGCTCAGGCGCGTGAGGTGCTTGGCACCGAAGTGGATACGCTGGATAGCGCAGACGCGTTAAGCCATACCCGCGCGGTTCAGCTTTGCCTGCTAATTGCAGGCGTGGCCTGGGCGCGCGAGCTGGAACGGCGCGGCGTGGCGCCGGATATCGTCAGCGGGCTGTCCATCGGCGCTTATCCGGCGGCGGTCATTGCAGGCGCGCTGGACTTCACGGATGCGCTGAAGCTGGTGGCGCTGCGTGGCGATCTGATGGAGCAGGCGTATCCGCACGGCTACGGCCTGACGGCAATTATGGGGCTCACTCTGCCGCAGGTGGAAGACCTTATCCAGGGCACCGGGACCTACATTGCCAACCTGAATGCCGAAACGCAGATCGTGATTGCCGGAACCGATGAAGGGATGGCGGAGGCGGCGTCGCGCGCGCTGGCGAAAGGGGCGAGCAAGGCCAAACGGCTGGCGGTCAGCGTGCCGTCGCACTGCGAACTGCTGACAGCACCCGCGCAAAAGCTGGCAACGGCGTTTGAATCGGTCACGCTTTCACGCCCACGCTGCGCCTACCTGAGCGGCAGCACCGGGCGCGTGTTGTGGCAGCCGGAAAAGATCGCCGACGATCTGGCGATGAACATGGCGCGTACGGTGCGCTGGCAGGAGGCGATGATTTCAGCGAATGAACGCGAAGCCCGGCTGGCGATCGAGATGCCCCCCGGCGGCGTACTGACCTGCCTGACGCGTCAGGCGCCGTGGGAAGGAGAGACGATTTCACTGGAGCGCAGCGGGGTGGACGTGGCGGTACATCTGGCGAAGCGACTCCGTGCGTGATGGTTTAGCCCGGTGGCGGCTGCGCCTTACCGGGCCTACTACGGACTGTAGGCCCGGTAAGCGTAGCGCCACCGGGCAATAACATCAGGCACTATCCTGCAAACTGCGGGCATACATCCGCCCTTCGGCGGCCAGCGCCCGCAGGCTTGGATCCTGCTCGCGGTTGCGGGCAAAGACGATGGCGATCAGCTGTTGCATCTGGTACGGCTCGGCAAGCTTCAGGAGCTGCACGGAATTCTCATAGACCTTTTTCATCCTGCCCGGCATCAGCGTAAAGCCCACTCCCGCCTGCACCAGACTGAGCATGGAGAAAATGTCATTCACCCGGGTAACAATCTCCGGCTCGAACCCGGCGATATGAAACGCCTCCTGGAAGCCTGCATAGGTGGCGAACCCTTCCGCAAGAGAGACAAATTTCCGATCTTTATAGTCGCGCAGATCGGCCGGGCCGCGGGTATTGAGCGTCGCGGAGGCCGGTGCGGCAAGGAAGATGTCGTCATGGAACAGGGGCAGCACTTCCAGGCTGTTACGGTCGATATCGCTCTCGGAAATGGAGATAAGAATGGCGTCCAGAGAGCCTTCATCCAGCATGTGCAGCAGGGTTTCGTTGGAGCCCATCGTCAGATCCATTTCCAGATCCGGACGACGTAGCTTCATGCCCATGATCAGACGCGGCACGGTTTCCAGGGTGAGCGAGTAGAGCGTTCCGACTCGCAGCCGCCCCTGGCCGATCCCGGCAATTTTGCGCGACGCTTCCAGCCCGCGCTCCATCACCTGCATCACTTCCTGACAATATTCCAGTAAGGTCCAGGCGGAAGGGAGAGCAATCAGGTTGCGCCCCTTATGGGTAAAGAGCGGACAGCGCACGTTCTCTTCCAGCGTGTGCAGCGCACGGTGAACGCTGACGCCGCTCAGGCCCAGAGTTTCGGCGGTACGCGCGATATTCCCCTTCTCCATAAACGTCATGAAGATGCTGAGCTTGCGGAATGTAATCTCGCTCGTGTTATCGAAACTCATAGCCCTCCCGGTATCAGTCAGCCTGCAGCATCGCTTCCAGCTGTTCCTGCGCGTCCAGCCACGCCATCTCACACTCTTCAAGGCTGGATTTGGTCTTCGCCTGGGTTTGCAGGCAGTCCGTCAGTTCGGCTTTACGGCTCTGGTCATACAGACCGCTGTCGCCGAGCTTCTCTTCAACGGTAGCAAGCGTGGCGTTGAGCTTTTCCATCTCTTTTTCGAGACGGGCAATCTCTTTACGCAGCGGCTGCGTCTGGGTGCGCAGCTCCGCTTCACGGCGCTTCTGGTCTTTACGTGCCTGCGCGCTGTTGGCGTTCTCTTTCGCTGATTCTTCCGGCTGGTTCTCCTGCTTCTGCACGTCCGTCAGCCACTGCTGGTAGTCTTCCAGATCGCCGTCGAACGGTTCGACTTTGCCATCGTGCACTAAGTAGAGATCGTCCGTGGTGGAGCGGATCAGGTGACGATCGTGCGAAACGACAACCAGCGCCCCTTCGAATTCAATCAGCGCTTCGGTCAGCGCCTGACGCATGTCGAGATCCAGGTGGTTGGTCGGTTCATCGAGCAGCAGCAGGTTCGGGCGCTGCCAGACGATCAGCGCCAGCACCAGACGGGCTTTTTCGCCGCCGGAGAAGCGCTCGGTGTTTTCGGTGACCTTATCGCCCTGGAAGCCGAAGCCGCCGAGATAGTCGCGCAGCTTCTGCTCCATCTCCTGCGGCGCCAGACGCGCGAGGTGCTGAATCGGGGATTCATCCGCGCGTAAAAATTCCAGCTGATGCTGGGCGAAGTAACCCAGCTTGATGCCCTTCGCCAGGCCGATTTCACCGTTGACCGGATTAAGCTCGCCCGCCAGCAGTTTGATCAGCGTGGATTTACCGGCACCGTTGCGCCCGAGCAGACCAATACGTGAACCCGGCACCAGGTTGAGCTTGATGGAGTCGAGAATAATGCGGTCGGCATAACCCGCGCTGACCTTTTCCATTTTCAGCAGGGGATTTGGCAGGCTTTCCGGGGCCCGGAAGCTGAAGTGGAACGGGTTGTCGACGTGCGCCGGGGCGATCATCTCCATGCGCTCCAGCATCTTGATGCGGCTCTGGGCCTGCTTCGCCTTTGACGCCTTGGCCTTGAAGCGATCCACAAAGCTTTGCAGGTGCGCCACGCGCTGCTGCTGGCTTTCGTACATGGACTGCTGCTGGGCAAGACGCGTCGCGCGCTGGCGCTCGAAGGAGCTGTAGTTGCCGGTGTACTCGAACATCGTTTGCTGTTCGATATGAATGATTTTATCCACCACCGGGTCGAGGAAGTCTCGGTCGTGGGAGATCAGAATCAGAGTGCCCTGATAGCTCTTGAGCCACTTCTCCAGCCAAATAACCGCATCGAGATCGAGGTGGTTAGTCGGTTCATCGAGCAGCAGCAGGTCAGAGCGGCAGATCAGCGCCTGCGCCAGGTTGAGGCGCATGCGCCAGCCGCCCGAGAAGTCGCTGACCGGGCGTTCCAGCTGTTCATTGCTGAAGCCCAGGCCGTGAAGCAGGCTGGAGGCGCGGGAGCGAATGGTCCACGCGTCAATGGCGTCCAGCTTGCCGTGAACGGTGGCGATGGCGTGGCCGTCGTTGCGCTCGTTAGCGGCGTTAAGTTCCGCCTCGAGCTTGCGGTATTCCCGGTCGCCGTCGATAACATAGTCGAGTGCCGGTTCGCTCAGGGCTGGCGTCTCCTGATTCACCCAGGCGAGCTGCCAGTTCCCCGGGAAGGTGAAGTTACCGCCATCCGCGCTAATCTCGTTTTTCAGCAACGCCAGCAGCGTGGATTTACCACAGCCGTTTTTGCCGACCAGACCCACTTTCTGGCCCGGGTTGATGGTAGCAGTGGCGTTATCCAGCAGGACGCGCACGCCGCGACGAATTTGTAACGAGGAGAAAACAATCATAGAAGCGCCGTATGTTCCGACTATGTTAATTTGTCATTATGATAATGTAAGGTGTGGGCCGTTTTCCGCCCCGGGCCGCCATGGTAGCCCAAAACAGCGACGATACACAAAAACAGAAACAAGACCGGGAGGGGAATGATGTCTCAGACAGCAAAAGTGCTGCTGCTGTATGCCCATCCGGAATCTCAGGACTCGGTGGCAAACCGGGTGCTGCTTAAGCCGGCTACTCAGCTCAGCAACGTGACGGTGCACGATCTCTACGCGCACTATCCTGATTTCTTTATTGATATTCCTTACGAGCAGGAACTGCTGCGTCAGCATGACGTGATTGTGTTCCAGCATCCGCTTTATACCTACAGCTGTCCGGCGCTGCTCAAAGAGTGGCTGGACCGCGTGCTGAGCCGGGGCTTCTCCAGCGGGGTGGGGGGCAACCAGCTGGCGGGAAAGTACTGGCGTAGTGTGATTACGACCGGTGAACCCGAAAGCGCCTACCGCCACGACGGGCTGAACCGCTATCCGATGAGCGACATTCTGCGGCCTTTTGAGCTGACGGCGGCCATGTGCCGTATGCACTGGATGAGCCCGATTATTGTCTACTGGGCCCGTCGTCAGGATCCGAAAGAGCTGGCCAGCCACGCCAGAGCCTACGGCGAATGGCTGGCGTCACCGATTCCGGCAGGAGGGCGTTAATGGAAGGATCGAATTTGCTCCTCGCCGGGGTGCTGTTTTTATTTGCGGCCGTCGTCGCGGTGCCGCTTGCAGCGCGTATTGGTATCGGTGCGGTACTGGGGTATTTGCTGGCGGGGATCGCCATTGGCCCATGGGGACTGGGTTTCATCAGCGATGTGGATGAAATTCTCCATTTCTCCGAGCTGGGCGTTGTGTTCCTGATGTTCATCATTGGCCTTGAGCTCAACCCTTCTAAATTATGGCAGCTCCGACGCTCCATCTTTGGCGTGGGTGCCGCGCAGGTGTTGCTCAGCGCCGCGATTCTGGGTGGCCTGTTAATGCTGACGAATTTCTCCTGGCAGGCGGCGGTGATCGGCGGAATAGGCCTTGCGATGTCGTCGACGGCGATGGCCCTGCAGCTGATGCGCGACAAGGGGATGAACCGTAACGAAGCCGGTCAACTGGGCTTTTCGGTGCTGCTGTTCCAGGATTTGGCGGTGATCCCGGCGCTGGCGCTGGTGCCGCTGCTGGCGGGCTCCGGGGACGATCATTTCGACTGGGCTAAAATCGCCATGAAGGTGCGGGCCTTCGCGGGCATGCTCATCGGCGGGCGTTTCCTGTTACGTCCCGTGTTCCGCTTTATTGCCGCGTCGGGCGTTCGCGAGGTATTTACCGCCGCGACGCTGCTGCTGGTGCTGGGATCGGCGTTATTCATGGACGCGCTGGGGCTGTCGATGGCGCTCGGGACCTTTATCGCCGGGGTGCTGCTGGCGGAGAGCGAGTATCGGCACGAGCTGGAAATTGCCATCGATCCCTTCAAAGGACTGCTGCTAGGTCTGTTCTTTATTTCGGTCGGGATGGCGCTCAACCTTGGCGTGCTCTATACCCATCTGCTGTGGGTTGTGGTGAGCGTCGCTATCCTGGTGGCGGTGAAAACGCTGGTGCTGTATGTCATGGCGCGCATTTACGGCCTGCGCAGTTCGGAGCGCATGCAGTTTGCGAGCGTGTTGAGTCAGGGAGGCGAGTTCGCGTTTGTGCTGTTCTCTACCGCCTCGTCCCAGAAGCTGTTTAAAGACGATCAGATGGCGCTTTTGCTGGTAACTGTCACGCTGTCCATGATGACCACGCCGCTGCTGATGAAGATGGTGGATAGACTGCTGTCGCGCCGCCTGAACCCGGCAGACGACGAAGACGAAGCGCCGTGGGTGGAAGACGATAAGCCCCAGGTGATCGTGGTGGGCTTTGGCCGCTTTGGACAGGTAATCGGCCGTTTGCTAATGGCGAACAAAATGCGCATTACGGTGCTGGAGCGTGATATCAGCGCGGTCAACCTGATGCGCAAATATGGCTACAAGGTTTACTACGGCGACGCGACCCAGCTCGAGCTACTGCGCTCGGCGGGGGCAGAAGCGGCAGAATCCATCGTCATTACCTGTAACGACCCGGAAGACACGATGAAGCTGGTGGATCTTTGCCAGCAGCATTTCCCGCATCTGCATATTCTGGCGCGTGCGCGGGGACGTGTTGAAGCTCACGAATTATTGCAGGCGGGTGTGAAACACTTCTCCCGTGAGACGTTCTCCAGTGCGCTGGAGTTGGGGCGCAAGGCGCTGATCTCGCTTGGCATGCATCCGCATCAGGCGCAGCGCGCCCAGATGCATTTCCGCCGGCTGGATATGCGGATGCTGCGCGAGCTGATGCCGGTACATACCGATACGGCGCAGATCTCCCGCGTGCGGGAAGCCCGTCGCGAGCTGGAGGAGATCTTCCAGCGCGAGATGCAGCAGGAACGACGCCAGCTCGATGGCTGGGATGAATTTGAATAAAGGGTAACGAAAGATGGCTGTACGTAAACGCTTTATCGCGGGTGCAAAATGCCCGACCTGCCAGGCGCAAGACACCCTGGCGATGTGGCGGGAAAATAATATTGATGTTGTTGAGTGTGTTAAGTGCGGTCACCAGATGCGTGAGGCCGACAAAGAGGCGCGCGAGCACGTTCGCAAAGAAGAGCAAGTTATCGGGATTTTTCATCCGGACTAGCGATATGCCCTGAGTTTTTTTAAGCTAAAGGGTACACAGGTGCAGATTTCCGCTACAATCTGCGCCAGCAATTTTCCCACGCTCAGGAGATATCATGAAAGTAGCAAAAGACCTGGTGGTCAGCCTGGCCTATCAGGTACGTACAGAAGACGGTGTGTTGGTTGATGAGTCTCCGGTGAGTGCGCCGCTTGACTACCTGCATGGTCACGGTTCCCTGATTTCCGGCCTGGAAAACGCGCTGGAAGGTCATGAAGTTGGCGACAAATTTGACGTTGCTGTAGGCGCGAACGACGCTTACGGTCAGTATGACGACAACCTGGTTCAGCGCGTTCCTAAAGACGTGTTCATGGGCGTTGACGAACTGCAGGTTGGCATGCGCTTCCTGGCGGAAACCGACCAGGGCCCGGTTCCAGTTGAAATCACCGAAGTGGAAGATGACCACGTCGTGGTTGACGGCAACCACATGCTGGCTGGCCAGAACCTGAAGTTCAACGTAGAAGTTGTTGCGATCCGCGAGGCGACCGAAGAAGAGCTGGCTCATGGCCACGTTCACGGTGCGCACGGTCACGACCATGACCACGATCACGGCCACGACGGCTGCTGCGGTGGTCACGGCCACGACCATGGTCATGACCACGGCCACGGTAAAGGTGGTTGCGGTAACGGCGGCTGCGGCTGCCACTAATTCCGTCATGCGGAAAATAAAAAAGCGGGATTATCCCGCTTTTTTTACGCCTCAATAATGAGGCGGTGGCGTCTCTTCTGACTGAGAGGCGATGTTCGACGGCTGCGTAGCCTTCAGCTTTTCCGTCAGCAGGCGCATATGATCCCGCAGTTTCGCCATTTCGAGCTCATGTGCGGTCACGGTCTGGTTTAGCTCTTCGATGGTGATGTCCTGAAAAGCCAGGCGGCTTTCCAGCTCAGCCATTCTCGCTTCTATCGTTGTATCCTTCATCATTCACCTCGTTTATTTCAGATTCGCCATAATGGCCCAGCGGCGGCGCAGTTTAACTGAGTTTATCCTTAAGTACAGTTCGCATCCCTCTGGCAAGAAACTTATTTAAACAAAAATAGTCTGAAAAGTGGCGAGAATTGGACGTGTCTGTCTGTAGATTTCTTCTGCAACGTTTTATAGTACGTCACTCATTTACGTTTAACGCTGGGGTGAGAGTCCCCAGGCCCTGGAGATATGGATGAAATCACTGTTTAAAGTAACGCTGCTGGCGACGACGATGGCTGTTGCGCTGAACGCGCCGCTGTCATTCGCTGCTGATACTGCTGCGAAGCCTGCTGCCACTGCAGACAGCAAAGCAGCGTTCAAAAATGACGACCAGAAATCCGCCTACGCACTGGGCGCATCTCTGGGTCGTTACATGGAAAACTCTCTGAAAGAACAAGAGAAACTGGGCATCAAACTGGATAAAGCTCAGCTGATCGCAGGCGTTCAGGACGCATTTGCCGATAAGAGCAAGCTGTCTGACCAGGAAATTGAACAGACTCTGCAGGCGTTCGAAGCGCGTGTGAAGGGCGCCGCGCAGACTAAGATGGACGCGGACGCAAAAGACAACGAAGCGAAAGGCAAAGCCTACCGCGATGCCTTCGCTAAAGAGAAGGGTGTGAAAACCTCTTCGACTGGCCTGGTGTACAAAGTTGAGAAAGAAGGCACCGGCGATGCGCCTAAAGACAGCGACACGGTTGTCGTGAACTACAAAGGTACGCTGATCGACGGTAAAGAGTTCGATAACTCTTACACCCGTGGTGAGCCGCTCTCCTTCCGTCTGGATGGTGTGATCCCTGGCTGGACTGAAGGCCTGAAAAACATCAAGAAAGGCGGCAAGATCAAGATGGTCATCCCACCGGATCTGGCCTATGGCAAAACCGGCGTTCCGGGGATCCCTGCCAACTCTACGCTGGTCTTTGACGTAGAGCTGCTGGACATCAAACCGGCACCGAAAGCGGATGCCAAGGCAGACGCACCGGCTGACGATAAAGCCGCTGCTGCTAAGAAGTAATGCTGAAAAAAAACCGCCGCCTTTAAGGCGGCGGTTTTTTATTGTGGGGCAGATATAATTAACACTGGAAAGCGTTAGGCACGCTGTATTAATTTAGTTGTCCGTGTAGATAATGAGCCTGCCCTGAAAACCTAACGACAGGCTCCTGAAAAGGAGTGTTTTTTTCATGTCCAGGTCGCTTTTAACCAACGAAACCAGTGAACTTGATTTGCTGGATCAACGTCCTTTTGACCAGACCGACTTCGATATTCTGAAATCCTATGAAGCGGTAGTGGACGGGTTAGCGATGCTCATTGGCTCCCACTGCGAAATCGTATTGCACTCCCTGCAAGATCTGAAGTGTTCCGCCATCCGCATTGCGAATGGTGAGCATACTGGCCGTAAAATTGGCTCGCCAATTACCGACCTTGCATTGCGTATGTTGCATGACATGACCGGCGCGGACAGCAGCGTCTCCAAATGCTATTTCACCCGCGCCAAAAGCGGCGTGCTGATGAAATCAGAAACCATCGCGATTCGAAACCGCGAGCATCGTGTTATTGGGCTGCTGTGCATCAACATGAACCTTGATGTGCCTTTCTCGCAGATCATGAGCACCTTTATTCCACCAGAAACGCCGGATGTTGGCTCTTCTGTTAACTTTGCCTCTTCCGTCGAAGATCTCGTCACGCAGACACTTGAGTTCACCATTGAAGAGGTGAATGCCGACCGCAACGTCTCGAACAACGCCAAGAATCGCCAGATCGTGCTCAATCTCTATGAAAAAGGGATTTTTGATATTAAAGACGCCATCAACCAGGTGGCCGATCGTCTCAACATCTCCAAGCACACGGTCTACCTCTATATTCGCCAGTTCAAAAGCGGTGATTTCCTGGGACAAGACAAGTAATGCGTTATGCGTTAATGGTGACAGGCCCGGCGTACGGGACTCAGCAGGCCAGCAGCGCGCTGCAGTTTGCGCAGGCGCTGCTGGCAGCCGGACATGAGCTGGCGAGCGTCTTCTTCTATCGGGAAGGGGTGTATAACGCGAACCAGTTTACGTCGCCGGCGAGCGATGAGTTTGATGTGGTGCGCGGCTGGCAGGCATTAAACGAAAAGCAGGGCGTAGAACTGCACATCTGCGTGGCGGCGGCACTGCGCCGCGGCGTGACCGATGCAACCGAAGCCGCCCGTCTAGGTTTGTCGGGTTCTAACCTCCAGCCCGGTTTTTCGTTAAGCGGTCTGGGCGCGCTGGCACAGGCGGCGCTCACCTGCGACAGAGTGGTGCAATTCTGATGAAGCGCGTGGCATTTGTTTTTGCGTCTGCGCCGCACGGGAGCGCTTCTGGTCGCGAAGGACTGGATGCGTTACTTGCGACGTCCGCGCTGACCGAAGATATCGGCGTCTTCTTTTTAGGGGACGGTGTGTTCCAGCTTCTGGCGGGTCAGCAGCCACAGGCCATTCTGGCGCGGGATTACATCGCTACGTTTAAAGTGCTGCCGCTGTATGACATTGAAACCCTTTATGTCTGCGCCGACTCGCTGGCCGCTCGCGGTTTGGATGAGAAGACGCCTTTCGTGCTGGATGTGACCGTCGTCTCTTCTGCGGCATTGCGCGAACACCTTTCCCACTACGACACCGTTCTGACTTTCTGAGGCTGCCATGCTCCATACTCTGAGCCATTCACCATGGCAATGTGATATCGACGCGTTACTGAGTATGCTGCGCGACGGTGATGACCTGCTGCTGATTCAGGACGGCGTGCTTGCTGCACTTGAAGGCAGCCGTTTCGTTGAAATGCTCACGAATGCCCCCATAACAGTTTCTGCGCTGAAAGACGATCTGGATGCGCGGGGTCTTTCTGGTCAAATTTCAGCCAAAATTGACGTGGTTGGCTATACTGATTTCGTCAATCTTACTGTGACGCACGCCAGTCAAATGAACTGGTGATTTGAGATCGCTGTATATTTCTTGACACCTTTTCGACGTAGCCCTAAAATTTCGCGTCCTCATATTGTATGAGGTCGTTTTATTACGTGTTTACGAAGCAAAAGCTAAAACCAGGAGCTATTTAATGGCAACAGTTAACCAGCTGGTACGCAAACCACGTGCACGCAAAGTTGCGAAAAGCAACGTGCCTGCGCTGGAAGCCTGCCCGCAGAAACGTGGTGTATGTACTCGTGTATATACCACCACTCCTAAAAAACCAAACTCCGCACTGCGTAAAGTATGCCGTGTGCGTTTGACTAACGGTTTCGAAGTGACTTCCTACATCGGTGGTGAAGGTCACAACCTGCAGGAGCACTCCGTGATCCTGATCCGTGGCGGTCGTGTTAAAGACCTTCCGGGTGTTCGTTACCACACCGTTCGTGGTGCGCTGGACTGCTCAGGTGTTAAAGACCGTAAGCAGGCTCGCTCCAAGTACGGCGTGAAGCGTCCTAAGGCTTAATGGTTCTCCGTTAAGTAAGGCCAAACTGATTTATCTTAATGTCATACTAAACTCTTTGAGTTTTGGACAATCCTGAATTAACAACGGAGTATTCCCATGCCACGTCGTCGCGTCATTGGTCAGCGTAAAATTCTTCCAGATCCGAAATTCGGATCAGAACTGCTGGCAAAATTTGTAAATATCCTGATGGTAGATGGTAAAAAATCTACTGCAGAAGCAATCGTATACAGCGCGCTGGAGACCCTGGCTCAGCGTTCTGGTAAAAATGAACTGGAAGCTTTCGAAGTCGCTCTCGACAACGTTCGCCCAACTGTAGAAGTTAAGTCCCGCCGCGTTGGTGGTTCTACTTATCAGGTTCCAGTTGAAGTTCGTCCGGTTCGTCGTAATGCCCTGGCAATGCGTTGGATCGTTGAAGCTGCTCGTAAACGCGGTGATAAATCCATGGCTCTGCGTCTGGCGAACGAACTTTCTGATGCTGCAGACAACAAAGGTACTGCAGTTAAGAAACGTGAAGACGTTCACCGTATGGCAGAAGCCAACAAGGCGTTCGCACACTACCGTTGGTAATCCCTTCGGAGTCTTAGTCACCAGGCGGGCGCTTCAGAGAAGCCGCCCGCTCTGGGTAACTTAACTGAACGCCTAAAGATATAAACGAGGAATCAAATGGCTCGTACAACACCCATCGCACGCTACCGTAACATCGGTATCAGTGCGCACATCGACGCCGGTAAAACCACTACTACCGAACGTATTCTGTTCTACACCGGTGTAAACCACAAAATCGGTGAAGTTCATGACGGCGCAGCCACCATGGACTGGATGGAACAGGAGCAGGAGCGTGGTATCACTATCACCTCCGCAGCGACTACTGCATTCTGGTCAGGTATGGCTAAGCAGTACGAACCGCATCGCGTAAACATCATCGACACCCCAGGGCACGTTGACTTCACCATCGAAGTAGAACGTTCCATGCGTGTTCTTGACGGCGCGGTAATGGTTTATTGCGCAGTTGGTGGTGTTCAGCCACAGTCTGAAACCGTATGGCGTCAGGCGAACAAATATAAAGTTCCACGCATCGCGTTCGTTAACAAAATGGACCGTATGGGTGCTAACTTCCTGAAAGTTGTTGGTCAGATCAAAACCCGTCTGGGCGCGAACCCTGTTCCGCTGCAGCTGGCAATTGGTGCTGAAGAAGGCTTCACCGGCGTTATCGACCTGGTGAAAATGAAAGCCATCAACTGGAACGATGCAGACCAGGGCGTTACCTTCGAATACGAAGATATCCCAGCTGCAATGCAGGACCTGGCTGACGAATGGCACCAGAACCTGATCGAATCCGCTGCTGAAGCTTCTGAAGAGCTGATGGAGAAATACTTGGGTGGTGAAGAACTGACTGAAGAAGAGATCAAAAAAGCTCTGCGTCAGCGCGTTCTGAACAACGAAATCATCCTGGTAACCTGTGGTTCTGCGTTCAAGAACAAAGGTGTTCAGGCGATGCTGGATGCGGTAGTTGACTACCTGCCATCCCCAGTTGACGTTCCTGCGATCAACGGCATCCTGGACGACGGTAAAGATACCCCGGCTGAGCGTCACGCAAGCGACGAAGAGCCATTCTCTGCACTGGCGTTCAAAATTGCTACCGACCCATTCGTGGGTAACCTGACCTTCTTCCGCGTTTACTCTGGTGTGGTTAACTCCGGTGACACCATCCTGAACTCCGTGAAAGCGGCGCGTGAGCGTTTTGGCCGTATCGTACAGATGCACGCTAACAAACGTGAAGAGATCAAAGAAGTTCGTGCGGGCGACATCGCTGCAGCTATCGGTCTGAAAGACGTGACCACTGGTGACACCCTGTGTGACCCGGATCACCCGATCATTCTGGAGCGTATGGAATTCCCAGAGCCGGTAATCTCCATCGCAGTTGAACCAAAAACCAAAGCTGACCAGGAAAAAATGGGTCTGGCTCTGGGCCGTCTGGCGAAAGAAGACCCATCATTCCGCGTATGGACTGATGAAGAATCTAACCAGACCATCATCGCTGGTATGGGTGAACTGCACCTGGACATCATCGTTGACCGTATGAAGCGTGAATTCAACGTTGAAGCGAACGTGGGTAAACCTCAGGTTGCTTACCGCGAAGCGATTCGCGCGAAAGTTACCGACATTGAAGGTAAACACGCTAAGCAGTCTGGTGGTCGCGGTCAGTACGGTCACGTTGTGATCGACATGTACCCACTGGAGCCGGGCTCTAACCCGAAAGGTTACGAGTTCATCAACGACATCAAAGGTGGTGTAATTCCTGGCGAATACATCCCAGCCGTTGATAAAGGCATCCAGGAACAGCTGAAAGCGGGCCCTCTGGCTGGCTATCCGGTTGTTGACATGGGTGTTCGTCTGCACTTCGGTTCTTACCACGACGTTGACTCCTCTGAACTGGCGTTTAAACTGGCTGCGTCTATTGCCTTTAAAGAAGGCTTTAAGAAAGCAAAACCAGTTCTGCTTGAGCCAATCATGAAGGTTGAAGTAGAAACTCCTGAAGAGAACACCGGTGACGTTATCGGTGACTTGAGCCGTCGTCGCGGTATGCTGCGTGGTCAGGAATCCGAAGTAACTGGCGTTAAGATCCACGCTGAAGTTCCGCTGTCTGAAATGTTCGGATATGCAACTCAGCTGCGTTCTCTGACCAAAGGTCGTGCATCATACACCATGGAATTCCTGAAGTATGATGATGCGCCTAACAACGTTGCTCAGGCCGTTATTGAAGCCCGTGGTAAGTAATCCACAGGATTAAAACCTAAGTCCCGTGCTCTCTCCAGAGGGGAGAGCACTATAGTAAGGAATATAGCCGTGTCTAAAGAAAAATTTGAACGTACAAAACCGCACGTCAACGTTGGTACTATCGGCCACGTTGACCATGGTAAAACTACCCTGACTGCTGCAATCACTACCGTTCTGGCTAAAACCTACGGTGGTTCTGCTCGTGCATTCGACCAGATCGATAACGCACCAGAAGAAAAAGCTCGTGGTATCACCATCAACACTTCCCACGTTGAATACGACACCCCGACTCGCCACTACGCACACGTAGACTGCCCAGGCCACGCCGACTATGTTAAAAACATGATCACCGGTGCTGCGCAGATGGACGGCGCGATCCTGGTTGTTGCTGCGACTGACGGCCCAATGCCTCAGACTCGTGAGCACATCCTGCTGGGTCGTCAGGTAGGCGTTCCTTTCATCATCGTGTTCCTGAACAAATGCGACATGGTTGATGACGAAGAGCTGCTGGAACTGGTAGAGATGGAAGTTCGTGAACTGCTGTCTCAGTACGATTTCCCGGGCGACGATACCCCAATCGTTCGTGGTTCTGCTCTGAAAGCGCTGGAAGGCGACGCAGAGTGGGAAGCGAAAATCATCGAACTGGCTGGCTTCCTGGATTCTTACATCCCAGAACCAGAGCGTGCGATTGACAAGCCATTCCTGCTGCCAATCGAAGACGTATTCTCCATCTCCGGTCGTGGTACCGTTGTTACCGGTCGTGTAGAGCGCGGTATCATCAAAGTTGGTGAAGAAGTTGAAATCGTTGGTATCAAAGAGACTGCGAAGTCTACCTGTACTGGCGTTGAAATGTTCCGCAAACTGCTGGACGAAGGCCGTGCTGGTGAGAACGTTGGTGTTCTGCTGCGTGGTATCAAACGTGAAGAAATCGAACGTGGTCAGGTTCTGGCTAAGCCAGGCTCAATCAAGCCACACACCAAGTTCGAATCTGAAGTGTACATCCTGTCCAAAGACGAAGGCGGCCGTCATACTCCGTTCTTCAAAGGCTACCGTCCACAGTTCTACTTCCGTACTACTGACGTGACCGGTACCATCGAACTGCCAGAAGGCGTTGAGATGGTAATGCCAGGCGACAACATCAAGATGGTTGTGACTCTGATCCACCCAATCGCGATGGACGACGGTCTGCGTTTCGCAATCCGTGAAGGCGGCCGTACCGTTGGCGCGGGCGTTGTTGCTAAAGTTCTGGGCTAATTAATTATCCCTGAATTAAAAAAGGACGCTTCGGCGTCCTTTTTTGTTTTCTACCGCTCAGGCGTCGTCACAAAATTTCGCATTTTTTGCCTGCTCCCGCCCCGCATTCTGGCGTTTGTGCTATTGTAATCATAACCATTCTCACTTACACTTTGCGCATAATTTGAACGGGAGTTTCTATGTACGTTTGTTTATGTAATGGTGTAAGCGACAAAAAAATACGTCAGGCCGTTCGCCAGTTTCAGCCCCAGTCATTCCAGCAGCTTCGCAAATTTGTTCCGGTGGGAAATCAATGCGGTAAATGCGTACGTGCTGCGCGAGAGATCATGCAGGACGAGCTGATGCAGATCCCGGAATACAAAGAGATCGCGTAAGCGCCCATCTTTTCTTTGACATCCCTGTAGCCCGATCTACGCTTCAATGAGTGGAAGCGGAGGGACTATATAATGAAAGGTGATGTTAAAATCATAAGTTATCTCAATAAATTATTGGGAAATGAGCTTGTCGCAATCAACCAGTATTTTCTTCACGCGAGAATGTTCAAAAACTGGGGACTCAAACGTTTAAACGACGTTGAGTACCATGAATCTATCGATGAGATGAAACACGCTGATAAATATATCGAGCGTATTTTATTCCTTGAAGGCATTCCAAACCTGCAGGATCTCGGCAAGCTGGGCATCGGAGAAGATGTCGAAGAGATGCTGCGTTCCGACCTCAGGCTAGAACTTGAAGGTGCCAAAGATCTCCGTGAAGCCATTGCCTATGCTGACAGCGTACATGACTACGTCAGCCGCGATATGATGATTCAGATCCTGGCCGATGAAGAAGGGCATATTGACTGGCTGGAAACAGAGCTGGATCTCATTGCTAAAATCGGGCTGCAAAACTATCTTCAGTCACAGATTAAAGTTGAAGAGTAACCAACGTCTTCCAGCCTACGCATAAACCCGCTGCTGCCAGAAATGGCCCAAAAGGTAGCGGGTTTTTTATTGCCTTCTTATCAGGGCGGATTACCGAAAAAACAAGAATACAAAGAAGCGCCATCAGCGCCGCGAGCAACGCCAGCGCAGGCAGTACGCACCAGCCATGCCATGCACCCAGTGCCGCCAGGTACTTCACATCGCCATATCCCATTCCTTCACGCCGGCAGATAAACCAATAGCCCCAGTAAATAACGGCAAAGGCAATATATCCGGCCATCGCACCCGCGACTGCACTCGGCAGAAAATCAGGTTGGATACAGAGCTGAAAGAGCAGTCCTGCCCATAGCAGCGGACAGAGAAATTTATCGGGAAGTAGACCGTAGCGAATATCGGCATTTACAAGTAAGGCTGTCAGTGAAAGATAGATCAGCAGAAAGGGGAGGGTGGTTAGCATGTAAAAGGCCTCAAACGGGTTTGAGCGCATAGTCGTTATAATCGGCCGGTCCGGCAATGCACAAAAAACGGGGATGCGTAGCGGCTCGAAACAAAGCATCGACACAGAATACATTGCATGAAACGTTGCGCGCTCTTACGCACCCTGCGACATTGGCGCTTAATTTCTAAACGGCACTTGCGTCTTGCCCAGATTTACGTATAATGCGCGGGCTTGTCGTAATTGACGGCGGGTTCAATCAGAACCAGAGTAGCTCATTTTGTTACTCAACAATGCTCCCAATTGGGGAGCTACGTAAGAACGGTTACACTCTCCCATCAATCGTAATGGGTTTGAGGAGTAATCATTTTCGTTTATAAAATAATTGGAGCTCTGGTCTCATGCAGAACCAAAGAATCCGTATCCGCCTTAAAGCGTTTGATCATCGTCTGATCGATCAATCAACCGCGGAAATCGTCGAGACTGCTAAGCGCACTGGTGCGCAAGTCCGTGGTCCGATCCCGCTGCCGACCCGCAAAGAGCGCTTCACCGTTCTGATCTCTCCGCACGTTAACAAAGACGCGCGCGATCAGTACGAAATCCGCACTCACAAGCGTCTGGTTGACATCGTTGAGCCAACTGAGAAAACCGTTGATGCTCTGATGCGTCTGGATCTGGCTGCCGGTGTAGACGTGCAGATCAGCCTGGGTTAATCAGGTCATCGAGCGATTGAGAGGTTGAAACAATGATTGGTTTAGTCGGTAAAAAAGTGGGTATGACCCGCATCTTCACTGAAGATGGCGTTTCTATCCCAGTAACCGTAATCGAAGTTGAAGCAAACCGCGTTACTCAGGTTAAAGATCTGGCTAACGATGGCTACCGCGCTATTCAGGTTACCACTGGTGCTAAAAAAGCTAACCGTGTAACCAAACCAGAAGCGGGTCACTTCGCTAAAGCTGGCGTAGAAGCTGGCCGTGGTCTGTGGGAATTCCGTCTTGCTGAAGGCGAAGAGTTCACCGTAGGTCAGGACATTAGCGTTGAGCTGTTTGCTGACGTTAAAAAAGTTGACGTAACCGGTACCTCTAAAGGTAAAGGTTTTGCTGGTACCGTTAAGCGCTGGAACTTCCGTACCCAGGACGCTACCCACGGTAACTCCTTGTCTCACCGCGTTCCGGGTTCTATCGGTCAGAACCAGACTCCGGGCAAAGTGTTCAAAGGCAAGAAAATGGCAGGTCAGCTGGGTAACGAACGTGTAACCGTTCAGAGCCTGGACGTAGTACGTGTTGACGCTGAGCGCAACCTGCTGCTGGTTAAAGGTGCGGTCCCGGGTGCAACCGGTAGCGACCTGATCGTTAAACCAGCTGTGAAGGCGTAAGGGGATAGCAATGGAATTAGTATTGAAAGACGCGCAGAGCGCGCTGACTGTTTCCGAAACTACCTTCGGTCGTGATTTCAACGAAGCGCTGGTTCACCAGGTTGTTGTTGCTTATGCAGCTGGTGCTCGTCAGGGTACTCGTGCTCAGAAGACTCGTGCTGAAGTAACTGGTTCTGGCAAAAAGCCATGGCGCCAGAAAGGTACCGGCCGTGCGCGTTCAGGTTCTATCAAGAGCCCGATCTGGCGTTCAGGTGGCGTGACCTTCGCTGCGCGTCCACAGGACCACAGTCAAAAAGTTAACAAAAAGATGTACCGCGGCGCGCTGAAAAGCATCCTGTCCGAACTGGTACGTCAGGATCGTCTGATCGTTGTCGAGAAGTTCTCTGTTGAAGCGCCTAAAACTAAGCTGCTGGCACAGAAACTGAAAGACATGGCTCTGGAAGATGTGCTGATCATCACCGGTGAGCTGGACGAGAACCTGTTCCTGGCCGCACGTAACCTGCACAAGGTTGACGTACGCGATGCGACTGGTATCGACCCGGTTAGCCTGATCGCCTTCGACAAAGTCGTAATGACTGCTGATGCTGTTAAGCAAGTTGAGGAGATGCTGGCATGATTCGTGAAGAACGTCTGCTGAAGGTGCTTCGCGCACCGCACGTTTCTGAAAAAGCGTCTACTGCGATGGAAAAAACAAACACCATCGTTCTCAAAGTTGCTAAAGACGCGACCAAAGCAGAGATCAAAGCTGCTGTGCAGAAACTGTTTGAAGTCGAAGTCGAAGTCGTTAACACCCTGGTAGTTAAAGGGAAAGTTAAACGTCACGGACAGCGTATCGGTCGTCGTAGCGACTGGAAAAAAGCTTACGTCACCCTGAAAGAAGGCCAGAATCTGGACTTCGTTGGCGGCGCTGAGTAAGTCGGAGGAGTAATACAATGGCAGTTGTTAAATGTAAACCGACATCTCCGGGTCGTCGCCACGTAGTTAAAGTGGTTAACCCTGAGCTGCACAAGGGCAAACCTTTTGCTCCGTTGCTGGAAAAAAACAGCAAATCCGGTGGTCGTAACAACAATGGCCGTATCACCACTCGTCACATCGGTGGTGGCCACAAGCAGGCTTATCGTATTGTTGACTTCAAACGCAACAAAGACGGTATCCCAGCAGTTGTTGAACGTCTTGAGTACGATCCGAACCGTTCCGCGAACATCGCGCTGGTTCTGTACAAAGACGGCGAACGCCGTTACATCCTGGCCCCTAAAGGCCTGAAAGCTGGCGACCAGATTCAGTCTGGCGTTGATGCTGCAATCAAAGCAGGCAACACCCTGCCGATGCGCAATATCCCGGTTGGTTCTACCGTTCATAACGTAGAAATGAAACCAGGTAAAGGCGGTCAGCTGGCGCGTTCCGCGGGTACTTACGTTCAGATCGTTGCGCGTGATGGTGCTTATGTCACCCTGCGTCTGCGTTCTGGTGAAATGCGTAAAGTCGAAGCAGACTGCCGCGCTACTCTGGGCGAAGTTGGCAATGCTGAGCATATGCTGCGCGTTCTGGGTAAAGCAGGTGCTGCACGCTGGCGTGGTGTTCGTCCTACCGTTCGCGGTACTGCGATGAACCCAGTCGACCACCCACATGGTGGTGGTGAAGGTCGTAACTTTGGTAAGCACCCGGTATCTCCGTGGGGCGTTCAGACCAAAGGTAAGAAGACCCGCAGCAACAAGCGTACTGATAAATTTATCGTACGTCGCCGTAGCAAATAATTTTAGAGGATAAGCCATGCCACGTTCTCTCAAGAAAGGTCCTTTTATTGACCTGCACTTGCTGAAGAAGGTAGAGAAAGCGGTGGAAAGCGGAGACAAGAAGCCCCTGCGCACTTGGTCCCGTCGTTCAACGATCTTTCCTAACATGATCGGTTTGACCATCGCTGTCCATAATGGTCGTCAGCACGTTCCAGTCTTTGTTACCGACGAAATGGTTGGTCACAAACTGGGTGAATTCGCACCGACTCGTACTTATCGCGGCCACGCTGCTGATAAAAAAGCGAAGAAGAAATAAGGTAGGAGGAAGAGATGGAAACTTTAGCTCAACATCGCCATGCTCGTTCTTCTGCACAGAAGGTTCGCCTTGTTGCTGACCTGATTCGCGGTAAGAAAGTGTCGCAGGCCCTGGACATCCTGACCTATACCAACAAGAAAGCTGCGGTATTGGTCAAGAAAGTACTGGAATCTGCCATTGCTAACGCTGAACACAACGATGGCGCTGACATCGACGATCTGAAAGTCGCGAAAATTTTCGTAGATGAAGGCCCAAGCATGAAGCGCATTATGCCGCGTGCGAAAGGTCGTGCAGATCGCATCCTGAAGCGCACCAGCCACATTACTGTGGTTGTGTCCGATCGCTGAGACTCTGGAGACTAGCAATGGGTCAGAAAGTACATCCTAATGGTATTCGCCTGGGTATTGTAAAACCATGGAACTCTACCTGGTTTGCGAACACCAAAGAATTCGCTGACAACCTGGACAGCGATTTTAAAGTACGTCAGTACCTGACTAAGGAACTGGCTAAAGCGTCTGTATCTCGTATCGTTATCGAGCGTCCAGCGAAGAGCATCCGTGTGACTATTCACACTGCTCGTCCTGGCATCGTTATCGGTAAGAAAGGCGAAGACGTAGAAAAACTGCGCAAGGTCGTAGCGGATATCGCTGGCGTTCCTGCACAGATCAATATCGCTGAAGTTCGTAAGCCTGAACTGGACGCTAAATTGGTTGCTGACAGCATCACTTCACAGCTGGAACGTCGTGTTATGTTCCGTCGTGCTATGAAGCGTGCTGTACAGAACGCAATGCGTCTGGGCGCTAAAGGTATCAAAGTTGAAGTTAGCGGCCGTCTGGGCGGCGCGGAAATCGCACGTACCGAATGGTACCGTGAAGGTCGCGTACCGCTGCACACTCTGCGTGCTGACATCGACTACAACACCTCTGAAGCGCACACCACTTACGGTGTAATCGGCGTTAAGGTATGGATCTTCAAAGGTGAGATCCTGGGTGGTATGGCTGCTGTTGAACAACCGGAAAAACCGGCTGCTCAACCTAAAAAGCAGCAGCGTAAAGGCCGTAAATAAGGAGCGTCGCTGATGTTACAACCAAAGCGTACAAAATTCCGTAAAGTGCACAAAGGCCGCAACCGTGGTCTGGCGCAGGGTACGGATGTTAGCTTCGGCACTTTCGGTCTGAAAGCTGTTGGCCGTGGTCGTCTGACTGCACGTCAGATCGAAGCAGCACGTCGTGCAATGACCCGTGCAGTTAAGCGTCAAGGTAAGATCTGGATCCGTGTATTCCCGGACAAACCGATCACCGAGAAGCCGCTGGAAGTTCGTATGGGTAAAGGTAAAGGTAACGTGGAGTACTGGGTTGCCTTGATCCAACCGGGCAAAGTCCTGTATGAAATGGACGGTGTTCCGGAAGAGCTGGCCCGTGAAGCCTTCGGCCTGGCAGCAGCGAAACTGCCTATCAAAACCACCTTTGTAACTAAGACGGTGATGTAATGAAAGCAAAAGAGCTGCGTGAAAAAAGCGTTGAAGAGCTGAACGCTGAGCTGCTGAACCTGCTGCGTGAGCAGTTCAACCTGCGTATGCAGGCTGCAAGTGGCCAGCTGCAACAGACTCACCTGCTGAAGCAAGTGCGTCGCAATGTTGCACGCGTTAAGACTTTACTGACTCAGAAGGCGGGTGCGTAATGACCGATAAAATCCGTACTCTGCAAGGTCGTGTTGTTAGCGACAAAATGGAGAAATCCATTGTAGTAGCTATCGAACGTATTGTGAAACACCCGATCTACGGTAAATTCATCAAGCGTACGACCAAACTGCACGTACATGACGAGAACAACGAATGTGGTATCGGCGACAAGGTTGAAATCCGTGAATGCCGTCCACTGTCCAAGACTAAGTCCTGGACGCTGGTTCGCGTTGTAGAGAAAGCGGTTCTGTAATACAGTACGCCTTCTCAATACGAATAAACGGCTCAGCGATGAGCCGTTTATTTTTTCTACCCATATTGCAGAAGCGGTGTTATAATGCCGCGCCCTCGATATGGGGCTTTTTAACGGCTCTGATTTTAGAGTCTCAGGTAGTAGTTGACATTAGCGGAGCACTAAAATGATCCAAGAACAGACTATGCTGAACGTCGCCGACAACTCCGGTGCACGTCGCGTAATGTGTATCAAGGTTCTGGGTGGCTCGCACCGTCGCTACGCAGGCGTAGGCGACATCATCAAGATCACCATCAAAGAAGCAATTCCACGTGGTAAGGTCAAAAAAGGTGATGTGCTGAAGGCGGTAGTGGTGCGCACCAAGAAGGGTGTTCGTCGCCCTGACGGTTCTGTCATTCGCTTCGATGGTAATGCATGCGTTATTTTAAACAATAACAGCGAGCAGCCTATCGGCACGCGTATCTTTGGGCCGGTAACTCGTGAACTTCGTACTGAGAAGTTCATGAAAATTATCTCTCTGGCACCAGAAGTACTCTAAGGAGCGAATCATGGCAGCGAAAATCCGTCGTGATGACGAAGTTATCGTGTTAACCGGTAAAGATAAAGGTAAACGCGGTAAAGTAAAAAATGTTCTGTCTTCCGGCAAACTTGTCGTTGAAGGTATCAACCTGGTTAAGAAACATCAGAAGCCGGTTCCGGCCCTGAACCAACCAGGTGGCATCGTTGAAAAAGAAGCTGCTATTCAGGTTTCTAACGTTGCAATCTTCAATGCGGCTACCGGCAAGGCTGACCGTGTAGGCTTTAGATTCGAAGACGGTAAAAAAGTCCGTTTCTTCAAGTCTAACAGCGAAACTATCAAGTAATTTGGAGTAGTACGATGGCGAAACTGCATGATTACTACAAAGACGAAGTAGTTAAGAAACTCATGACCGAGTTTAACTACAATTCTGTCATGCAAGTCCCTCGGGTCGAGAAGATCACCCTGAACATGGGTGTTGGTGAAGCGATCGCTGACAAGAAACTGCTGGATAACGCAGCAGCTGACCTGACAGCAATCTCCGGTCAAAAACCGCTGATCACCAAAGCACGCAAATCTGTTGCAGGCTTCAAAATCCGTCAGGGCTATCCGATCGGCTGTAAAGTAACTCTGCGTGGCGAACGCATGTGGGAGTTCTTTGAGCGCCTGATCACTATTGCTGTTCCACGTATCCGTGACTTCCGTGGCTTGTCCGCTAAGTCTTTCGACGGTCGTGGTAACTACAGCATGGGTGTCCGTGAGCAGATCATCTTCCCAGAAATCGACTACGATAAAGTCGACCGCGTGCGTGGTTTGGATATTACCATTACCACTACTGCGAAATCTGACGAAGAAGGCCGTGCTCTGCTGGCTGCCTTTGACTTCCCGTTCCGCAAGTAAGGTAGGGTTACTGAATGGCTAAGCAATCAATGAAAGCACGCGAAGTAAAGCGCGTAGCTTTAGCTGATAAATTCTTCGCTAAACGCGCTGAACTGAAAGCGATCATTTCTGATGTGAACGCTTCCGACGAAGATCGTTGGAATGCGGTTCTCAAGCTGCAGTCTCTGCCGCGTGATTCCAGCCCGTCTCGTCAGCGTAACCGCTGTCGTCAAACAGGTCGTCCACATGGTTATGTGGGCAAGTTTGGGTTGAGCCGTATCAAACTGCGTGAAGCCGCCATGCGCGGTGAAGTGCCAGGCTTGAAAAAGGCTAGCTGGTAATTACCAATTGAATCACGGGAGTAAAGACAGATGAGCATGCAAGATCCGATCGCGGATATGCTGACCCGTATCCGTAACGGTCAGGCCGCGAACAAAGTTGCGGTCACCATGCCTTCCGCCAAGCTGAAAGTGGCAATTGCCAACGTGCTGAAGGAAGAAGGTTTTATCGAAGATTTTAAAGTTGAAGGCGACACCAAGCCGGAACTGGAACTTACTCTCAAGTATTTCCAGGGTAAAGCTGTTGTAGAAAGCATTCAGCGTGTCAGCCGCCCAGGCCTGCGCATCTATAAGAAAAAAGATGAGCTGCCAAAAGTTATGGCTGGTCTTGGTATCGCAGTTGTTTCTACCTCTAAAGGTGTTATGACTGATCGTGCAGCGCGCCAGGCTGGTCTTGGTGGCGAAATTATCTGCTACGTAGCCTAATCGGAGGAAAGAATGTCTCGTGTTGCTAAAGCACCGGTCGTTATTCCTGCCGGCGTTGATGTAAAAATCGACGGTCAGGTTATTACGATCAAAGGTAAAAACGGCGAGCTGACTCGTACCCTCAACAAAGCTGTTGAAGTTAAACATGCAGATAACGCTCTGACCTTCGGTCCACGTGATGGTTTCGTGGATGGTTGGGCTCAGGCTGGTACCGCGCGTGCCCTGCTGAACTCAATGGTTGTTGGTGTTACCGAAGGCTTCACTAAAAAGCTTCAGCTGGTTGGTGTAGGTTATCGTGCAGCTATCAAAGGGAATGCAGTAGGCCTGTCTCTGGGCTTCTCACACCCTGTTGAGCATCCGCTGCCGGCCGGTATCACTGCAGAATGCCCGACTCAGACTGAAATCGTGCTGAAAGGCGCTGATAAACAGCTGATCGGTCAGGTTGCAGCAGATCTGCGCGCCTACCGTCGTCCTGAGCCTTACAAAGGCAAGGGTGTTCGTTACGCCGACGAAGTCGTGCGTACCAAAGAGGCTAAGAAGAAGTAAGGTAACACTATGGATAAGAAATCTGCTCGTATCCGTCGTGCGACCCGCGCACGCCGCAAGCTCAAAGAGCTGGGTGCAACTCGCCTGGTGGTACATCGTACCCCGCGTCATATTTACGCACAGGTAATTGCACCGAACGGTTCTGAAGTTCTGGTAGCTGCTTCTACTGTAGAAAAAGCTATCTCAGAACAATTGAAGTACACCGGTAACAAAGACGCCGCTGCAGCTGTAGGTAAAGCTGTTGCTGAACGCGCTCTGGAAAAAGGCATCAGCAATGTTTCCTTTGACCGTTCCGGGTTCCAATATCATGGTCGTGTCCAGGCACTGGCAGATGCTGCCCGTGAAGCTGGCCTTCAGTTCTAAGGTAGAGGTGTAAGATGGCTCACATCGAAAAACAGGCTGGCGAACTGCAGGAAAAGCTGATCGCGGTAAACCGCGTATCTAAAACCGTTAAAGGTGGTCGTATTTTCTCCTTCACAGCTCTGACTGTAGTAGGCGATGGTAACGGTCGCGTTGGTTTTGGTTACGGTAAAGCGCGTGAAGTTCCAGCAGCGATCCAGAAAGCGATGGAAAAAGCCCGTCGCAACATGATTAACGTCGCGCTGAACAACGGTACCCTGCAGCACCCAGTTAAAGGTGTTCACACGGGTTCTCGTGTATTCATGCAGCCAGCTTCAGAAGGTACCGGTATCATCGCCGGTGGTGCAATGCGCGCCGTTCTGGAAGTTGCTGGGGTTCATAACGTTCTGGCTAAAGCATATGGTTCCACCAACCCGATCAACGTGGTTCGTGCAACTATTGATGGCCTGGAAAATATGAATTCTCCAGAAATGGTCGCTGCCAAGCGTGGTAAATCCGTTGAAGAAATTCTGGGGTAATTGACCATGGCAAAGACTATTAAAATCACTCAAACCCGCAGTGCAATCGGTCGTCTGCCGAAACACAAGGCAACGCTGCTTGGCCTGGGTCTGCGTCGTATTGGTCATACCGTTGAGCGCGAGGATACTCCTGCTGTTCGTGGTATGGTCAACGCGGTTTACTTCATGGTTAAAGTTGAGGAGTAAGAGATGCGTTTAAATACTCTGTCTCCGGCCGAAGGCTCTAAAAAGGCGGGTAAACGCCTGGGTCGTGGTATCGGTTCTGGCCTCGGCAAAACCGGTGGTCGTGGTCACAAAGGTCAGAACTCTCGTTCTGGCGGTGGCGTACGTCGCGGTTTCGAGGGTGGCCAGATGCCACTGTACCGTCGTCTGCCGAAGTTCGGCTTCACCTCTCGCAAAGCAGCGATCACGGCGGAAATCCGTCTGTCTGACCTGGCGAAAGTTGAAGGCGGCGTTGTAGACCTGAACACGCTGAAAGCAGCAAACATTATCGGTATCCAGATCGAGTTCGCGAAAGTGATCCTGGCTGGTGAAGTTTCTACTCCGGTAACTGTTCGTGGCCTGCGTGTTACTAAAGGTGCTCGTGCTGCTATCGAAGCTGCTGGCGGTAAAATTGAGGAATAAGTAGCAGATGGCTAAGCAACCGGGATTAGATTTTCAAAGTGCCAAAGGTGGATTTGGCGAGCTGAAACGCAGACTGCTGTTTGTTATCGGCGCGCTGATTGTGTTCCGTATTGGCTCTTTTATTCCGATCCCTGGTATCGATGCCGCTGTACTTGCCAAACTGCTTGAGCAACAGCGAGGCACCATCATTGAAATGTTCAACATGTTCTCTGGTGGTGCTCTCAGCCGTGCTTCTATCTTCGCACTGGGTATTATGCCGTACATTTCGGCATCGATTATTATCCAGCTGCTGACGGTCGTTCATCCGGCCCTGGCAGAGTTGAAGAAAGAAGGGGAGTCTGGACGTCGTAAGATTAGTCAGTACACCCGTTACGGTACTCTGGTGCTGGCTATATTCCAGTCGATCGGTATTGCTACCGGTCTGCCGAATATGCCTGGTATGCAGGGCCTGGTGTTAAACCCGGGCTTTGCATTCTACTTCACCGCTGTTGTAAGTCTGGTCACAGGGACAATGTTCCTGATGTGGCTCGGCGAACAGATTACTGAGCGTGGTATCGGTAACGGTATCTCAATCATTATCTTCGCCGGTATTGTTGCGGGCCTCCCGCCAGCCATCGCCCACACTATCGAGCAAGCGCGTCAAGGCGACCTGCACTTCCTCCTGTTGCTGTTGGTTGCAGTATTAGTATTTGCAGTGACGTTCTTTGTTGTCTTCGTTGAACGTGGTCAACGCCGCATTGTGGTGAACTACGCTAAGCGTCAGCAAGGTCGTCGTGTCTATGCTGCACAGAGCACACATTTACCGCTGAAAGTGAACATGGCGGGGGTTATCCCGGCTATCTTCGCTTCCAGTATTATTCTGTTCCCGGCAACCATCGCGTCATGGTTCGGGGGCGGTACTGGTTGGAACTGGCTGACAACAATTTCGCTGTATTTGCAGCCTGGGCAACCACTTTATGTGTTACTCTATGCGTCTGCGATCATCTTCTTCTGTTTCTTCTACACGGCGTTGGTCTTCAACCCGCGTGAAACAGCAGATAACCTGAAGAAGTCCGGTGCATTTGTACCAGGAATTCGTCCGGGAGAGCAAACGGCGAAGTATATCGATAAAGTAATGACCCGCCTGACTTTGGTTGGTGCGCTCTATATTACTTTTATCTGCCTGATCCCGGAGTTCATGCGTGATGCAATGAAAGTACCGTTCTACTTCGGTGGGACCTCACTGCTTATCGTTGTTGTCGTGATTATGGACTTTATGGCTCAAGTGCAAACTCTGATGATGTCCAGTCAGTATGAGTCTGCATTGAAGAAGGCGAACCTGAAAGGCTACGGCCGCTAATTGGTCGCCTGAGAAGTTACGGAGAGTAAAAATGAAAGTTCGTGCTTCCGTCAAGAAATTATGCCGTAACTGCAAAATCGTTAAGCGTGATGGTGTCATCCGTGTGATTTGCAGTGCCGAGCCGAAGCATAAACAGCGCCAAGGCTGATTATTTCGCATATTTTTCTTGCAAAGTTGGGTTGAGCTGGCTAGATTAGCCAGCCAATCTTTTGTATGTCTGTACGTTTCCATTTGAGTATCCTGAAAACGGGCTTTTCAGCATGGTGCGTACATATTAAATAGTAGGAGTGCATAGTGGCCCGTATAGCAGGCATTAACATTCCTGATCAGAAACATGCTGTGATCGCATTAACTTCGATCTACGGCATCGGCAAGACCCGTTCTAAAGCCATTCTGGCTGCAGCGGGTATCGCTGAAGATGTTAAGATCAGTGAGCTGTCTGAAGAACAAATCGACACGCTGCGTGACGAAGTTGCCAAATTTGTCGTTGAAGGTGATCTGCGCCGTGAAATCAGCATGAGCATCAAGCGCCTGATGGATCTTGGTTGCTATCGCGGTTTGCGTCATCGTCGTGGTCTGCCAGTGCGCGGTCAGCGTACTAAGACCAACGCACGTACCCGTAAGGGTCCGCGCAAACCGATCAAGAAATAATCGGGGTGATTGAATAATGGCAAAGGCACCAGTTCGTGCACGTAAACGTGTAAGAAAACAAGTCTCTGACGGCGTGGCTCATATCCATGCTTCTTTCAACAACACCATCGTTACTATTACTGATCGTCAGGGTAACGCATTGGGTTGGGCAACAGCCGGTGGTTCCGGTTTCCGTGGTTCTCGCAAATCCACTCCGTTCGCAGCTCAGGTTGCAGCAGAGCGTTGCGCAGAAGCCGTAAAAGAATACGGCATCAAGAATCTGGAAGTTATGGTTAAAGGTCCGGGTCCGGGTCGTGAATCTACTGTTCGCGCTCTGAACGCCGCTGGTTTCCGCATCACTAATATTACTGATGTGACTCCGATCCCTCATAACGGTTGTCGTCCGCCGAAAAAACGTCGCGTATAACGCTCGTTTTTTAGGTTAGTTGGAGATAGAAAATGGCAAGATATTTGGGTCCTAAGCTCAAGCTGAGCCGTCGTGAGGGCACCGACTTATTCCTTAAGTCTGGCGTTCGCGCGATCGATACCAAGTGTAAAATTGAACAAGCTCCTGGCCAGCACGGTGCGCGTAAACCGCGTCTGTCTGACTATGGTGTGCAGTTGCGTGAAAAGCAAAAAGTTCGCCGTATGTACGGTGTGCTGGAGCGTCAGTTCCGTAACTACTATAAAGAAGCAGCACGTCTGAAAGGCAACACAGGTGAAAACCTGCTGGCTCTGCTGGAAGGTCGTCTGGACAACGTTGTATACCGTATGGGCTTCGGCGCTACTCGTGCTGAATCACGTCAGCTGGTTAGCCACAAAGCAATCATGGTAAACGGTCGTGTTGTTAACATCGCTTCTTATCAGGTTAAAGCGAATGACGTTGTTAGCATTCGTGAGAAAGCGAAAAAGCAATCTCGCGTGAAGGCCGCTCTGGAGCTGGCTGAGCAGCGTGAAAAGCCAACCTGGCTGGAAGTTGATGCTGGCAAGATGGAAGGTACGTTCAAGCGTCAGCCAGAACGTTCTGATCTGTCTGCGGACATTAACGAACACCTGATCGTCGAGCTTTACTCCAAGTAAAGCTTAGTACCAAAGAGAGGACACAATGCAGGGTTCTGTGACAGAGTTTCTAAAACCGCGCCTGGTAGATATCGAGCAAGTGAGTTCGACGCACGCCAAGGTGACCCTTGAGCCTTTAGAGCGTGGCTTTGGCCATACTCTGGGTAACGCACTGCGCCGTATTCTGCTCTCATCGATGCCGGGTTGCGCGGTGACCGAGGTTGAGATTGATGGTGTACTTCATGAGTACAGCACCAAAGAAGGCGTTCAGGAAGATATCCTTGAAATCCTGCTCAACCTGAAAGGGCTGGCGGTGAGAGTTCAGGGTAAAGATGAAGTTATTCTTACTCTGAATAAATCTGGCATTGGCCCTGTGACTGCAGCCGACATCACCCACGACGGTGATGTTGAAATCGTCAAGCCGCAGCACGTGATCTGCCACCTGACCGATGAGAACGCAGCTATTAGCATGCGTATCAAAGTTCAGCGCGGTCGTGGTTATGTGCCGGCTTCTGCCCGAATTCATTCGGAAGAAGATGAGCGCCCAATCGGCCGTCTGCTGGTCGACGCATGCTACAGCCCTGTAGAGCGTATTGCCTACAATGTTGAAGCAGCGCGTGTAGAACAGCGTACCGACCTGGACAAGCTGGTCATCGAAATGGAAACCAACGGCACAATCGATCCTGAAGAGGCGATTCGTCGTGCGGCAACCATCCTGGCAGAACAACTGGAAGCTTTCGTTGACTTACGTGATGTTCGTCAGCCGGAAGTGAAAGAAGAGAAACCAGAATTCGATCCGATCCTGCTGCGCCCTGTTGACGATCTCGAATTGACTGTCCGCTCTGCTAACTGCCTCAAGGCAGAAGCTATCCACTATATCGGTGATCTGGTACAGCGTACCGAGGTTGAGTTGCTGAAAACGCCGAACCTGGGTAAAAAATCTCTTACCGAGATTAAAGACGTGCTGGCTTCACGTGGTCTGTCTCTGGGCATGCGCCTGGAAAACTGGCCACCGGCAAGCATTGCTGACGAGTAACCGGATCACAGGTTAAGGTTTTACTGAGAAGGATAAGGTCATGCGCCATCGTAAGAGTGGTCGTCAACTGAACCGCAACAGCAGCCATCGCCAGGCTATGTTCCGCAACATGGCAGGTTCACTGGTTCGTCATGAGATCATCAAGACGACCCTGCCTAAAGCGAAAGAGCTGCGTCGCGTAGTTGAGCCGCTGATTACTCTTGCCAAGACTGACAGCGTTGCTAATCGTCGTCTGGCATTCGCCCGTACTCGTGATAACGAGATCGTGGCAAAACTGTTTAACGAACTGGGCCCGCGTTTCGCGAGCCGTGCCGGTGGTTACACTCGCATTCTGAAGTGTGGCTTCCGTGCAGGCGACAACGCGCCGATGGCTTACATCGAGCTGGTTGATCGTTCAGAGAAAGCAGAAGCTGCTGCAGAGTAATCTGCAGTAACGTAAAAAAACCCGCTCCGGCGGGTTTTTTTATATCCGCGATATCCCCACTTCTCTACAATATCTGTATCAATTCTGTTCATCCTCTGGAGCGGGTAATGTGGCTGCTTGACCAGTGGGCAGAACGCCATATTCGTGATGCCCAAAAAAAAGGTGAATTCGACGATCTTCCGGGACGCGGCGAACCCCTTATGCTTGACGATGACTCGCATATTGCGCCTGAATTACGCGCGGGATACCGTTTACTAAAGAATGCAGGCTGTCTCCCTCCTGAGCTCGAACAGCGCAGAGAGGCTGTTGAACTTGTCGATCTGCTAAAAGGGATCCGTCAGGACGATCCGCGACATTCTGAACTTAGCCGCCGTCTCGCCGTGCTTGAACTTAAACTGTGTCAGGCAGGAATGAACACTGATTTTCTGCACGGTGAATACGGTGAACGCTTGTTGCGGAAAATAAACGAGGAGTAGTTATGTACCGTATCGGTGAACTTGCGAAGCTCGCGAACGTCACACCGGATACCATCCGATATTACGAAAAGCAGCAGATGATCGATCATGAAGTTCGTACTGAAGGTGGTTTTCGACTTTATACCGATAACGATCTGCAGCGCCTGCGGTTTATTCGTTATGCGCGTCAGCTTGGTTTCACATTAGACTCGATCCGCGAGTTATTATCGATCCGCATCGATCCGGCACATCACACCTGTCAGGAGTCGAAAAGCATTGTGCAGGCCCGGTTGGATGAAGTTGAAGCACGCATTCAGGAATTGCAAACCATGCAGCGCTCTCTGCAAAGGCTGAATGATGCTTGTTGTGGCACGGCCCACAGCAGTATTTATTGTTCTATTCTGGAAGCCCTTGAACAGGGGGCCAGTGGGGAAACCGAGGACTGTTGATTTTTAGTCCAACCGGGTCTAGACTCCCGTCGACATAAACCATGCTCAGGAGAATTTATGAGCCGCTATCAGCACACGAAAGGACAGATTAAAGACAATGCCATTGAGGCACTACTTCATGACCCGCTATTCAGACAGCGCGTTGAGAAGAATAAAAAAGGGAAAGGAAGTTATCTGCGTAAAGACAAGCATGCAAAACGGGGTAACTGGGAGGCCAGTGGCAAACAAGCGAATCGCTTATTTACCACTGGCCTTCCTGCTTTCAGCTTCTGATTAAACGCGCTTGTTCTGCTCTTTTAACAGATCGCGAATCTCACTCAGCAGCACTTCTTCTTTTGTCGGTGCAGGCGCTGCTGCCGGCTCTTCTTTTTTACGGTTGAGTTTATTGATCAGCTTGATAGCCATAAAAATGGCAAACGCTACAATCACGAAATCAAATACGTTCTGAATAAATACACCGTAGTGCATCACGACTGCCGGCACATCACCCTGTGCTTCACGCAGCGTGAAAGCGAACTGTTTGAAATCAATGCCCCCGATCAGCAACCCTAAAGGTGGCATGATAATGTCGGCCACTAATGATGAAACAATCTTGCCGAATGCTGCACCAATAATGACACCCACTGCCAAATCCACCACGTTTCCGCGCATCGCAAATTCGCGAAATTCTTTAATAAAACTCATTTTGTTCTCCTTGTGCCAGCTGACGACTATAAGTTTAACAAATGATTAGCTAATTGCCATTCGTGATAATTAAACGTTATGCAAAATAAAAGGCACAGAAATGAGAAGGATAAAGAGCGGGTACCCCATTGAGAGCACCCGACACATTAAAGGAAGAATGGGCTTGGCTGGAATAAACGTTCGACGTCGGTAATAAACTTTTTATCGGTAAGGAACATAATAACGTGATCGCCTTGCTCAATGCGCAAATTATCATTGGCAATCATGACATCATTCCCGCGCACGACAGCACCAATAATGGTGCCCGGTGGCAGCTTAATTTCGTCTATCGAACGGCCCACGACGCGTGATGTAGTTTCATCTCCGTGCGCTACGGCTTCAATGGCTTCCGCTACCCCGCGACGAAGCGATGATACCCCAACAATATCCGCTTTACGCACATGGCTCAGTAACGCGGAAATTGTCGCCTGCTGCGGCGAAATGGCAATATCAATGACGCTGCCCTGAACCAGATCAACATAGGCTTTGCGCTGGATAAGCACCATGACCTTCTTTGCCCCCATACGTTTCGCGAGCATGGCGGACATTATATTCGCCTCGTCGTCGTTGGTAACGGCAATAAAAAGATCAACTTGATCAATATGCTCTTCAGCCAGCAACTCCTGATCTGACGCATCGCCATAAAATACGATCGTATTTTGCAGTTTTTCCGCCAGTTCAGCCGCTCGCTGCTGATCGCGTTCGATCAATTTTACGCTGTAATCTTTTTCCAGCCGGTGTGCCAGACCGGCACCAATATTGCCGCCGCCGACCAGCATAATGCGTTTATAGGGTTTTTCGAGACGCTGAAGTTCACTCATCACCGCACGAATATGCTGTGAAGCCGCAATAAAGAAGACTTCGTCCCCGGCTTCGACAATCGTAGAGCCCTGCGGGCGGATAGGTCTGTCGTGGCGGAAAATAGCCGCGACGCGCGTATCAATATGCGGCATATGCTCGCGCATGGTGGACAACGCGTTGCCAATCAACGGGCCGCCGTAATAGGCCTTAACGACGGCCAGGCTCACTTTACCTTCGGCAAAGTTCACCACCTGCAGGGCGCCCGGATATTCGATCAGACGGTAGATATTGTCGATCACCAGCTGTTCTGGCGCGATGAGATGGTCAATAGGAACTGCTTCTGAATTAAACAGTTTCTCAGCATCGCGGACATAGTCCGGAGAGCGGATGCGCGCGATTCGGTTTGGCGTGTTAAAAAGCGAGTAGGCCACCTGACAGGCCACCATATTGGTTTCGTCAGAACTGGTCACCGCAACCAGCATGTCGGCATCGTCAGCGCCCGCCTCACGAAGGACGCGGGGGTGCGAACCATGACCCTGCACAACGCGCAGGTCAAATTTGTCCTGCAAAACACGCAGGCGATCGCCGTTGGTATCCACTATGGTGATATCGTTGTTTTCGCCAACCAGGTTTTCCGCCAGCGTTCCACCAACCTGTCCTGCGCCCAGAATGATAATCTTCATCTCTCGTGACCTGTTCTCAACATCACTCTTTGATTAGCTTAGCGTAAAAGAAGCCATCACCCTCTTCTGCACCCGGCAGATTCTGCTGACCCGGGCATTCAGGCGTTCCCGTATCGTGCAGCGCCGCGTCCGGGGTTCGTTTAAGGAAGGCCGCGATTTGCTGACTGTTTTCTTCCGGCAGTACTGAACAGGTTGCATAGACCAGCGTGCCGCCGGGTTTGAGATATGGCCAGATGGCGTCGAGGATGTCGGATTGCAGTTGGGCAAGCTCACTAATATCACGATCGCGACGCAGCCACTTGATATCCGGATGACGACGAATCACACCGGTTGCAGAGCAGGGGGCATCCAGCAAAATGCGATCGAATTGTGTTTCGCCACACCATTCTGCGGGTTTGCGTCCATCGCCTTGCTTAACCTGTGCCTTCATGCCCAGGCGCTTGAGGTTGTCGTAGACGCGTGAAAGACGCTGCTCATCAACGTCCACTGCCATCACGTTGGCCTGCGGAGCCACTTCAAGAATATGCGTCGTTTTGCCCCCTGGTGCGGCGCAGAGATCGAGGATCTGCTCACCGTTTTGGGGTTCAAGCCAGGTCATGCAACCCTGAGCAGAGGCATCCTGTACCGTTACCCAACCCTCTTCAAAGCCGGGTAATGCATGTACCGGTGCAGGCGATGCTAAGCGCACGGCATCAGGGTATGCGTCATGGGTGAGGCCGCTCATTCCAGCTTCTTCAAGTAATGCCAGCCATGCGTCACGGGTGTGGTGATTACGATTCACGCGTAACCACATTGGTGGACGCTGATTGTTGGCATCGGCAATGTCTTGCCACTGCTGCGGATAAGCTTTTTTCAGGCGCTTCAACAGCCAGTCCGGATGCAGAAAGCGTGCTTCGGTTTGGGCAAATTCAGCCAGAAATTCTTCCTGCTGTCTCTGGAACTGACGCAATACGCCGTTGATCAGCCCTTTCAGCTGAGGACGTTTAATCGCAACGGCACCTTCCACCGTCTCTGCCAGCGCGGCATGAGGTGGGATGCGGGTATGAAGAAGCTGATAAAAACCCACCATAATTAAATAATGTACGGTGCGCTGCTTGCCCGTCATTGGGCGGGACATCAGCTTGTTAATCAACCACTCAAGCTGCGAGAGTGTGCGCAGGACGCCAAAGCAGAGCTCCTGAAGCAGGGCTTTATCTTTATCAGAGACTTTTTGCTGCAGGGGAGGCAGGACGTTGCTCAGTGACTGGCCCTGCTCGATAACCTGCTCGACGGCCTGGGCCGCCATGCTGCGTAGATTTTGTTTTTTCATAACCGTAAAAATAAAAATGCCCGGAAACACCGGGCCTTAAGAATAAATTTGCTCAGGCAAGGCGATTGCCAGGGATAAACCATTCGCGACGGGAATTTAGTAGATCCTGAGCACTCATGGCTTTCTTACCGGCCGGTTGGAGAGATTCAAGATTCAAAATCCCTTGCGCAGTCGCCACCTGGATGCCGTTCTTGCTGGCATCAATAATCGTACCGGGTTCCACCGTGGTAGCGCTGCTAATGACGGAGGCTTTCCAGACTTTTACTGGCTGCTCATCAATTTCCAACCAGCTCATCGGCCACGGATTAAAAGCGCGAATGCAACGTTCAAGTTGAGCGGCTGACAGGGACCAGTCGATCCGCGCTTCTTCTTTGCTCAGCTTTTCGGCGTAGGTTACCAGCGCGTCGTCCTGAACTTCTGGTTTTGCCGTATTGTCAGCAAGCTGCTGAAGCGTCTCGATGAGCCCTTGTGGGCCAAGCTCTGCCAGTTTGTCATACAGCGTGGCGCTGGTATCGTCTGACGTAATGGGGCAGGCCAGTTTATAGAGCATGTCGCCGGTGTCTAAACCTACGTCCATCTTCATGATGGTAACGCCCGTTTCGTCATCACCCGCCCACAGCGCGCGCTGGATAGGTGCTGCACCACGCCAGCGTGGGAGCAGGGACCCATGAACGTTGATGCAACCCAGGCGCGGCATATCGAGCACGGCTTTTGGCAAAATTAAACCGTAAGCCACCACCACCATTACGTCGGCATTCAGGTCAGCAACCAGCTGCTGATTTTCCTGCGGGCGCAGCGATGCGGGCTGGAAAACAGGAAGCCCATGCTCTTCTGCCAGCACCTTGACCGGGCTCGGCATCAGTTTTTTGCCGCGACCAGCAGGACGGTCCGGTTGGGTAAAGACGCCAACAACCTGGTGACCAGACGATAACAGCGCGTCAAGATGACGCGCTGCAAAATCAGGGGTTCCCGCGAAGATAATACGTAGTGATTTAGACACGATGATCCTTGTATCCGGTGGGACGTTATGCGCGAGAACGCAAACGATCCAGTTTCTCTACTTTCTGACGAATACGCTGCTGTTTCAGCGGCGAGAGATAATCGATAAACAGTTTACCGACCAGGTGATCCATCTCATGCTGAATACAAATCGCCAGCAGGTCATCTGCCTCCAGTTCGAACGGATTACCGTCACGATCCAGAGCGCGAATTTTCACTTTCTCAGCACGCGGCACTAACGCACGCTGTTCTGGAATAGACAGACAGCCTTCCTCAATACCGGTTTCGCCACTCTTTTCAAGCAGCTCTGGGTTGATCAGCACCAGACGGCCATCGCGATTCTCAGAAACGTCGATCACGATAATACGCTTGTGAATGTCCACCTGCGTCGCCGCCAGGCCAATGCCTTCTTCGGCGTACATGGTATCGAACATATCATCAACGATACGCTGGATTTCTGCATTCACTTCTTTAACCGGTTCAGCGACGATGCGAAGGCGCTCGTCCGGAATATGTAATACTTGCAAAACTGCCATAAATTTCCAGAGTCGTGTTCAGGAGTTGATAAGAATACTCCCTCTATTCTAGACAAATCCCCCATCGATTGACAGCATCAGTGACCAATCGCAATGATTGCGGAGACCGCTTATGGCAGGGGAAAGGATGACATCTACCGAGATTTGGCTACGGCTCATGCACACAGGTTCTTTGTGTAGTGATGTCATGGTGGAAGCGGCTGCACGACTGCAGAGGCAGGAAGGCATCGACACGCTTGTTCTGAGAAACGCTGGTTTGACAGCTAAGCAGGCTGAACGGTTCTTTGCGCTCAATGAGAGTGAGCTGGAGCGTAGCCTGATATGGCTTGAGCAGCCGGGTCATCATTAATTAACGGCCAACCATCCCCTTTATCCCCCTTTGCTCCGCACGATCCCTGATTATCCCGGAGCATTATTCATAAAAGGTAACCCCGAGACGCTTAATACCGTTCAGCTGGCGGTGGTAGGCAGTCGTGCGCCGTCATGGTACGGCGAGCGGTGGGGGAAAATCCTGTGCGAACAACTTTCACAAAGTGGTTTCACGATCACCAGCGGGCTGGCCTGTGGTATTGACGGCGTTGCCCACAGCGCGGCGCTGTCAGTAAAAGGACGAAGTGTCGCGGTGCTGGGGAACGGTCTTTTTAGCATTTACCCACGCCGGCATCAGGCATTGGCGATGCGGCTTATTGAGTCTGATGGCGCGATAGTGTCTGAGTTTCCGCTTTCCGCGCAGCCCCGACCGGCAAACTTTCCGCGTCGTAATCGCATCATCAGCGGCCTTAGCAAAGGCGTGCTGGTGGTCGAAGCCGCGCGGCGAAGCGGTTCGCTGGTCACGGCACGGTGTGCGCTCGAACAGGGACGAGAAGTCTTCGCTTTGCCCGGCCCGATAGGTAATCCGGGATGCGAGGGACCGCACTGGCTGATTAAGCAGGGGGCAACACCGGTAACGGAAGTCGGGGACATTCTTGAAAATTTGCAATATGGGCTGCAATGGCTGCAGGAAGATCCCGAAAAGCGACAATATTCATCAGATCAGGGAAAGGTGGCATTGCCATTTCCCAAGCTCCTGGCTAACGTAGGAGATGAGGTAACACCTGTTGACGTTGTCGCTGAACGTGCCGGCCAACCTGTGCCAGTAACGGTAGCACAGCTACTCGAACTGGAGTTAGCAGGGTGGATCGCAGCTGTACCCGGCGGCTATGTCCGATTAAGGAGGGCATGCCATGTTCGACGTACTGATGTATTTGTTTGAGACTTACATCCATAACGAAGCAGAAATGCGAGTGGATCAGGACAAGTTGACACAGGATCTTACCGATGCGGGATTTGAGCGGGAAGATATCTACAATGCGTTGATGTGGCTGGAAAAACTGGCTGATTATCAGGAAGGCCTTGCCGAACCGATGCAGCTTGCTTCTGACCCATTGTCAGTACGCATTTATACCGCTGAAGAGTGTGAACGGCTGGACGCCAGCTGCCGGGGATTCATTTTATTCCTTGAGCAGATTCAGGTGCTAAACCTCGAAACGAGAGAAATGGTGATAGAGCGCGTCATGGCGCTGGATACCGCAGAATTTGAACTGGAAGATCTCAAATGGGTGATCCTGATGGTTCTGTTTAATATCCCGGGCTGTGAAAATGCCTATCAGCAAATGGAAGAATTACTCTTTGAAGTGAATGAAGGTATGCTGCACTAATTCAATGTGCAGCACCAAGAGTTGTTATGGCCAAATCAGCACTGTTCACGGTGCATAAAAACGAGCCCTGCCCGCAGTGCGGGGCTGAACTTGTTATTCGGTCCGGGAAACACGGCCCGTTTCTCGGTTGTTCTCACTATCCGGAATGCGATTATGTTCGTCCTCTGAAAAGCCAGGCGGATGGACATATCGTTAAAATTCTGGAGGGTCAGCTTTGTCCTCTCTGCGGTGGCGAACTCGCGCTACGTCAGGGGCGTTTCGGCATGTTTATTGGATGTAGCCGCTACCCGGAATGTGAGCATACGGAACAAATTGATAAGCCTGATGAAACGGCAATTGCCTGCCCTCAGTGTCAGCGAGGTCAGCTGGTACAGCGCCGCTCCCGTTATGGTAAGACTTTCCATTCGTGCGATCGCTACCCTGAATGCCAGTTCGTTATCAATTTTAAGCCGGTAGCGGGAATCTGCCCTCATTGCAATTATCCGCTACTGATAGAGAAGAAAACCGCGCAAGGCATGAAACGCTTCTGCGCCAGTAAACAATGTGGAAAGCCGGTTACGGCGGATCAAAATAGTGAATAATAACCTGCCATCAGGCTCCATTGCGCATGCAGTGGACGTACTGAAAAATGAAGAAGTCATCGCCTATCCAACTGAA
Organism: Enterobacter sp. EC_50; assembly: GCF_019584525.1. Taxonomy (NCBI): domain Bacteria; kingdom Pseudomonadati; phylum Pseudomonadota; class Gammaproteobacteria; order Enterobacterales; family Enterobacteriaceae; genus Enterobacter; species Enterobacter sp. EC_50. The sequence goes on along the minus strand of NZ_VDAF01000004.1, from coordinate 2,496 downwards.
GCTGTTTTTGGGGTCGGTTGCGATCCTGACAGCGAAACGGCTGTGAGCCGTCTGCTTACTCTTAAACAAAGACCCGTCGAGAAAGGGCTGATTTTGATCGCTGCGAATTACGCGCAGCTTAAACCCTATATCGATGATTCTATGCTGACACCGGCACAGCGCGAGACAATCTTCTCCGCATGGCCTGGACCAGTAACCTTTGTCTTCCCGGCTCAGCCTACAACGCCGCGCTGGTTAACCGGACGCTTTGACTCCCTTGCCGTTCGCGTCACTGACCATCCGCTGGTGGTGGAGCTGTGCCTGGCATTTGGTAAACCACTGGTCTCAACCAGCGCCAACCTGACCGGGCAGCCGCCTTGTCGGACAACTGAAGAAGTGCTGGCGCAGTTCGGGAATGACTTCCCTGTCGCTGTTGGTGAAACGGGAGGGCGCCTGAATCCGTCTGAGATTCGCGACGCTTTGACCGGCGAACGTTTTCGCCAGGGGTAATCTCATGGAAACCTATGCTGTTTTTGGTAATCCGATTGCACACAGCAAGTCACCGTGGATTCATCAGCAATTCGCGGAGCAGCTGCAGATAGATCATCCCTATGGGCGCGTACTGGCGCCAGTGGATGCCTTTATCCCAACGCTGGAGGCCTTTTTCGCAGCGGGGGGCAAAGGCGCGAATGTGACGGTCCCGTTTAAAGAAGAAGCATTCGAACGTGCAGATGAGCTGACCGAGCGCGCTTCACTTGCAGGTGCAGTCAATACTCTAAAACGGCTTGAGGATGGACGCCTTCTGGGTGACAACACCGACGGGATTGGTTTACTCAGCGATCTGGAAAGACTCTCCTTTATCAAACCCGGATTCCGGGTTCTGCTGATTGGCGCGGGTGGTGCATCGAGGGGCGTTCTGTTGCCTCTGCTTTCCCTGGACTGTTCAGTGACCATTACTAACAGAACCTTTTCCCGGGCAGAAGCGCTGGCGGCGTTGTTTGCGCATACCGGCAGCGTGAGCGCGGTAGCGCTTGACGATCTTGCTGAACGTGAGTTCGATCTTGTCATTAATGCCACATCCAGCGGCATCAGTGGCGAGATCCCGGCGATCCCCGCTTCGCTGGTCAGTGCACATATGTACTTCTATGACATGTTCTATCAGAAAGGTAAGACGCCTTTCCTGAATTGGTGTGAACAACACGGCGCGAAACAGTTAGCCGATGGGCTGGGAATGCTGGTGGGGCAGGCTGCGCATGCGGTACTGCTCTGGCACGGAGTGTTGCCTGCTGTCGAGCCGGTCATTGAAAAGCTAAAGCAGGAGCTTTCGGCGTGAATCAGGCTATTCATTTCCCGGACAGAGAGAGCTGGGATGAGCATAAGCAAGCGGTCTGTTTTCCTGTGCTGGTGCAGGGTATGCAGCTTACCTGTGCCATCCATGGAGAAACGCTGTTGCATCGTTTTGGCGGCACAGACCCGCTAGCGGTATTTTGCGAAAATCGCTGGGATCTGGAAGAGGAAGCCAGCGATTTAATCCGCGAACAGCAGGAAGACGATCAGGGCTGGGTTTGGCTATCCTGATCCAAATAGTCATTCTTCCATTTTACGTAGTTGTTCGCCGAGTATTTTAATCCTTCGATCTCTGCCTCCTTAAGGGGGCGGATCTGTTTTACCGGGCTTCCCAGATAGAGATAGCCGCTCTCCAGCCGTTTGTTCTGCGGGACCAGGCTACCGGCGCCAATCATCACGTCATCTTCTACTATGACGCCATCCAGTAAAATCGACCCCATGCCAACAAGTACGCGATTTCCGACAGTGCAGCCGTGAAGCATGACTTTATGGCCGACGGTAACATCTTCTCCAATAATGAGGGGATTGCCTTCCGGGTTATAGGACGATTTGTGCGTGACGTGCAGAACGCTACCGTCCTGAATATTGGTTCGCGCGCCAATAGACACATAGTTAACGTCTCCCCTGATGGCAACGAGTGGCCAGATACTAACGTCATCGGCCAGTCGGACATCACCAATGACCACACTACTGGCGTCGATCATCACGCGATCGCCTTGTTTGGGGAACAGATCTTTATAAGGACGTAATACTGCAGACATAACTACCTCTGAGAATGAGCGCTATACAGAAGACTTTGATCGTATTCGTCGATCGAGGCAAGGCAAAATACGTCAATATTTAAGCAGATCGGGCGGGATTTCAGCGAAAAGCGCGGAAAATCAGCAGTCGGAAAAAAAGATCTAAAAAATACTTGTGCTAAAAATTGGGATCCCTATAATGCGCCTCCATCGACACGGCGGATGTGAATCACTTCACAGACAACACGGTCGGTTGAAGAGAAAAAATCCTGAAATAACGGGTTGACTCTGAAAGAGGAAGGCGTAATATACGCCACCTCGCAACGGTGAGCGAAAGCCGCGTTGCACTGCTCTTTAACAATTTATCAGACAATCTGTGTGGGCACTCAAAGTGACATGGATTCTTAACGTCCTCGGACGAAAAATGAAT
>NZ_VDAF01000039.1:0-25922 GCF_019584525.1 Enterobacter sp. EC_50 | reverse complement strand
GGCTAGCCGGGTGTTTTCAGCGATCTCAATAGTGACAGTAACAGAACCGGCATTTTCATCGAGAGAAAGGGACTTTACCTGCCACGGATCGGACAGGTTGAGAATATGAGCGTAGTATGAGACGACAATAACTCAGTCCGCCTGGTGCTGATTATTCTGGCCGGTTTTGTAATCTGAATGTCATGTACATGCTCCAACAGGAAATGGCGTGACGCTCAATACTTCTCAGGTCAGTTACTACATGACTCAACGTAAAAAAGGGGCAACCCAGCATATCTCGGCCATGAAGGCCGGTATCTCTGTCCGATCTGGTCGCCGGATCGAGAAAGATCAGTGGTCGAAAGCCGGTGAACGCCACTGGCGAACGCGTAAAGATCCACTTGAAGCTGTGTGGGACAGCGAGCTTGTCCCTTTACTGAAAGAAAGGCCTGCTCTGATGCCAACCACGTTGCTGGAAATGCTACAGGATAAATATCCTGGTCAGTACCCCAACAACCTCCGCAGGACAATGCAGCGGCGGGTCCGTGAATGGAAGTTGCAATATGGTGCGGAGCAGGAGGTCATGTTCCGCCAGCGGCATCAACCCGGGTTGCGTGGTCTGTCTGACTTTACTGAGCTGAAAGGCGTAGTTGTCACCATCGCCGGTAAGTTGTTGGCGCATAAGCTGTATCACTTCCGCCTTGAGTGGAGCCACTGGAGCTGGATGCGGGTTGTGCTGGGTGGGGAGAGCTTCTCTGCCCTGGCTGAAGGGTTGCAGGAGGCGCTCGGTCAGTTAGGCGGCGTGCCGTCAGAGCACAAAACTGACAGCCTGCGGGCCGCGTGGAAACACCGGGGTGAAGACGGTCAACGGGAACTGACAGAGCGTTATGCCGAGCTCTGCCGGCACTACGGTATGCAGGGCGTGCACAATAATGCCGGACGGGGCCATGAAAACGGTTCGGTGGAGAGCGCTCACGGGCATCTGAAACGGCGGATCCGCCAGGCGCTGATACTACGCGGTAGCAACGACTTCAGTACGCTTGAAGAATACCAGGCCTTCATCACTCAGCAGGTCATGCGGCATAACCGCAATAATCAGGATCTGGTTAAAGAAGAGCAGCCTCATCTGAAGCCGCTGCCGCTTCGTCGCAGCGCCGACTATGACGAACTGACGGTGAGGGTCAGTAGCAGCAGTACCATCAACGTCAGGCACGTCATCTACAGCGTCCCTTCCCGGCTGGTTGGCCAGCTTCTGCGGGTCCGGTTATGGGATGACCGTCTGAGTTGTTACGTTGGCAGTAACGAAGTCATGAACTGTCCCCGGGTCAGACCCGAAAAAGGCAAGACGCGGGCACGGCGAATCGACTTCCGGCATGTGATCGACAGCCTGGCAAAAAAGCCCGGGGCGTTCTGCCATGCGACACTGAGAAACGACATCCTGCCGGATGATGAATGGCGAAAACTATGGCGCCGTCTGTGCAACCACCTGGAGCCCGAAATGGCTGGCAGACTGATGGTACACGCACTGAAACTGGCTGCGGGGTATGACGATATCTCGGTCGTGGCACGCGGGATGGAGCAGATGCTGAATACCCCAGGCGAACTGGATCTGAACCGGTTGATGCGGTTCCTGGGAATAAAGGAAAAAGAGCTACCGCCCGTCAGTGTCGTTCAGCATAACCTGAGCAGTTATGAGCAGTTGCTGCGTGGAAAAGGAGGTCTGCAGTGAGCAATATCCATCACCTGGAACGCAGCCTGCGAAAACTGCGCCTGACACGCGTTGGCGCGGAATGGCATGCGCTGGAAAAACGTGCGCTGGCAGAGGGGTGGACCCCGTCACGCTATCTGCTGACGCTGTGTAATGAAGAACTGCTGTGGCGTGAAAGCGAAAAGCTGCGCCGCTATAAAAAGGAAGCCCGGTTGCCGGTCGCGAAAACCCTGGGTGAATATGACTTCGCCCAGGTGCCGGAGCTGAATGCAGCTCAGTTCCGGCAGCTCTGCGAAACGACAGACTGGGTTGATGCAGGTGAAAACGTCCTGCTGTTCGGCGCCAGCGGGCTGGGGAAAAGCCATCTGGCGGCAGCGATCGTGGATGGCGTTGTAGGTCAGGGCTACCGGGCCCGGTTCTACAGCGCGGGAGAGCTGTTGCAGGAACTGCGTAAAGCCAGAGCTCAGCTGAAACTGAATGAGCTGTTACTGAAACTGGATCGCTATCGGGTGATAGTGGTGGATGACCTCGGTTATGTCAAACGCGACAACGCGGAAACCGGTGTGCTGTTCGAGTTAATCGCTCATCGCTATGAACGAGGGAGTCTGGTGATCACCAGTAACCATCCGTTCAGCACATGGGGCAGCATCTTCGTGGATGAGACGATGGCAGTAGCGGCGGCCGACAGGCTGATCCACCACGGATATATGTTCGAACTGAAGGGAGAAAGCTACAGGAAAAAGACGGCAAAGGCAGTAACCAGCGCGACTTAACGTCGCACTAAAGGATGCGGCCAGAATAGTTGGCGCCAGTCGGCAAAACTAGTTGACGTCTAATAGCGTAGAGGGACTTTTCGTCCATGGCGGTGACCTCTGGCGATTAAATACACCATTATCATGCCTTCAGCCACCACATCAAGGGAAGACCCATGTATATACAGTATAAAGAGGTAAATCTGATGCCACGACGCTATGAAATTGACGCTGCCTGGCGTGCGGCCATCACCCGCGAACAGGATGGCCGTCAGACCGTCACGACCGCAGCCTTTGTCCGGGAGCTTCACAAGTTCAACTGGCACTGGACGCCCCGCCAGGCTAACCAGTGGATAGAAACGTATGTGACGGTGTTCCGGGACGTCTCGCCCAATGAGGGAGAAAACCGGACGTTCCAGCTGTTTAATCCGAACGGAGGGCGCTGATATGGGGTTTCCGTCACCGGCAATGGATTACCAGGAAAGCCGCCTCTCGCTGGATAGCTACTGTAAAACCGGGCGTCCGGGCGTGTTCCTATTTCGTAGCGACTGCACCTCGTTCCGGGAGGGCATCAGGCCGGGTTCGCTGCTGATCGTGGATTTCGGCGCGCGGCCGGTTGACGGCACCCTGGTGCTCTGCGTGCTGGAAGATGAATTCAGGATCATGCGACTGCGTCTCCATCCGGCAAGATGTCTACAGGAGCTGGACAGGCCGGAGAACGTCCGCGCCCTGCCGGATAATGAGGATGAAGGTATCGAGATCAGGGGCGTGGTGACGCACATCGTTACCGATGCCAGAACGGGGGAGTTCGAGGATTTCCCTGTAATTTAGCAATACAATACAACGCAATTAACCGTACACATAAGGTACTCTTTATGTACTATTAATGTACATTTTAAGTGCGCATATTATTGTTTTTCGCCTTGCGCCTTCCCTTGAAACACAATTTATTTGCAGAAAAGTGTTTCGCCAAGAGAAACGCGTGGTATAATGTTTCCCGTTGAGAAACAGGGAATCAATAATGATAAAAAGTTTCAAGCACAAAGGGTTACAAAAGCTCTTTGAGAACGACGATCCGAGCGGAGTACAGGCAAAGGATGTGGAGAGAATAAAACTTCGCCTCCTGATGTTAGACGAAGCGACGACAACAGAAGATTTCCGCGCCTATCCGGGATTTAAATTTCACCCCCTGAAAGGCGATAAGAAGAATCTTTATGCGATCACCGTTCGGGCGAACTGGCGAATCACCTTTGAGTTTACAGATGGTGATGCCTACATACTGAATCTGGAGGACTACCACTAATGACGATGCTCAACCCACCACACCCAGGGGGATTGATTACCGAATACCTGGAGGATAACGAAATCAGCTTACGAGCCCTTGCCCGTAACCTCGATGTTTCCCCTTCTGCGCTGAGTAAAGTCTCGGCAGGTAAAGCGGCAATCAGTCCTGAAATGGCTCTTAAACTTGAGGCAGGTTTAGGAATCGCAGCTCGACTCTGGCTGGCAATGCAGGCGACCTATGACCTTAGCCGCGCCCGCAAGGAGATCGACCTCTCCCATGTGGTGCCTGTTACAGTCAAAAGTGACTTTGCCGTACATTGATACCGAATAAAAAAAGCCGCATAAGCGGCTTTTTTATTAGGTGGTTCTACACTTAGAACAGGTGCGGAGTGACCAGTAGCGCCAGCAAGATTAGGCACAGAACGATGGTCAGCACCTGAGTTATACGCGGCGCTTTTATGAAAGCAGTCAGCACTTCAGCCATAGACTTAATCCATATTGCAGGTTGCAAGAACTACCGGCTCACGTTGACGTAGAATCACCCCAGGGGTAACATTACTTCGCTATAGTAACGACAACGTGAACTTCGGTACATGTTTCGGGCAGCAGCAGCGACTGCGAATCGCTGACTGAGGCGAAAAAGAGAACCCTTCGGGGTTCTTTTTTTTGCCTTATCATCCCTCTGACAGCGTTTTAGAGCATCCGGAACGGAGAATCTGCGAAACCCTCCTTCCCTTCATCCCTACAACACCTACAGCAAAGCGATCATATCACAACTCAAAATCTACGGAGTAAGGTGGAGATGTAAAAGATGCGTATGAAATCAGCATTTAGTTTAGCTCTCTATCTTCACCCGGTCGGAACAGAGAGGATCTGCCCCATACGTCCTTACCCTAAAACGGGCTTTGTTGAATAAATCAGATTTCGGGTAAGTCTCCCCCGTAGCGGGTTGTGTTTTCAGGCAATACGCACGCTTTCAGGCATACCTGCTTTCGTCATTTTGTTCAGCGCTCGTACCAGGGCCATAGCCTCCGCAACCTGACCATCGTAGTCACGCAGCGTCAGTGAACCCCCGAACAGCTGTTTTACCCGGTACATCGCCGTTTCCGCTATCGAGCGACGGTTGTAATCTGTTGTCCATTTCCACCGCGCATTACTCCCGGTCATTCGCTGATTAGCCACTGCACGGTTACGGTCTGCATATTCACCGGGCCAGTAACCCGCACCTTTTCGGGGAGGGATAAGCGCGCTGATTTTCTTACGCCGCAGTTCATCGTGACAGAGCCGGGTGTCGTAAGCGCCGTCTGCCGATGCTGCCCTGATTTTTCTGTGAGTCTGCCGGATAAGCCCCGGGAAGGCTTCTGAGTCCGTCACATTGTTCAGCGACAGGTCTGCACAGATGATTTCATGTGTGTTGCTGTCAACTGCCAGATGTAACTTTCGCCATATACGACGGCGTTCCTGGCCATGTTTTTTGACTTTCCATTCGCCTTCACCAAAGACCTTCAGCCCGGTGGAATCAATCACCAGATGCGCGATTTCACCCCGGGTGAACGTTTTGAAACTGACATTAACCGACTTTGCGCGCCTGCTGACACTGGTGTAATCCGGGCAGCGCAACGGAACATTCATCAGTGTAAAAATGGAATCAATAAAACCCTGTGCAGCCCGCAGGGTCAGCCTGAACACGCGTTTAATGACCAGAACGGTGGTGATGGCGAGATCAGAATAGCGCTGAGGTCTTCCCCGTGATGAAGGCGTTGTCGACTCATACCAGTCCTGAATAGCTTCATCATCCAGCCAGAAAGTTATGGAGCCACGGTTGATGAGGGCTTGATTGTAGGTGGGCCAGTTGGTGATTTTGAACTTTTGCTTTGCCACGGAACGGTCTGCGTTGTCGGGAAGATGCGTGATCTGATCCTTCAACTCAGCAAAAGTTCGATTTATTCAACAAAGCCGTGGCCAAATTCAGTAAACCACTTCAGGTGAACGCCGTAGTATTACCGTTTATTCCGGTGTGAAGCCTATCCCTTGTGGCCCGCTGGGCGATTTTAGTCTGTATCGTGTGAACGACATCACCAGGAATCAGCCAAGCTATGTGGCTCAGGCCTATATTCTGCGTAGCATTGAGTCCAGAAACCTGAGTTTTAACAACAAAAGCCAGGCGCTTCTGAACTCTACGTCTCCTGAGATCCGCCAAATCATTGAAAGAAAGGTGAACGCGGCGAGAGAGGCGCTTATCCGCCTGGACAAAATGGACATGGAGTTGATTGATGTCATGATGTCATCAGGCGATGATCTGACTGGCATCCGGCTGACTGATGCGCGCAAGAAATATGGCAAAGAGATTGAAGAACGATACGGATACACCTTCAACCAAACACTGTCTGCAACGAAGCTGCGTTAATCCACCAGCCCCGCTTCTGCGGGGCTTTTAAATATCCAGTTCCGGCATTTCGACATCCGCCAGCACTTTATCGCGCAAGGCCAGCATTTCAGCCGTAGCCTCTTCATTTGCAGGGGTGTAATCCACCAGCCAGGCAAAACAGTAGGTATCCCAACGGTCTGGGGAAGGAATATTCAGTTTTTGCCGCATGACTTTCTTTTCTGTCATTTTAAGCGTGCCGTCTTCCTTCAACTCATAAGGAATACGTGATGCTTGCGTGGCAGTCTTCTCGCTGGAATCAAGCCGCATCCGACCGCTCATAATCGCATCCCTTGCAGAAAAGTTGGCGAAGGTACGCTGATTTGCATAACGTTTTTTGTCCTCTTTCGAGAACATTGGGGATCCCCACCGTATACGGACAGGGCTTGCACCACGGCGTACCAACTGATCTGCCGTTGCCGCGCCGATACCGTCTGAGTCAACAGCAATGGTGATATTGGGGTAACGTTCCTGAGTGCATTCGTTATAGATAAAGTCGGCAAACATCAGCGGATCCATTGTGCCCGGCATTTCCAGAATCTTAAACGGAACAACGCGGCGTTTTTCACGCTTCCCTGATACTTTCATGATATTCAGGACAGACTTATCGCGACCATTACCAACGTCAGCGGTAGCCACCCAGCCCCAGTCTTTTTCCAGCAACACCTTGCGCCGTGCGGCGCGATCACATTCGTCACGACCAAGCAAGTAACCGTTAATTTCTCGCGGGAATTGCCCCAGCACCTTAACCATGTACTCAAGGGAATCCCGGCCACCGTATTCAATCAGTTTTTCCTTGATAAATTTAGGCTCAACAAACGGCGACTCTTCCGAATTCAGAATGATCGATGTCCAGGTGCCATTCGGATTATGTTCGCTTTTCGCATTTTTATGGTGTGAATCATAAAAATAACCACTCGGACGCGTCGGCTGTGACATCATGAGCATACGGTTATCCTTCTCCGTCAATGCCCCGGTTAAGATGTTTATCGCTTTGTCAGAGATACCTGATGCTTCATCAAGTATCAGGAATATTTGTTTTATAGACCAGGAGCGTTTCGGCTCCTGGTCTGTTTCGGACATGTTCTCAGTCAACCACTAATAGCGGACTAGGGACACCAGATGATGAAACAAACAGCCCTTTTACGGCACGGGTTGCAGCCACATGCAGTAACGCGCGCTCATTAAATAACGCATCGCGCTGTTCAACAGGATCATCAGAGGATATTGCTTTTACTTCCGGCACCACACCTTCGTTGATCCCCACCAGGAACACATACTGGAACTCAAGCCCTTTAATACGGTGCATCGTTGCCACCCGAACACCTGGGCGTGCATCGCTGTCACCGCTATCATTGCCTAAATTAAATGTCTCAATTCCGGCGTCATTCAGTGCTGATGCGTAGCGGTCACAAGCATGTTTAGTACGCGCAGTAATGCAGATATCCTGAGAATGAACCTGATTCGCCAGCAATGCCTGAATTTGCTTGACGAGCGTTGCAGCCTCTTCTTTGAAATCTGCCGCATGCGTAATCATGGGCTTTTCCCCGTGCAGTAATGACAAATAATCATTACTGGTATCCGCTTCGCCATCGAGGTTATCAACCTTCACACCAGTTAATAGCCCAACAGCAAATTGACGCGTCTCTTCTGTGGTCCGATAGTTAATCTTCAATTTTTTACTGCGACGACCACGGACGTTAATACCACATTGACCAAGAACGACCTTATTGGGTCATGACGCCAACTTAGTGCTGCTGTATACTTCGCCTTTTGGATAAGTGATGGCAAAGATTGATGTGGTTTGTCCCCGTTGCTCTGAAACTCAAGGGGTTATCCGTAATGGTCACTCAACGTCAGGTGCTCAGCTCTATCGCTGCAAGCTCTGCCTGAAAACCTTCCAGCTCAGCTTTCAGTACAACGCCGCTAAACCCGATACCCATCAATCCATTATTGATATGGCAATGAATGGGGCCGGGTGTCGTGACACTGCACGAGTCCTTGATATCAGCCTCAATACTGTCCTCCGCCATCTAAAAAACTGGCGCCGAAACAGGTAGCGCAACACATTGAGCCCGGAGCAGAAGTTGTCATCTGTTGTGAAGCTGATGAGCAGTGGTCATTCGTACGTTGTAAGGGCAATCCACGCTGGCTCTTTTATGCCTATGACCGCATCCGAAAGCGGGTTCTTGCTCACGTCTTTGGCCCCCGAAATGCGGTGACGTTACAGCGGCTTCTGGCACTGCTGAGCAAATTTAATATTGCCTTCTACATGACCGATGCGTGGCCGGTATACCGGACGTTGCTGGACTCAGCCAGCCATGTAGTCAGCAAGAAATATACCCAGCGAATAGAGCGTCATAACCTGAATCTGCGGACTCACCTTAAGCGCCTTACCCGAAGGACAATCTGCTTTTCAAAATCAGAAGAAATGCACGATAAGGTCATCGGATGGTATCTGACAATCAACCATTACCACTAAATCAGCGTCACGACCTAACGCGGAATAGGCAGGCGGCATCAGCGCCTGTTTCCTGCCCCGATGTGACAGGCGAGATAATCTCTTTCTGATTTTTTTAGATTATTCATGGGATTCCGTAACAAAAAAGCCAATGGGTAACTCCATTGGCTTTTTCGTCTGAACGCGGCTTAGTTGTACTCGATGGTAAAGGTGGCGGTCGATTTTATATTGCCGCCTTTAATTGTCGAGCCAGTGCGATAGTAACGCGCCTTCAGCGGCAACGTTAGCGTATTGGACTGGTTAGGAATGGTACGTCCGGCATTGACCGCATCACCATTCTTGATCGGCTGGGTCGTATTGCCAGTCAACAGCTGGATGGCAACGCCGGATGCGGTGTTGGCACCAGGTTCGGATTTGATCACGCCAGGAGCATTGGAAGCATCCTGCGTATAGTCAAAACGTACATTGACGATCCCTTGCCCCGCATTGCCCGGCAACAGATCCTCGCCAATGCCACCAACGCAATTAATATTGATATCAAATGCCTTTTCGCCCTGCGTTGAACCTACACCACCAAATGAGGCTGCGGTGACGGTATCCAGATTAACCACCTTGTTCTTGGAACCGCTGTCCACGTTACAAGTCGATGTAACGATTGTCAGACTGTTGGCGTCGACGATCGATTCCAGCATCGGTAAGTTCCGTCCAGAGCCATCCATATAATAAGTCGTGTACTTTCCAGAGACCAGTTGCCCAGAACCGGTTTGTGCGGCGGTTTTAACAATGTCGATCTTGAAATAACCACCGTTCAGGTTGACAGCAATGTTGCCGTTCAACCGCAAGGTATGGGGATAATAGGTACTTATACTCCCCGCTTCTCGGTATAAACGAATCCCGATACCTGGAATATTGGTACTCCACACATTGCTGAAGCTCGTCGGGCTGCCCTGGAGGATCTCCCCAATCGCGTTGCCGCCATTAGTACAACTGCCATACCCAGAGACCGGGTTAATCGTGAACTGAGCGGTGACCAAAGTATCCCCAACCTGGCTGCTTGGTGTAACCAGCACACGCCCAAGATTCATGTTGATCACTTGCGCCTTGTAGCCATTATTGACGTAACAGGCGGCATAAGCACTCTGACCACCTGCCATTAGCAGTCCGAGCAGCATCAGGCATTTCGCTGCCGTTTTATTCAGCGATGGAACACATGTATACTTTATCATTTGCAACTCGCTTCAATAATTTCGTAGTCAGTATTATTAATTTGCGCCTTAGCGCTGTAGCTGACAGAGCACTGCTGCGTTGGCTGTGTGCCCCACTTAATTTGCAACAAACCTTTCTGAGCTTCGGTACGCAAGTAGATACGGCTGCCCTGCCCAACAATGCCGACCACCTGATTACGGGTATCCAGCACTTCGGCGCCAAACGGCAACGCGTTGCCATCAGGGCCGAGTGCATGAATGATCAACGCCTGGCCTTTCGTTGTCTTGAATTCCAACCGGGCAATCGCACCGGCATAGGGTGCAACCTGTTGGCTGCTGCTTTCCAATTCAACGTCGCGCGACATGCCGCTCGGATCGAGCGTTACGCTCGTCATGCGATATGGCGCAACATAAGGAACCACTGCATAACCGTTATCATCGATACGAACGCCTGACGAGTTGGTCACAATCGCGCCGGCGGCGTCCGGGGCTTCCACCAACACCATGGTCTGCCCGCGTTGCGGTGTCAGTGTGACACCACCGCTATGGGCAACGACGCTACCCGATACGCCGATCGAAGATTGACGGTAATCTTTACCATAGCTGTAGGACCCGTTCATCGTGGCAAAACGACTACGGTATTCACCGCTCACACTACTGTTAGTCCCGCCGGAACGATCGTTGGCCAACGTGGCACTATAGCTGATGTTGTTGTCTTCGCCGGTTGAACCATTCAGGCCCACACGACTGCTGTCGTAGCCGTTGTCGGTATAGCCTAGTGAACTATTCAGGCTCAGGGTCTGCGAACCGACGCTGAATGGAACCGACAATGTCAGGTAATAACGAGTCTCATCTCGGTTATACATATCCGTGGTACGCATAGCGGAAAGGCCATAGGTCACACGACTGTAATAGTTGTTATAGCCCACCTGGTATTGCTTGGTGCTCCCACCACGGTTCCAGTAATCACGCACCGAACCGGTGATGTACAAGGAACCGTAATTGTCCCCCAGCCCTTGGTTCAGCGTCAGCTGGTATTCGCTACGCTGGCGGTTAACCGCATCTACGCTCAATCCCTTGCGTTCATTGTCTCGGGAGTAGACGGCATCCTGCAAAGATAGGTAGCCGGAAGTTGAATAGCGATAAGCGGCGATAGTGAAGTTGGTATTAGTTTCGGCCATCAGTTTGCTATAGCTGAGCTTATAACTCTGTCCTGTCTGATCACCTTGCTTCAGTCGGGTATTAGACTGCGTTACGTCGAACGCAAATGCGCCGATCGGTGTCGCAACCGCGCTGCCCACCAGCACTGCGCCATAGCCATCACTGACGATCCCACCTGTGTATCCCGTAATAATGTTGGTAAAACCGCGCTGATAAGTCGCCTGGAACATATCGGGTTCCTTGCTTAAATTATCATCGCGTACTCGACCCGCGGTTATTGCATAACGCTGAATGCCTGGACGAAGCATCTGCGCTACCGAAGCATAGGGAACACTGAACTGGCGTTTGCTGCCATCGGCCTCATTTATGGTAACATTCAGATCGCCGCCGTAACCCGTAGGATAGAGATCGTTGATGATAAACTCGCCCGGAGCAACGGTAGTTTGATAGATTAGCTGGTTATTCTGGCGTATTTCCACCAGAGCATTGCTTTGCGCGACCCCACGCACAACCGGCGCATACCCGTTCAAGGAATCAGGCAGCATGCGATCATCCGTGGCGATCTGAACACCGCGAAAACCTATGGAGTTGAAGAAATCACCGCTGGTGTAACTGTCACCCAATGTCAGCATGCCGCGGATAGACGGCATTGCCCGCTGCGCGTAAGTCGCGGTATTTTGCCAATGAGTGCTGTCGTTAGAACGCCAGTTCACGTTGGAGTCATGACGCAGTTGCCAACCAGCCACGTTCAGCCCGGCGTTCAAAGTTAAGTATGCATTAGTTGAATCAGAATTGCTGCCGTTGGCGGAGCTGTGAGTATTGAACGCATTGAAGTTATACAACAAGCTGCCGGCGGTAATGCCACGATCCCAGAAGCGCGGATCTACATAGCCGCGAGCGCTGCGCCGCAGCGCCGCTTGGGGGATACTGATATCCATGCGCAGTGTACTGGTGTCCAAACGGTAATAGGCTTCAGGCACCCACTGAGCCAGAGTTTTGCACGTCTCGGTATTAACCGCAGGGTCCCCGCTCATTGTCGCGGTGTCTACACCAAACTCATCCAACGACAGTAGGGTAAAGCAGGTATCAGCGCTGTTTTTTCCCGGCACGTTTTTAAAGTCGATGTTTTTTTTGCCTTTCCACTCGCCGTTCACATACACGTCGAGCGAATATTTTCCCGCTAAGATCGGGTTACCATCACGGAAGCGTGAAAGATCCACACCTTGCGCTTCCCCAACCAGGAAGCTACTGTTAAAGGTCGCTTCAACCGGTGCCGTAGGCTTTTTGCTATCAGCCCCTCCATTCGCCCAAGACGCTGCAGGGGCCGCCATACAGAGCGCGCTGCCGCTTAACAGTAGAATCGATTTATAATTGGGCCACGCCATTTTAATCGCTGCAGAGATAGGTAACTCTTTCATATAAAGCATTCCTTTACCAAATTAAGCCCGCTCTCTGAAATAAATTGTTCTGGGCCTGAAACTCTGTTCCAAGAATTACTTTTGCTTATTCTTAGTACGGGACACGCGTCCGCCAAAATCATTAATGGTGGTGTAAGCAATATCAGCAATACGCGTGATGTCACCGGAGAAGGACAATGTTTTTTCCTGCCCAGGTGCCAGCATGTCACCGTTCGGGGCCAATGGCACACGTTTTTGATTTACGACTGCATTAATCTCGGTAAATGACACATAGTACGGCGTTGGGTTTTTCACGCTGACGCCCGCAGTGCTGAAACGCCACTGCAGTTTTTCGGGTGCATCATTCGCTTCCCCCGGCAGACCAGTAGGCCGATATAACAGTTTTACGCGGGAACGGAATGCCACCTGTAAATAGTTTTCAGGTGCACTATTGTTAGCCCCGGTTGGTGCTGGCGGGATCTCCAGTACGTTCAACCAGAACAAGGATTCTTTGTCTTGCGGCAAACTCGCCGTGGTCAATGAAACACGCAGCGCTTGGCCGGTAGTCGGTTCAACACGGCTGATTGGCGGTGAAATGATAAATGGCGCTTTGCTGTTTTCTGGTGTGGTTTTTGCGTCGCCTTCATCAATCCAAGACTGAATAAGTGCCGGTGAAGCACCATTATTTGATAATTGGACGGTAACTTCCCGTTGCTTCCCCGGATAAATAATACGAGTACCGTTAATAATGACACTGGAAAAAACGCTGCTGCTGAACAACATGGCGCTCAGCAATAGGCTGTATTTTTTAAATGAGTTCTTCATTATATTATCGCTACAGTAAGGGAAAACGGTGGGGACATAACATCCCCACCGGGATAAGAATATTTCTTAAAGAAATATTACTTACTGATAAATAATGGTGTACTGGACGGTAGAAGTTACATCACCGGCGCCGGCAGCGCTGGTAGCGTAATATTCAGCGTAGTAGTTCAGGTCAGCAGAGTCACCTTCGTTAGCAACGGTAACCCACTGGGAGTTCTCCTGCGCGCCATTAGTACCAGCAGCAAGGATTGGCAGGAATTGGTTGTTGCTGCCCAGCAACTGAATCTGTACGTTAGTTGCAGCGTCAGTCTGCGCTTGGTTATTCAGACGGCCAGTATTGAAATCAACAGTAGCGCCCGGCTCGAAATAAGTAGCCACATTGCCTTTAGAGCAGTGGCTCAGATTGATCGCGAACGGAGTACGGCCAGCAGTTGCGCTCTGAGCTGCCAGAGTAGAGGCAGAAACAGTTGGCAGAGTTACGGTGAAATCTTTACCGCCTGGGGTGGATATAGTACAAGTTTGGTCAGTCACTCTACCATTGAAAGTAATAGTCCCGTCAGTAGCTTGAGCTGAGAAAGAAGAAATTGCAGCAGTGCTTACAGCCAATGCCAATACAGCAGACAGTTTAGGGAAGGTGCGAACAAGTCCCTGATATGAGATCATGTTTATCATCTGGAGCCATGGAACAGAGTTCATCATGAGTCATCAACTTACCTTCGCCGACAGTGAATTCAGCAGTAAGCGCCGTCAGACCAGAAAAGAGATTTTCCTCTCCCGCATGGAGCAGATTCTGCCATGGCAAAACATGGTGGAAGTCATCGAGCCGTTTTACCCCAAGGCTGGTAATGGCCGGCGACCTTATCCGCTGGAAACCATGCTACGCATTCACTGCATGCAGCATTGGTACAACCTGAGCGATGGCGCGATGGAAGATGCTCTGTACGAAATCGCCTCCATGCGTCTGTTTGCCCGGTTATCCCTGGATAGCGCCTTGCCTGACCGCACCACCATCATGAATTTCCGCCACCTGCTGGAGCAGCATCAACTGGCCCGCCAATTGTTCAAGACCATCAATCGCTGGCTGGCCGAAGCAGGCGTCATGATGACTCAAGGCACCTTGGTCGATGCCACCATCATTGAGGCACCCAGCTCGACCAAGAACAAAGAGCAGCAACGCGATCCGGAGATGCATCAGACCAAGAAAGGCAATCAGTGGCACTTTGGCATGAAGGCCCACATTGGTGTCGATGCCAAGAGTGGCCTGACCCACAGCCTGGTCACCACCGCGGCCAACGAGCATGACCTCAATCAGCTGGGTAATCTGCTGCATGGAGAGGAGCAATTTGTCTCAGCCGATGCCGGCTACCAAGGGGCGCCACAGCGCGAGGAGCTGGCCAAGGTGGATGTGGACTGGCTGATCGCCGAGCGTCCCGGCAAGGTAAAAACCTTGAAGCAGCATCCGCGCAAGAACAAAACGGCCATCAACATCGAATACATGAAAGCCAGCATCCGTGCCAGGGTGGAGCACCCATTTCGCATCATCAAGCGACAGTTCGGCTTCGTGAAAGCCAGATACAAGGGGTTGCTGAAAAACGATAACCAACTGGCGATGTTATTCACGCTGGCCAACCTGTTTCGGGCGGACCAAATGATACGTCAGTGGGAGAGATCTCACTAAAAACTGGGGATAACGCCTTAAATGGCGAAGAAACGGTCTAAATAGGCTGATTCAAGGCATTTACGGGAGAAAAAATCGGCTCAAACATGAAGAAATGAAATGACTGAGTCAGCCGAGAAGAATTTCCCCGCTTATTCGCACCTTCCCTATGAACATGGTCTTCTCATCGAAAGCGTAGAATAATACGACTCCCTTCCAACCGGCTACGTTGGCCGGTTTTTTCACTTATCCACATTATCCACTGGATAGATCCAATAATCAGGTCCATACAGATCCCAATTAGATCCATATAGATCCCTGATCGTCGTAGGCCGCGTCCCGTCTGGCTTAGAAGCCTTTCGCGATGTGTGCTGGAGGGAAAACGATGTGCGCTGGAGGGAAAAAAATGTGTGCTGACGGGTTGCTAATGTGTGCTGGCGGGATATAGGATGTGTGCTGACGGGAAAGCCAGGGTAGTTATCATCACTGATAAAAACTATCCACATAATTCGGAAAAAGCAATATGAATCAATCTTTTATATCCGATATTCTTTACGCAGACATTGAAAGTAAGGCAAAAGAACTAACAGTTAATTCAAACAACACTGTGCAGCCTGTAGCGTTGATGCGTTTGGGGGTATTCGTGCCGAAGCCATCAAAGAGCAAAGGAGAAAGTAAAGAGATTGATGCCACCAAAGCGTTTTCCCAGCTGGAGATAGCTAAAGCCGAGGGTTACGATGATATTAAAATCACCGGTCCTCGACTCGATATGGATACTGATTTCAAAACGTGGATCGGTGTCATCTACGCGTTCAGCAAATACGGCTTGTCCTCAAACACCATCCAGTTATCGTTTCAGGAATTCGCTAAAGCCTGTGGTTTCCCCTCAAAACGTCTGGATGCGAAACTGCGTTTAACCATTCATGAATCACTTGGACGCTTGCGTAACAAGGGTATCGCTTTTAAGCGCGGAAAAGATGCTAAAGGCGGCTATCAGACTGGTCTGCTGAAGGTCGGGCGTTTTGATGCTGACCTTGATCTGATAGAACTGGAGGCTGATTCGAAGCTGTGGGAGCTGTTCCAGCTTGATTATCGCGTTCTGTTGCAACACCACGCCTTGCGTGCCCTTCCGAAGAAAGAAGCTGCACAAGCCATTTACACTTTCATCGAAAGCCTTCCGCAGAACCCGTTGCCGCTATCGTTCGCGCGAATCCGTGAGCGCCTGGCTTTGCAGTCAGCTGTTGGCGAGCAAAACCGTATCATTAAGAAAGCGATAGAACAGCTTAAAACAATCGGCTATCTCGACTGTTCAATTGAGAAGAAAGGCCGGGAAAGTTTTGTAATCGTCCATTCTCGCAATCCAAAGCTGAAACTTCCCGAATAAGTGTGTGCTGGAGGGCAGCTGCATTTGAAAAATGTGCGCTGCCGGGAATGCCTGCCCATTTTCCTGTTTTTGGTGTGCGCTGGAGGGTTGCGCCACGCAGTTTGCCCAGACATTCCCTCCAGCACACATCTAACCATCCAAGTTTCCCTCCAGCGCACATCTAATCTTCTATCTTTCCCTCCAGCACACATATTTGATACCAGCGATCCCTCCACAGCACATAATTCAATGCGACTTCCCTCTATCGCACATTCTGGTCCTGCATCATCCCTCCAGCACACATCTAATAACCTCATCGCCATTTCTTTACGTGCAATAATTGGCGCACGAATCAAAAAAAGTTGCACGTAGCAGAATCAAACGTACAATTCACTCATACTAAATGATAAGGAGATGATGATGAAACGCGATTACGGCGGTGTCGGCACCATAGCTCTTCGTGCAAGCGCATTACTTAAGGCCATGAGTCAGGATATTGAAGATCAGCGTAAAGAGTTCAATCAGACCGAGTATTATCAGACGTTCACTCGTAACGCTGTGGCAAAGTTGCCGAAGCTGAGCCGCCGCATTGTGGAGCAGGCCATCAAAGAGATGGAAGATGATGGGTACCAGTTCAACAAGAAACAGGTCGGTAACGTTGAACAGTACGCGCTGACCATCCAGAACGTCATTGATATCTATGCCCACCGTAAGATCCCCAAATATCGCGACATTCACAAATCGCCTTACGTTATTTTTGTCGTAAACCTGAAGGGTGGCGTATCCAAAACGGTTTCCACAGTAACGTTGGCGCACGCTCTGCGTGTGCATCAGGATTTACTGCGTCACGATCTGCGCATTCTGGTAATTGACCTTGACCCTCAGGCATCCAGCACAATGTTCCTCGACCATACTCACAGTATTGGTTCCATCCTGGAAACCGCCGCGCAGGCGATGCTGAACGACCTGGACGCGGAGACGCTACGCAAAGAGGTGATTCGTCCGACCATCGTTCCTGGCGTAGACGTGATTCCAGCCTCTATCGACGATGGCTTTGTTGCCAGCCAATGGAAAGAGCTGGTTGAAGAGCATCTTCCCGGACAAAATCAGTACGAAATCCTTCGACGCAATATCATTGATCGTGTTGCGGATGATTATGACTTTATCTTTATTGATACCGGTCCACACCTGGATCCGTTCCTGCTCAACGGTCTGGCGGCCAGCGATTTGCTGCTTACCCCTACCCCACCAGCCCAGGTTGACTTCCACTCAACACTGAAATATCTCACCCGTCTGCCAGAAATGCTGGAGCAACTGGAGGAGGAAGGCGTAGAACCGCGTTTGAGCGCCAGCATTGGTTTTATGTCGAAGATGACCGGCAAGCGCGATCACGAGACATCACACAGCCTTGCGCGTGAGGTTTACGCCAGCAACATTCTGGACTCTTCTCTGCCTCGTCTGGATGGCTTTGAGCGATGCGGCGAGTCTTTCGACACCGTAATCAGTGCCAACCCGCAATCGTATCCAGGCAGTGCAGAGGCGCTGAAGAAGGCACGAACCGAGGCCGAGCGTTTCACTAAGGCTGTGTTTGATCGAATTGAGTTTGTTAGGGGTGAGGCGGCATGAAAAAAATAGTTTCCCGTGGACGAGTGCTGGGCAAGAATAGCTCCGAGTTTGCTCGCATGCTTGAAGGCAGTGAAGGCACCAAAACCTTTACCCTAAAATCTGGTCGCCAGGCTAAATTTTTGCTTACCGTTGTGCTGAGTGGTGAGATTGAGTCGCGCACGTTCGTTGACCCGGCAGTTAACGGCCGCGATCAGTCTCTGCTCACCCCTGAGTCGGTAAGCGATATTTCCCGCACCATTAAATTGCAACAGTTCTTCCCGGCTATCGGTCGTATGGTTGGGGAGCGCATTGAGGTATTGGACGGATCACGTCGCCGCGCTGCGTGTATCTTCAATGAAACGAAATTTGAGATTCTGGTGACGAAAGATGAGATCAGCCTGGCGGATGCCCGCCAGCTGGCCATTGATATCCAGACAGCCCGCGAACACACTCTGCGCGAGCTGGGTAAACGCTTCGAGGTTATGTACGGCAAGAATATGACCAAAGAAGAGATCGCCCGAGCTGAGAACATCTCAAAGGCTAAAGTGACGCGAGCTTTCCAGGCTGCGGCGGTGCCGGATGAGATGATTGCTGTCTTCCCTGTTGCCAGCGATCTCGCCCTGCCTGATTACCAGTTGCTGCTCCAGATCTCCGAAGATGCTAACGCCAAAAACGTACCGATTGGAGATCTGGTTGATACGGTGCGCGAGCGAATTGCAGAGACTGAGGGCGCGAAAGAGGATAAAGCGAAGATACTGGCTATCTTCAAAGCGGAAAGCAAAAGCCTGAAGCCCGCGCCGGTTAAATCTGTGGTGGTTGAGAAGCTGCGAGACTTCTCTGACCGTCGCCAATATGCTCGAAAGAAGTCCGATCCGAAAAAACGGGTTGTCGCCTACGAGTTCTCCAGACTCCCGTCTGAAGTGCAAACTGAAATTGACGAAGCAATAAAAAAAATCATTGGGAAAATGTCTGCTGGGGAATAATCCCGCTGGTGGGAGGTGGTGTTAGCCCCTCCCCTTCCTAAAATGTCCCGCACCGATTTCATTGCTAACCTTGTGATTTGCATGTGTTTTTTAGGGGGGTTTCAGACTGAAATTCCCACAATTTAACGCCTGCATTCACCGTCCACTTCCCCGCACAAAAAATTTAAAAAATTACTTTTCGCGAGAAAGTCAACAAGTGACTTTCAATAAAATCTCTTCCGAAAAGGGATTCACACAAGTGCCTTGTGTTTAAGGAAGAGTAACTTGAGTAACTTACGCGAATACCAGAATCGTATTGCAGATATCGCAAAACGCTCTAAAGCCGTTCTTGGCTGGGCAAGTACAGCACAGTTCGGTACTGATAACCAATTCATCAAAGATGATGCCGCGCGTGCCGCATCTATCCTTGAAGCTGCACGTAAAGACCCAATTTTTGCGGGTATCTCTGATAATGCCACCGCTCAAATTGCTACCGCGTGGGCAAGTGCACTGGCTGACTACGCCGCAGCACATAAATCTATGCCGCGTCCGGAAATTCTGGCCTCCTGCCACCAGACGCTGGAAAACTGCCTGATTGAGTCCACCCGCAATAGCATGGATGCCACTAATAAAGCGATGCTGGAATCCGTCGCAGCAGAGATGATGAGCGTTTCTGACGGTGTTATGCGTCTGCCTTTATTCCTCGCGATGATCCTGCCTGTTCAGTTGGGGGCAGCTACCGCTGATGCGTGTACCTTCATTCCGGTTACGCGTGACCAGTCCGACATCTATGAAGTCTTTAACGTGGCAGGTTCCTCTTTTGGTTCTTATGCTGCTGGTGATGTTCTGGACATGCAATCCGTCGGTGTGTACAGCCAGTTACGCCGCCGCTATGTGCTGGTGGCAAGCTCCGATGGCACCAGCAAAACCGCAACCTTCAAGATGGAAGACTTCGAAGGCCAGAATGTACCAATCCGAAAAGGTCGCACTAACATCTACGTTAACCGTATTAAGTCTGTTGTTGATAACGGTTCCGGCAGCCTACTTCACTCGTTTACTAATGCTGCTGGTGAGCAAATCACTGTTACCTGCTCTCTGAACTACAACATTGGTCAGATTGCCCTGTCGTTCTCCAAAGCGCCGGATAAAGGCACTGAGATCGCAATTGAGACGGAAATCAATATTGAAGCCGCTCCTGAGCTGATCCCGCTGATCAACCACGAAATGAAGAAATACACCCTGTTCCCAAGTCAGTTCGTTATCGCGGCTGAGCACACGGTATAGGCGGCGTATGAAGCACAGCGTGAATTTGGTCTGGACCTGGGTTCCCTACAGTTCCGCACCCTGAAGGAATACCTGTCTCATGAACAGGATATGCTGCGTCTTCGCATCATGATCTGGCGCACTCTTGCGACCGACACCTTTGACATCGCTCTGCCGGTTAACCAGTCCTTTGATGTATGGGCAACCATCATTCGTGGAAAATTCCAGACTGTATATCGCGACATTATTGAGCGCGTTAAATCTTCTGGTGCGATGGGGATGTTTGCTGGTGCTGATGCAGCATCTTTCTTCAAACAGTTGCCGAAGGATTTCTTCCAGCCAGCCGAAGACTATATCCAGACTCCGTATGTTCACTACATCGGTACCCTGTTCGGTAACGTAAAAGTGTACGAAGTACCTGCTGGTATTTGTAAGAACTTAACGACAGAGAACATTCAGTTCAGCTCGATGGATGTGCTGTGCTACGTCCGTGATGAAAATCCGGGTAAAGCAGGCTTCGTGACTGGTGATGCTGTCCCGGCTATCCCGTTCCAGCATCCGACCACTCCGGCGCTGGTCAACCGTACCACACTGTGGGGTTCGGCTATCAACGATATGCACCCACGCAACGGCGCTGATTACTTCACTCGTGTAACGCTGACAATGGCCAAAAAAGGCGGGCTTAACTTTATAAGCGGCGACACGATTGATGCCGGTGACTCTGAGTAATCAGGGGAAGTTCTCCGTTTAACATAGCGCCCCCGTGCGGGGCGCATAACAGGGAAAGTTATGTCTCAATATTCAATTCAACAGTCATTAGGTAATGCATCCGGCGTCGCGGTTAGCCCGATCAATGCCGATGCGACGTTATCTACCGGTGTTGCATTAAATAGCAGCTTGTGGGCTGGTATTGGCGTATTTGCGCGTGGCAAGCCGTTTACTGTTCTTGCGGTTACTGAGTCCAATTACGAAGATGTTCTCGGCGAACCGCTGAAGCCGTCTTCCGGCTCACAGTTCGAACCAATTCGCCATGTGTACGAAGCTATTCAGCAAACGTCTGGTTATGTTGTCCGTGCTGTTCCGGATGATGCGAAGTTCCCGATTATTATGTTCGATGAATCAGGCGAACCGGCTTACACTGCGTTGCCATATGGTTCTGAAATTGAACTTGATAGCGGCGAAGCCTTTGCTATCTACGTTGATGATGGTGATCCGTGTATTTCACCTACCCGTGAGTTAACCATCGAAACGGCAACAGCGGACAGCGCGGGTAATGAACGCTTCCTCTTAAAACTAACCCAGACGACTTCGCTCGGTGTGGTAACGACCCTGGAGACACACACTGTGTCTTTGGTGGAAGAAGCGAAAGATGACATGGGCCGCTTGTGTTATCTGCCTACGGCTCTGGAAGCCCGTTCTAAA
The DNA here is from genome assembly GCF_019584525.1 of Enterobacter sp. EC_50. Lineage (NCBI taxonomy): Bacteria > Pseudomonadati > Pseudomonadota > Gammaproteobacteria > Enterobacterales > Enterobacteriaceae > Enterobacter > Enterobacter sp. EC_50. The sequence continues at coordinate 4,453 of NZ_VDAF01000039.1, read as the reverse complement.
TATCTGCGCGCGGTTGTTAATGAAGATCTGATTTCTACAGCGAAAGTAACAAACAAAAAATCGTTGGCGTTCACTGGTGGTACCAACGGTGATCAGTCGAAAATCTCAACCGCTGCGTACCTGCGTGCGGTGAAAGTGCTGAACAATGCGCCGTACATGTACACCGCTGTTCTTGGCTTGGGCTGCTATGACAATGCGGCTATCACCGCATTAGGTAAAATCTGTGCAGATCGCCTGATTGATGGCTTCTTTGATGTCAAACCGACATTGACGTACACGGAAGCGATCTCTGCTGTTGAAGATACCGGTTTACTTGGTACCGATTATGTAAGCTGTGCTGTCTATCACTTCCCGTTCTCCTGCAAAGACAAATGGACCCAATCCCGTGTGGTCTTCGGTCTGTCTGGCGCGGCGTATGCGGCGAAAGCTCGTGGCGTCAAGAAAAACTCTGATGTCGGCGGTTGGCATTACTCACCGGCTGGTGAAGAACGTGCCGTCATTGCTCGTGCGTCAATTCAACCGCTGTATCCGGAAGATACCCCGGACGAAGAAGCAATGGTCAAGGGCCGTCTCAATAAAGTATCTGTTGGCACCTCTGGCCAGATGATCATCGACGATGCTTTAACTTGCTGCACGCAGGATAACTATCTGCACTTCCAGCACGTCCCATCCCTGATGAATGCAATCAGCCGTTTCTTTGTCCAGTTAGCCCGACAGATGAAGCATAGCCCGGACGGTATTACTGCGGCTGGCCTGACTAAAGGGATGACCAAACTTTTAGATCGCTTTGTCGCCTCCGGCGCTCTGGTGGCTCCTCGTGATCCTGATGCTGACGGTACAGAACCGTATGTGCTGAAAGTTACGCAGGCGGAATTCGATAAATGGGAAGTAGTCTGGGCCTGCTGCCCGACTGGCGTAGCCCGTCGTATCCATGGCGTACCGCTGCTTATTAAGTAAGGGAATACAATGAGCAAAAACTTTTTTCAATCCGGGGCATTTTTGGGGAATGGACTGTCCCGTTCCGCTTTGAACGCTGATCCGGTGCAGTTGATGGAATCTGCCCGTGTAAGTGCCCAACCGCCAACCGAACCGGTGATTAATAATAATCCGGAACCGGCGGCACAGATTAACGAGAACGTTCAATCTGACCCGGCACCTGAGCAAATCCTGGAAGGAAAAGAAGGTAAAGAATGGACCGTCGAACAGGCGCACAAGATGATTCTGGAAGCTGCAAATCGAAGTGCTATGCAGAATGCGTTGAGTAATGCGGCCGATGCCGTTTTCGCCTGGGCTGATAGCGGTGATCTGACTTTCGACTCCCTTGATGGTTTCGTTCAGGCTATCGCTGGTATCTCTGACGACGACGATACCGAAGTTACAGAAGAACAGGACGATGCCTATAACGAAGCATGGGCAAATGTTGCTGACTTCCTCGCAGCATGCGGTGTAGATGATGACCTGATCGAAGCATTGACCGACGATGAAGACGACGACGCAGCTGCTGATGTTGGTTCCGCTATCGCTGGTTTGGATAGCGACGACCGCGACGAACTGGAAGCGGCGTTTGTTGTTGCTGGCACTTCTGATGAAATGCTGACTGAAGCATTTAAGAAGGTTGTTCGTAACGGTGAGATCAAGCTCATCCGTAAACGTCTGCGTAAAAAACGTCTGACTGCGGCTCAAAAATCGGCGCTGAAAAAAGCGCGTCGTAAAGCCCAGACCGGCGCGGCAAAACTGGCCCGCAAAAAGTCAATGAAACTGCGCCGTAAGCGCCTCGGCTAAAGGAGGAGGCCGGAGAACTCCGGCCTTTAACTTGAATGGCACCTATACCTTTTGGGGTTTACAGCCAGGCTGACGGTGTATCGCCATTTCTGAAAGTTACTTTAACGAACTCTCAGTACCAGGTTACCGGATATATCAGCCAGGGGGCGGCAATGAATCTGGCCCAGAATTGGGAAGCGCCGTTTACCGGTATGTCTATGGGTTCTGTTGCTGGTGCCTTCAGTGGTTTTGCGCAGGTTGGTACTGAAACAACGTCAGTTGCCCGTTGGAACAGCTTAATGGTTTGGGAAGGGGGGACACCGCCGACTTTCACGCTGCCAGTAACTTTCATTGCTTTGTTTAACCCATATACGGAAGTTTCAGGTGCTATCGCCGCGTTGTCAGCAATGATTAGCCCGGAACTTAAAGACGCTAGTATTGGTGGTCGAATCCCGGAGCGTGTGACGCTAAACATTGGTCGCCGGATCAACATCATTGATGTCGCTATCCAGGACCTTAGTTTCGATCTCGATGCCCCCAGGGATAGTAATGGGCATTTCCTGAAAAACACCGTCAACCTCCAGTTGACCGGTTCTTCGATATATAACAGCTCCGATATTGTTCGGGCGTTCCAGTAAAAGGATTTTATATGGGGCACAATAACACTAAGGGAAACCGTAAATTTATTAAGGGCCGCTATACTGCCAACGCGGCCAAAGGCGAACGACTGGTATCTTCTGAATTCCAGCTCACTTTTGCAGGCCATGAAGATATCAGCGTACCGGTTCGCACATCGCAAATTCCTGAAATGACCCGCGAGGATGTGGAGGACTATGGTCCGAATGGTGTGAAGTTCAACCAGCACGGTCCAATTCGAAACTCTGGGGAAATCCAGGTCCAGTGCGTGGAGACTATCGAAGGCGATATTCTTCAGTTCATTAAGGATCGCATTGCAGAGAAAGACTATGTTGATATCACGATGGCTGCTACCCCTGAATCCAAATCTTCCGGGGTTAACGCTGTGACAAAAGCTGCTACAACAATTGAAATGTTGGACTGCAAAATCTACAGTGATGCAATCGACTTTAGTACCGAAGATGTGACTGCTGCTGTGCGCCCGTCACTTCGTATCGTCTACAACTGGATTGATTGGGATTAAGAGTCATCCCTTGTATTTTAAAGCTCCTTCGGGAGCTTTTTTATTTGGAGAGGAAAGGGTGCATTGAGGATACCTGACACACGAAGAGTGGCGGGGATCTCTCCCCGCCAGGTCTCTTACCTTTCAGATTCGTAGGCTGTGAAGACAGTGACCTCCGTCTGGCCGGTTCGGATTCGTACCTCGCAGAGGTCTTTCCTCGTTACCAGTGCCGTCACTATGACGGTTAAACAGATGACGATCAGAGCGATTAATATCGCTTTTTGCTGCTTCATAGCCTGCTTCTCCTTGACCTTTTGGTCGGTAAGAGGCTAATCTACGTATGCTAAGCATAGATATTGCCTCAGATTAATGTTAAGCGTCTTGCAGGACGCGTAATGTTATCTGGGGCTTTCTTCTATCTGCTTGTCGGGTAATGCCTGAAGCAGATAGCCTCAAGCACCCGCAGCGATTGTATCAATGTCTGGCTTTTTTTCTATAGAAATCACCTGGAAGGGTGAATATCCACACCAGAAGAAATGTTGCAGCAAACATGATCCGTGACTGCCCCCCGCCCTGTCGGGCGAGGCTTCCCACTTCTTAAGCCGCAACCGTCTGTGTGACGGATTTACGCTGGCCTCCATGGGCAGAAACGACGAGCCCCGCCGCTTGTAATTCCAGTATGCCCTTGCGTTTGATGTTGAGCGCCGCATTGATATCGCGGTCATGTTCAACTCCACACTCTGGACACTGCCAGATGCGCTTATGTAATGGCATCTCCGACATTTTGTGACCGCAGCAGTGGCAGGTTTTCGAACTGGCGAACCATTGATCCAGTTTCACCAGATGCACACCTTTCTCTGTTGCTTTGTATTCCAGTTTTGTGATGAATCCAGACCATCCAGCATCGCCTATCGCACGAGCCAGATGGTGATTTTTCATCATATTTGCCGTTTTCAATGTCTCGACAATTACCGCTTGGTTTTCGTCAACAATTGCGCGAGATAACTTGTGCTGGAAATCGGCACGGGCACTGGCTACCCGTTCGTGAACGGCTGCAAGTTGTATTCTGGCTTTGCGCCTGTTTGCGCTCCCTTTTTTCTTACGGGACAGTGCTTTCTGCTTCCGGCGCAGGTTGCGACTTGCATTGATTAGGTGGCGGGGACTGGCAATTTTATTGCCGTCCGATTTGATGACAAAATGCGCCAGCCCCATATCCAGCCCTGTCACATTTGATATCAATGCGGGCTTTGCCGGCGCTTCCATCCCATCGTCACAGAGTAACGACGCGTAGTATTTCCCGGTTGCGCTGCGGCTCAACGTGATACTTTTCAGCATTCCCGTAATTTCACGATGTAAACGCGCTTCAATCGGCAGGTAATGACTCCAACTTATTGATAGTGTTTTATGTTCAGATAATGCCCGATGACTTTGTCATGCAGCTCCACCGATTTTGAGAACGACAGCGACTTCCGTCCCAGCCGTGCCAGGTGCTGCCTCAGATTCAGGTTATGCCGCTCAATTCGCTGCGTATATCGCTTGCTGATTACGTGCAGC
>NZ_VDAF01000038.1:0-27545 GCF_019584525.1 Enterobacter sp. EC_50 | reverse complement strand
TGACTGATGAGTACATCATGCTGGAAGAACAGGATGATGGCCTGGAGGCCATCATCTTCAACGGAATAACGCTTGCGTACTACGACCGAAAAACCCAGAGTGTGGTGCGGATAGACTAAAAGTGTTACCTATGTTCCCGGTCTGATCTGTCACCTATGTATCCGGTCATACAGCAGCGCCACCCGGCAAAAAGAGCGCGCAGTATCAATATCATTGCCGGTACGTCGTTTGGCTCAGTTCGGTATAGTCAGGTTTCTTGAAAATTCAACAGCAGAAACTGACTGTACCTTCCATAAGTTGTCTTCTTTAACCATGCAGTCTATGACTATGTGGTCCTGCTTTTTACCGAATGCAATGTATACGTTGACACAGACTGGATCGGTATCCCCGGCTATGGCTGTTACATTCTGCGGCCAGTCATCGCCGATGTATTGCGCTTTTAAAAATATATCGGCCTCGTAAAACTCTTCGTCTGCATAGCGAGGATCCTGCGCGTGACGGAGTTTTTTCATTGTTGATGCTGTGACATATTTATCTATTTCGTTTCCATCAGTAATGGGAAATACGTCTTTGTTGATTTGATTTACGTACCAGCTGTTAAATTTTACAGCACGCTCAATCGGGTCAGAATGGCCGGCCATAGCAGAGAAAGAAAACAGGCAGCAAAGAAGTAAGGTGCTTTTCATATCAGTAGTGCCTGTAAAAGGTGATTTTTGGCTGTATCTTCCGATATCTCTGGCCGGGATAAAGACTATTCTGTTTAAAATCTGAATACCAGGTACCCGAACCGTCATAGATGCATGCATGCCCGTTCTGATGCGCACCAGGCAATGCGTCAATGACTGCAACATCACCCTCAATGAGGGTGCCGTACACCTTGCTGAATCCTGCTTTCTCAAGAGAGCGCCAGAAGTTTTTTGCATCAGCGCCATTAATTTCTAATCCTCCGGCGCGGATAGCCGCGGCTACGGCGCGAGCGCAGTAACCCGTGCTGTAATGGTGCGCGTGGCTGCGAGCATAAGACACAGCCTCGTGCTTATTCCATGACATAAAATCATCCTTATTAATGAAATGAAGTAATAAGGAAATATTACGCCGATAATATACGGTGTTTTGTAATTGATAATGACCTGATATTAACCATTATCTACTCAGTAAATAATGGTTAATAAAAATATAAATATCTATTATGGTTAATGCGTATCTGAGAAAGCATCACTAAAATGAATTTTTCTGCCCGACGATAACGCTGTTGTCGTTTTTAGGGTTTTCTCCCTCTCCCCGTGGGAGAGGGCACCAGACCGCAGAGGGGTCAATCACTCTCCAAGCGTCGCCACCATCACCGCCTTAATCGTATGCATCCGGTTTTCCGCCTGGTCGAACACGATGCTCGCCGCTGACTCAAACACCTCGTCCGTCACCTCCATCCCGCCGTGCAGGTCGAACTCTTTCGCCATCTGCTTGCCGAGCGTGGTCTGGTCGTCATGGAACGCCGGCAGACAGTGCAGGAACTTCACGTCCGGGTTGCCGGTCAGCGCTATCATCTGCGCGTTCACCTGATACCCGCGCAGCAGCGCAATCCGCTCCGCCCACTTCTCTTTGGCTTCGCCCATCGACACCCACACGTCGGTATAGATAAAGTCCGCGCCCTTCACGCCCGCCGCCACGCCTTCCGTCAGGGTGATTTTGCCGCCGTGCTTTTCCGCCAGCGCGCTGCACTCCGCCACCAGGCTCTCTTCCGGCCAGCAGGCTTTCGGGGCCACCAGACGCAGATCCAGCCCGGTCAGCGCCGCCGCTTCCAGCATCGAGTTGCCCATGTTGTTGCGCGCATCGCCCGCGTAGACCAGCGTCATCTCGTTAAACGCCTTGCCCGGCAGGTGCTCCTGCATGGTCAGCAGGTCCGCCAGCAGCTGCGTCGGGTGGAACTCGTTGGTCAGCCCGTTCCACACCGGCACGCCCGCGTACTGCGCCAGCGTCTCGACCACTTCCTGGCCGTGGCCGCGATACTGAATGCCGTCGTACATCCGCCCGAGCACGCGCGCGGTGTCCTTAATTGATTCTTTATGCCCAATCTGGCTGCCGCTCGGCCCTAAATAGGTAACGCGCGCGCCCTGGTCAAATGCGGCAACTTCGAAAGAGCAACGGGTACGGGTCGAGTCTTTTTCGAAGATGAGCGCGATGTTCTTACCGGTAAGCTTTTGTACTTCCTTGCCATTTTTCTTATCGGCTTTGAGCTGTGCGGCAAGGGTCAGCAGAGAAGTGAACTGTGCAGGGGTAAAGTCGAGCAATTTCAGAAAGTGTTTCTTGTACAGATCAGACATTTTATCCTCACATGGCGAATGCCACTTATTGAATTAAAATTCACTTTATATGTTTAATTATTCATTTGCAACCCCGTTTCACAAATCTTTCCAACAAAGGTGGAGGCAAACCCGTCCGTGTGTGAAAATAGAAGTATCTGCCGCACTTTAAAGAGGATTGAGCCATGGCAAACCCGGAATTACTGGAAGAGCAACGCGAAGAGACGCGTCTGATTATTGAAGAGCTGCTGGAAGACGGTAGCGATCCGGACGCGCTGTACACCATCGAGCATCATTTCTCTGCGGATGATTTCGACGCGCTGGAAAAAATGGCCGTGGAAGCCTTCAAGCTGGGTTACGAAGTGACCGAGCCGGAAGAGCTGGAAGTGGAAGAGGGCGACACCGTCATCTGCTGCGACATCCTGAGCGAAGGCGCGCTGAAGGCGGAGCTGATCGACGCGCAGGTAGAACAGCTGATGAACCTGGCCGAGAAGTTTGACGTGGAATACGACGGCTGGGGAACCTACTTCGAAGATCCGAACGGTGAAGACGGCGAAGAGGGCGACGACGAAGATTACGTCGACGAAGACGACGACGGCGTGCGTCACTAAGCGTTTCAGGCGGTGGCGCACGCCACCGCTTTTTCAAGGCAGAACCATGGATTACCCGCAGATACTCGCCCCCGTACTCAACTTCCTCCAGTGCCCGACCCCGCAAGCATGGATTGATAAAGCCCGCGACCCGGCGAACCTGCCGCTGCTGCTCACCGATCACATGGTGTGCGAGCTCAAGGCCGCCCAGACCGCGCTGCTGCTGGTGCGCAAATACGTCGCCGACGAAAGCGGTGCCGACGCGCTGCTCGACTGGCTCAAGCCCTACGAACAGTTCACCTTCCGCGACGGCCCGGAGCCGGACTTCATCGCCCTGCACAGGCAGATTGGCAAAAGCGTGATGCCCAAAACCGACGACCCGTGGGGCCAGGCGCTTATCGACAGCATAGTGCTGCTGATTAAAGAGGAGCTGCACCACTTCTGGCAGGTGCGCGAGGCGATGCTGGCTCGCGACATTCCGTACGTCAAAATCACCGCCAGCCGCTACGCCAAAGGGATGCTGAAGGAAGTGCGCACCCACGAACCGCTGACGCTGATCGACAAGCTCATCTGCGGCGCCTACATCGAAGCCCGCTCCTGCGAACGCTTCGCCGCGCTGGCCCCGTTCCTCGACGACGACCTGCAGAAGTTCTATCTCTCGCTGCTGCGCTCGGAAGCGCGCCACTATCAGGACTACCTGACGCTGGCCCAGCAGGTGAGCGACGACGATATCTCACCGCGCATACAGCTTTTTGGCGAAATTGAAGCCACACTTATCTCGACACCGGACAACGAGTTTCGCTTCCACAGCGGCGTGCCGGTGTAAACCGGCATAACTCAAGGATAAGGATGCGAGATGAATAAAACGTGGACCCGTATTGTGATTGTCGTCATTGCGGCTGCCGCCGTGGCGTTCTGGGTGTTTTTCGACAGGCAGCGCGCCCCGGAACGGCAGATGGATAACGCCCTTAACGCGATGCCCGCCTGGCAGGTGATTAAGGAGCAGGAGCCTGTTCTGCATCAGCGCATCCTCGACCAGATGGCCGCCCTGCAAAAAGCGGGCGAGCCGGAGCAGCAGATTATCGACACCATCCAGCCGCAGATCCTGCATCTGCAGATGTCGCGCCTGCAAAACGCCCCGGACGCCAACGTGGTGAACTACATGACCATCAACATGGAGCAGACCGCCGCCATCCAGAAGGTGAGCGACGACGCCTGCTTCCGCTTCCTCTACCCGATGGTGAAGGGCGGCATCAACCCGATGCGCATGCTGGATAAAGACCTGATGGCACGGCGCATGCAGGCCGACGCCGACATGATGCGCGCGGCCTACGGCAAAAATCGCCACACCGTAACCCCGGCCGAACGCGAGGCGGCCGTCGAGGACGTGCGGCCGATTATGAAGCAACTTGCCGATAAGTACGGCGAGGACATCCAGCTGCTGCAGACGCCCGATAAGGCGGCGGGCAAAGAGAAGCTCTCCTGCGATATGGTGCAGGAGATGTGGGCCAAGGTGCTGGCGCTGCCGGAGCAGAAGGCGGCGAGGGTGATTCGGCTGGCGGTGTCCGAGCTGGACTGACGAAGGGCGCTGGTTTTTTGGGCACTTAGCGCGGGTTTAGCGCGTCGTCGCTTGCATGGCGGCGCGCGACAGGTATAATCCACAACGTTTCCGCATCCCCTTCAGTGCCGAAGTGGCGAAATCGGTAGACGCAGTTGATTCAAAATCAACCGTAGAAATACGTGCCGGTTCGAGTCCGGCCTTCGGCACCAATCACTTTATTTTCTTATAAATCAATGAGTTAGTGTGAATAACCTGCCTCATTTGCATGTAAGAAATGTCAGTTACTCATCAAGTACAAAAGCCACTGTGAATGTTAATGGCTTTTGGTATGTTAGCACATAGTGGCGAGTAGTTCCCAGGCTCAACCTCGTATCGCTTTTCCCTTTGAAGCTGGAAGACGTGCCGCCGTCTCTAAACTCCATACCAAACGCTTACAGTGAAGCGCATTTTTTGCCGATGCTCCCACATGCCACACGTCGAGATGACGTTGCAGGGAATAAACAGGTTTTATGGTGGTGTTCGTACCTGCACACGAAATGCAGGCTCTGCCAGCGGTTCGGCCTCGCTCCTTCGGGTACATGGTCATCCTGATAAACTTCACTGTCTGACATACCCTTGATGTTGTCGCCTAACGGCTCCGCGCGTTGTCTTACCACCAACGGGCTTATTGGCTGCTATTCCCTTAATTTAAGTATGGTATCATGTAGGGAAAATCTTAAAAGAAGGGTGGTTTATGGGCTGGTCTTCGTTGGTTAGGATAACCATTGGTACATTTCTATTAGCTGGGTTGTCGTTCTCTGCATACGCGAAGAACTGCAAGAAAGGTATACCATGCGGTAATTCGTGCATTGCGGTTGGAAAAACGTGTCGGATTGGATCAAGTACCTCATCGGCTTATAAAAATTATTCTTACTCTTACCCGTCATCTTCTCTTCATAGTTCAATCCCTAACTCCTCTTCACATTCCCCATCAGCGAAGGTTGAGGGAAAAAACACAGCTTCAACTGCGAAAACCTATCTCTGTCAGTACGCTATTGCAGCAGTACAGAATGGTAGAATAGGTGCTTTACGTGTGCTGGGTAGTGCAGAGGTAACGTTGTATGTCGATAGCTTCAAAGCTAACCGTTTAAACGGTACATACCTGCTCTCACCAAAGCTGAAAACTAACGGTAAGTTGATGATGGCAGATGATAAAAGCAAGGTGTACGCCTATGATCCGTCGCTGGGAAACTTTGCAATTAGTGACCGCATCGCAAGAAGCACTGAGCAATGGGATAATTGTAAACTGGTTCACAATTAATAAACTCAATTCGTGGGGATGGAATGAAAAAATTACTAATGGCTTTCGTGATTCTAACTTTACCTCTGCTCTCATTCGCTAAGGGTATTGGTTATGGAAATACTAAATGGGACATGAATCCGTCAGAAGTTGTTGCGGCTCAGGGCAATGGCGCACATCTGATCTCACCAGAGAAGTATAAGGATAATTTTGGGAAAGTGCGGATTGATAATGTATCGATCGGTAGCGGTCTTTATACTGTCACATTCCTTTTTAATAGCGCTGATCGTCTTGTGCAAACGAACGTAGCCAGTAATGAGAAAAAAAATGAAGGTATCGCTGCGAATCAATTTAGCACATTGAGTCAATTGCTAACTCAGAAGTATGGGAAACCTGAGTTTTCAGATTCAGACAAAGCAACATGGAAACTTCCTGACACTACGGTTGAGTTAAGCAAGATGGTCATTTCTGGGATCATGGCCCAAACAGTAGTTCGTTACATTCCAAACAGTAGGGTAGCAAGCGATACTTCTAATCTTTAAGCTATTGCACCAGAAACGTGCATTCAACAGCACAAATCCAAAGGGTGTAATACCCCTTTGGATTATGATTTCAATGCTTGTTTGTAATCGAGTAGTGTATTCAGATGACTTACTTAAGTAGCTGGATACTTAGGGAAATTTAACCTGCGTCATCTCTCTTACGTTGCATAAATTGGAACGTAATACTATAATTAATGCGCATGTTTTGGATGATTACTCATAGATAATGTTTTATTCCGGAAAAATGGATACAGCTATGCTAAAGGTTATTGCTTCAATCTCCGTTTTTATAATTTTTACCGTTATTGGCTCCCTGTTTTCTGGATGTAATGATGGTTGGATGTCTGCATCAATAGGAAGTAGAGGAGCTTGTTCCCATCATGGTGGTGTAAGCGGTATGCCCGGATTGTTTATGTTTGTCGGGTTTGTAGCAGGTGTGTTTCTATTCCTTAAATTATCATCAAAAAATAGTATTCATCACGACGATAGTAATGCCATTGATACTAGTATTAGAAATGTTGAGAATGTTAATAGTAGAGGGCTAATAAAAACCACTATAAAAAATGATGAAAAAAAAGAGCTTATCGCATCATTTGAAAAGTATTCCGAAAAAAATAAAAATCCGCTATTGAAAGTCTTTGTTTACTCTAACGGTCTATTGCTGTGTGAGTTAATAAATAAAAATAATGGTTATGACTGTTTCACAAGGAAATTAAACATGACAAGAATGAATGACCTTCAAACTACATTGGAGAATGTTTTTCTGCATGATGGTAATGAATTTTTAACGGGCGTAAATCTGCGGTATTTTAAGTTAAGATTTTTCAGTGACAATGCTCGAAGGCACTCTGAAATCGTGATTGGAAATTTTAATGAGCCAAAACTTCTAAGATTAAAAAACATAATAATTGATGCCTTTCCTGTTGTAGCGAGAAAAATGTAACCTTTATAAAACATTAATCCCAAATGTTTGCAAGGGCAGCGCCCACGCTCTTAACGTCAATCTTCAAATAGTTCATGGTCACTTTAGGATCTGAATGGTTCAGCGTCTTCATGGCTAACGCCAGATTTCCGTTAGACTTCTCATAGACCGCCGTTGCAGAAAATTTCCTAAAGCTGTGGCACCCTACCGTTCCTTTAATCCCGACATTCTCCGCAGCCTGTTTGATCTCACGGTTCACTTGTTCACGGCTTACAGGGGATTTTCCTGATGCACGGTTGCTGTGCGATGTGAAAACGTATTCGTCTTTCGGGAATGCCTGACGGCGGCGTTCTACGATCTCCCACACCTTCGCAGGGACGATGATTTCCTTCTTCTTGCCCGTCTTACTCTCCAGTACTTCCAGCGTGTTTCCCTCCTTGAACTGGCTGAACTTCAAATTCACCGTGTCACCTACCCGTAAACATAAAGAGGCCATAGTGATCGCTACATCTGCGAATAGCTGTTTGTTATGACTTTCAAGCCAGCTTATCAGCTTAAACGCCTCTGCCTGGGTGATTATCTTCGTGGTCGCCATCTACTTATCTCCGTAAATCTTGAAACTGTGAAATAAGATTATGATCATTTTCAGCAAGTTACAACTATTCAATCTCACATTTTTTTGACGGAGTGGTGGAAGGTTGCGCCATTTCCAGCACTACTGAACGCGAAAAAGCACGGACTCCTGTTTGAAATTCGAACAATTTAGGAATATCTTGAACGAAATCATAATGTTGGCAAGTCTAAACAGATGTTTGCACGTTGCCAAATCCTGGCGAGGCTATGCACATTTTATGCAGATTCATTGCATACAATAGAGAGTGAGGAGGACGGTTAAATAATTTATTTTAATTAAATCAATGAATTAGGCGTTCTATCTCACATTACTATAAAACCTTGAGGTAGAGGCATTGCACGGTAGATGATAGCTGTTCTCATTTGTGGCGTTGTGATCTGAGTTGATGATAATTATTATCAACAAAGGTGATTTTGGTATGGAAAATCGAATTGTTACATTATAACAAAAGTCGTTAAGCACATTGCACCTATCATGAAAGTGCTCTTAGTGGACAATGATTGCTGTGAGCCGCACGGTGCAAGGCTTTACAAAAATTGAGGTAATGTACATCGATAGTTAGAAAGTGATTTACAGAGCGTGAGAGGTGGATTATTTAGATTGGCTTAATCCTGGATTAAGTAGGGCTTTACTGTCCATTTTGATTGGAATTACTGCGGGTTGTTGCATGGACGATTCGGAGTGAGCAGGGTGATGATTAATCGTTGGGGAGTGACGTTTTGTCACTTTCAGCGTGAGAACATACGGGAAAAACCCTGCTATGTGACGGAGTGTCACACATACGAATCATCCTGTCTGTGACGTAATGTCACATCAACAAGCTACTTCTGTGACGCAGCGTCACACATGAGGCACGTTATCTGTGACGTAACGTCACTCTATAAGACTAACTAACTATAATACTAAGACCTATAAGACTATGTTTGTGGATTTGACCTTTTGCGCTGGTCGCAAAGATCATTTGCCTAGCGTCAATCGCCGTCACTCAAGGGGAAATGTCCTGGTACGCCGTTTGGTGGCTTCCCGGACACCCCCGTTCCTGCTCACGACGCAGCAAAGCGTTACTCTTTACCTTCTGGACTCGTGCAAACTTCGTTTCTGACGAGAGTCAGGCACGAACAATTATTTGCCATCGGCAAAGTACCGTTGCGCTGTGCGCGGAATAGTCGTGTGCTTCGCCAGTGGCTAAAGTTCACTTACCCTCGTACCTCGTGCAAGTTCACTAAGCCTCAATCCAATACCAACACCTACTATCCTGATAACTACCGTTATCCCTCTGTAGTTGTGCTATTGGTTTCGGGAGTAAGTGCCAGAGGGCGGCATAAGTGCAAACAGAGCGCCTCAGAGGTGCTGCAATCGATTTAAAGAGGGTAAGAAATGTAAGTGACTACCCATGCAATAAAAGCTCTTAGAATGCTTTACAGAGCGTTTTAGGGCTATTGTAGTTAATGAACCAGGCGTGAGCCTCTCAGCACATCCATCGTTAGTATAGTTGGCTGGGCATACGTGATGGTGCTACATAATGAAACGATGGTTTCAATGTCCTGGATGGTGATCTGATAGGTTCCAGCACCGGGCGAGCCAATGTCTCGGCAGAGTATCCAGCCAGCATTATCCAGATCGCCAATGACGGTCATCACTCGTTTCTGAGTCATGCCGAGATCACGGGCTGTACAACTCAGATCGAACATCACACATCCGGCTGTATCGTCCTCACACTCTCTGAGATAAGCCCACACTCGTTTATGATCGGTGGTAAAAGTCAGTACTTTGGGGAGTCTGCTGCGTTTCTGTGGATGCGTTACCTCGGTGAAATACGGCACCAGGCTGTCAAACATCTGTTCGGTGGTGAGTTCAATTGTATGTGGCGTGTGAGTAGTGCTGAGGTGTGGCTGAGAATGATTCATTAAGTCCTCCTGTCTGTTTTTTAGTCAATAAGTCCTCTTGGTTGAGTTGTTATCGTTCATTTTTTAATCACTTGTTAATGGGGTGTCTGGGGTTTTCCCAAGCATTCCGTTCTGGTTGGCAAAACTACCACAAAAACAGATTGATTTCCATCGTTGATTTTGTGTATAAAGAGCACTAATCGCAAAACAAAAATGCAACGCGTTGAAAAAGATCAAAATTATTTTGAGAAATCACCATTGAGGGGTTGACAGATAGGTAAGAAAAATGTTATAGTACCCATGTAGCATAAAACTTTATCCACATAATCTCTTAATGCACTTTGAGCCGTCAGGCTGCAAGGTGTCTTTTTATTTACGCCAACCATAGGAGGCCACACTGAGATACTTTGACGTTGAAGACACACTTCAACAATTGAAAGACGGAACCACCAACCGTTACCGCATCCGAGCACTACGCAACGCTTGCCGCGCTCGTGGATACCACGAAAGGGAAGCCTTTCTCACAGAAGTATTGAAGCGCTGGGATGAAATCCGCACTTCGACCACTAAATAACCCAGAAGGAGAACAAGAATGATCGAGAAGAAAACCAAACTACCACCGTCCACATCGTTAATGATACCGGATGAGACATTTCAGATTCTGTTCAGAGAAGCGAAGCGCCGAAAAATGAGCGTAAGCGCACTCCTTCTTGAAGAATGCCAAAGTCTGGCGGTCAAATACTCGAAAGCTGGCGCGTAATAACCACGTTTCAGCGTCAAAACCCACCCCACGAATGAGAAGCGGAGAAAACCAAATGAGGAGCATTCGTAATTTACTGAGCATACATAGGAGCATAGAACAATGGCAAAAACCCTCGCCGAGATTAAGGCAGATCCAAAATACCAATACACCGATAAAGATGGAAAAGTAAGAGATCGTACAATCAACATCCCGCATTACTTCCGAGAGATTCCACGTATTTATTCTCCCAATCTCGAAAATGGTTTCATGGATTTTTGCCCGAAGGCGCAAAAGTTGTACTGTTATTTTCAGGGATGGGAAAATTCAGGGAATTTCTGTTACGAAAGCCAGACAGAACTTGGAAAGGTGATCGATTTATCCAGGGAGCACACCTGCAAACTCATTCAGAAGCTGCAAGATGCAGGGCTAATCACGAAAGAGAAAAACCCTGGTTATCGTTCCAAAGTTTACCGCACGTTTCCGATCACTGATGCGCACATTACTCCACCAGAAGCACTGACAGTGCAGCCTGTAGCAGCGTCTGACGAAGTGCCAGCCCCTGAGCCAGTGAAGACAGTAGAAACCCACGAAGACACACCAGCGATAACACCTCAAAGAATCCGTACTTCTGACGCAGTGAAACACCTGCTTGAAAATCTCTCACAACGACGAGAGGACGAGAGCTTTTATTCCTGGTCATCAAGAGTGCTTCAACGAATCGGAATAGATCATTCAATGGGAATCGAGCAACTATTTCAGGAAACACACCCGTATGAATACACCCAGATTGAACAATCAACGATACCATTTTAACGGAGACCTAATTGATACAATACATAAAATTGAACAACACAAACCAGATACAGATCAACGATAGCGGGAAGGGCGTTTATCATGCGCTTATCTGGTTCTGGAAAGGAAGGAAGACCAAAATTTCTTACGGAGAGCTATCTGATAAATCCGGTGTAAGTGATCGCGGGATCAGATTCTGGCTTAGTACTCTACGCAACATTGGTGTAATTCAAATAGAGGATGAAAGTAGCTATTTATCATTCACGCTGAAACAAATCGAGCGCGACAATGTAGAATTTATCTACTCCAATTTCTAAATAACAATACGGGAAACTTTTATGATCATCGCTATCTATTGGCTATTTGCATTTTACGCAGTATGGAGCATAACGAGGAAATACGGAGGTTTTGACCTGCCCCCACGATTAGATACAACACTCAGTTAGTAACGTCGGAATCTTCATTCTCAGAATGACCCTTTCTCCAGCCCGCTGCAAATTCAGACGGTGTCTGATAATTCAGCGTGGAGTGCGGGCGGCATTCGTTATAATCCTGCCGCCAGTCATTAATAATTTTCCTGGCATGAACGATATCGCTGAACCAGTGCTCATTCAAACATTCATCGCGAAATCGTCCGTTAAAGCTCTCAATAAATCCGTTCTGCGTTGGCTTGCCCGGCTGGATTAAGCGCAACTCAACACCATGCTCAAAGGCCCATTGATCCAGTGCACGGCAAGTGAACTCCGGCCCCTGGTCAGTTCTTATCGTCGCCGGATAGCCTCGAAACAGTGCAATGCTGTCCAGAATACGCGTGACCTGAACGCCTGAAATCCCAAAGGCAACAGTGACCGTCAGGCATTCCTTTGTGAAATCATCGACGCAGGTAAGACACTTGATCCTGCGACCGGTGGAAAGTGCGTCCATGACGAAATCCATCGACCAGGTCAGATTGGGCGCCGCCGGACGGAGCAGCGGCAGACGTTCTGTTGCCAGCCCTTTACGACGTCTTCTGCGTTTTACGCCCAGGCCACTGAGGTGATAAAGCCGGTACACGCGCTTATGATTAACATGAAGCCCTTCACGGCGCAGCAACTGCCAAATACGACGGTAGCCAAAACGCCTGCGCTCCAGTGCCAGCTCAGTGATGCGCCCTGATAAATGCGCATCAGCAGCCGGACGGTGAGCCTCATAGCGGCAGGTCGACAGGGATAAACCTGTAAGCCTGCAGGCACGACGTTGCGACAGACCGGTCGCATCACACATCAACATCACGGCTTCCCGCTTCTGGTCTGTCGTCAGTACTTTCGCCCAAGAGCCACCTGAAGCGCCTCTTTATCCAGCATGGCTTCGGCAAGCAGCTTCTTGAGTCTGGCGTTCTCTTCCTCAAGCGACTTCAGGCGCTTAACTTCAGGCACCTCCATACCGCCATACTTCTTACGCCAGATGTAAAACGTGGCATCGGAAATGGCATGCTTGCGGCAGAGTTCACGGGCGGGTACCCCAGCTTCGGCTTCGCGGAGAATACTGATGATCTGTTCATCGGAAAAACGCTTCTTCATGGGGATGTCCTCATGTGGCTTATGAAGACATTACTAACATCGCGGTGTATTAATCAACGGGGAGCAGGTCAGCGTATTCACTGCATGCAGCATTGGTACAACCTGAGCGACGGTGCCATGGAAGATGCCCTGTACGAAATCGCCTCCATGCGCCTGTTTGCCCGATTATCCCTGGATAGCGCCCTGCCGGATCGCACCACCATCATGAATTTCCGCCACCTGCTCGAGCAGCATCAACTGGCCCGTCAATTGTTCAAGACCATCAATCGCTGGCTGGCCGAAGCAGGCGTCATGATGACCCAAGGCACTTTGGTGGATGCCACCATCATTGAGGCACCCAGCTCTACCAAGAACAATGAGCAGCAACGCGATCCGGAGATGCATCAGACCAAGAAAGGCAATCAGTGGCACTTTGGCATGAAGGCCCACATTGGTGTCGATGCCAAGAGTGGCCTGACCCACAGCCTGGTCACCACCGCGGCCAACGAGCATGACCTCAATCAGCTGGGTAATCTGCTTCATGGAGAGGAGCAATTTGTCTCAGCCGATGCCGGCTACCAAGGAGCGCCACAGCGCGAGGAGCTGGCCGAGGTGGATGTGGACTGGCTGATCGCCGAGCGTCCCGGCAGGGTAAAAACCTTGAAGCAGCATCCGCGCAAGAACAAAACGGCCATCAACATCGAATACATGAAAGCCAGCATCCGTGCCAGGGTGGAGCACCCGTTTCGCATCATCAAGCGGCAGTTCGGCTTCGTGAAAGCCAGATACAAGGGGCTGCTGAAAAACGATAACCAACTGGCGATGTTATTCACCCTGGCCAACCTGTTTCGGGTGGACCAAATGATACGTCAGTGGGAGAGATCTCAGTAAAAACCGGAAATAACGCCAGAAATGGTGGAAAAAATAGCCTAAATAGGCTGATTCGATGTGTTTGCGGGAAAAAAATCGGCCCAGATCCGCGAAATTTTAATCAGCGAGTCAGCTTGGGAAGAAATGACCTGCTTATTCGCACCTTCCCTAACTCTTTAAACTCTGTCACCTCTCGTGACCTTGAGCAGTATAAAGCGCGTGGAACCGTAGACACTGCTGATCAAATTACCCTCGCTATTAACGATTTCAGCGATGCACAGTATGCACAGGTGAGTAACACGGTAGAGGTTGACCTTGTAGAGGCACTGTTAGGGCTTCGTGTACAGTCACAATACGCCGGACAAGGCAATTTAGATTTCCTTGCAGGTGGTAGCAAAACCACATACACGATGGACATTAGCGCAGACGCTAACGTGTTCCAGCAACTAAGTGAGATCGGACGCATTCAGAATGTGAAACTTGGATCAGGGCTGGCGCAGGCTAAACAAGGAGCGGTGATCCTGGCTTCTGGCAAAGCTGCCGTAGCGCTACGCTATCACCCGTCCGTGAAAGACTTCATGGTGTATACGCTGCCGCTGGAATCTGGCGATAACTTCTACACCCGCACTAAAGGCGCTAACCCTGCTTTCGAAACATGGACGCTAAACGGCGTAACAGTGATCGACGTGACAGGCTATAGCCTCGTCACTGACAAAATCGGGGTTGATGGCTTCGTGAGTATTCCTGTAATGACTCCAGAATCAAACGCTTACGTTCTTCACTCTGGTGTTGGTGTTCGCCATGCGACACAAGGCAAAGGCGCGGAACTGTATCACCAGTATGTAATTGTTGATCAGCGTTGGGGCTTCCCAGAAGTGGCTACAGAGTGTAGCTATCTGCCAATTGTTAATGTTCCACAAGCGATCATTTTCGGTAGCGTCTCATAATAATGAGCGATAGACGTTAGCTCTTCACGTCTGGAAATAACAGAAGAGCTTTTTAATCAGGGGGCGTAGGGAACTGGAACACGCAAAGCAAATGCGCCAGCCCTTGCCCCTTTTTTATTTTCAGCGTGAGGAAAGAGTATGTACTTAATTTTGAAATCTGCAAGAGGGCTGCATGTTCAATTATCGGCCTCTGATGCCGAAGGCTTATTAAATGTTGCTGCAATGTGCAGATTATTAGATGTTGACTATAACGGCGTGAGACAACGTATTTTTCGTGGTGAAACTGTAGAGCAAGCGATTCACCATTTTTTAGATAAGAAAGGCGGTGAATAATCATGCTTGAGATCCACACAAGTTCTATCAAGAACACGGTTACATTCAGCGTTGACCGTAATTCTATGAAGACAGCCCTTGATGCTTTTGACCAGATTCAGAAGAAAGCGAAAGGTATTAAAGACCCCACAATAAACATGAAGAGATTCAGCCAAGGGCTAAAGTCTGCTGAAAGAGAATTAGATAAGCTGAATAAGAAAGCCTCTAAGCCACGTAATAGCGATGAACGAGAAAAGGCAAGGGCAGCTAAGGCGCAAGCCCGTGTAGAGGCTCAGGCAGCGAAAGAGGCCGCAAGAAACGCACAGCGCCGTGAACGTGCGGAGCTAAAACTCCTGGATACAGCCAGCAGCTTTAAATCAATGCAGCACCTTACCAATGTTGAGCTTACACAGGCGGCTCTTGCAGCGTCACGTATAACTAAGGCGTACTCTCAGGGAACGATCAGCCTCGCCAGGCAAAACAGCGAGATTAAGCGCTTACAGCAGGGTTACAGACGTATTAACGCTGAACGTAGGCAAGCAGCTAAACGAGGCGCTACGGCTCCCGCTGGCGGCTCTGGAGCGATAACAGGTGGATTGATGGGATTAGGCACTGGTGCGCTTGCTGGCGCTGGTATTGGTGCGGCTGCGTATGGTGCTTATTCATGGGGGAAAGATGCTGTAACCGCACAGGAAGAACGTAGCGAGATTGTACAGCGTGCCAGATTAGGGAATGTAGATTACAACGCTCTACAAGCCCAAAGCCAATACGCTACCGCTAACGGGATCGATTCGGGAATGGGTATTCAAGGTCAGTTAAAACTCCTTGATAATTATAAAGACATTCAGGATCGCATCGGTCAAACTCTCAATGAGGCTAAATACGATAAGAAATCTGGTCAATACAAAGGTGGTGATCAGGGGATTCTGTCAGCAGTGAACACTGCCGGATTCACGATGGACGATTTACGCCGATACCAAACAAACCCGATGGGCTTTACCTCTGCCTATGTTAACACCTTGGAAAAACAAGGGAAATCCTCAGAGCAAATCCTCGCATCTTTGGAACAGCTTGGTGATGACATGGGTCTGTATGTGGGTGCTTTCCGCAATCAAGGTAAGGCACTCACTGATCAGGTGGACGTGCTCAAGCGTAACGGGCAATGGTTGAACCAGGAACAGCAAGATCAGCTTGTAGCCTATCGCAAGTTTAATCAGGAAATGGACATTCTTAACGATAGTCAGAAATTAGCCTTCTTTGAAGGTTTCATGGAGTCTCTCGACCCTGCGACGGTTAAAGAGTTTAAGGAAGCTATGCAGGAGGCGTTACCCTTCTTCAAAGGCTTAGGGAAAGCGGCGGGTGATGTAGTAGACGGCTTAATGAAGCTAACTAACTGGATTACAGGTAAGCTGAATCTCCTGAACGGTGACAACACCACTAAAGAGGCGGTGAGCCAGCATTACGGCACAACGTCAGCACCTGCAAAGCCTGGAAGTAATCCAGTGGCTAACGCCTACGGAGCCAGCCAGCCTAAAGCCACACATGAGCATAATGTGTTTGATACGGTGCGCGAGTGGTGGAACGGGACGGGCGACGCTAAAGACGTGAGCAGCTACGCACAGAGCACCAACGGAGATTATTCTCCTGTCTCGATGTTAAAAAAATCCGCAGCGGCTA
Source organism: Enterobacter sp. EC_50 (assembly GCF_019584525.1). Taxonomy (NCBI): domain Bacteria; kingdom Pseudomonadati; phylum Pseudomonadota; class Gammaproteobacteria; order Enterobacterales; family Enterobacteriaceae; genus Enterobacter; species Enterobacter sp. EC_50. Next base: position 10,953 of record NZ_VDAF01000038.1, on the reverse strand, counting down.
CTGCGACACCGCCAGTTAATAATACGATGGTGCAACCTGTAGTATTACAAAATAACCTGCCGGAAGGAATGATCTCTCTCACTATTTCCCCTGATCCGACATTCGGAAACATGCTAAATGCGAGCGTAGATCAGCGTATTAATCAGAACAATCAGCGTATGGTGCTGGCTGTTTCATCTGGACAAGGGACGGGGGGCTAATTGCCCCTCTTCATAAGGAATAAAATAAAATGGCAACACCAGGAAGTTTAACAATCGGGGGCGATTCTTCCCAAATTAATTCAACCTCAAATAGTAATAACAGCAGTGCTACACGTAATAAAGGTGAAAACGGATTCACTATTCTTGCATCTGTTTATAATCCAGCTTCTGATAGCTACATTCAAAACTATCAGGCTATTGTGTTTGATGCTGTCACCGATACCGGAATACGCAGACAGGCAGACATTACAAGCTATCCCGTTGAGAGCGGGGCCGAAGTGAGCGATCACGTTCAGATAAAGAATAATACATTCAAGCTGTCTGGGATTATTACCGAAACTCCGGTAAGGCTGGAGAAAGATTTATTATACAGTGCTGGCGTTAATGGCACTCGTATTTCTCAAGCTATCCAGTATCTTGATAAAATCTTTGATAGTCGTCAGCCTATTACATTAGTGACAGAGCACAAAGTGTATGAGAATGTCATTCTCTCTGGAATCAGTTACGATTATAAATCTGAATTTGCTATGCAATTCGATCTTGAATTTGAACAGATCAGACTTGTTAGCAAAGCTACAGTTAATGTAATTGCGACTAAAACGCAGGGAAATAAATCTGTAGGCGGTACGGTGAAACAGAAGGTAGTGAACAATGCACCTAAGAAAACCGAATCTGACACTGTTACTACGGAGTTTAAAAAATAAGGGGCTTGCGCCCCTTTTTTATTGGTTCTCGATCTCTGGATAACGTAGCAATTCGATGTATTGGCGAAGTTCTACCGGAGAGGCGGCATTCTTGCTATAAGTCTTGAAACTCTCTGTATTGCCACGCTCATGACCGAGTAGCAGCGCAACGCGATCCTCTGGGACGGGCTTTAATCTCCTGCCTATGCCGCCCCTGTCCATAAGCTGGGCCGCGTGGTGCCGTAGCGAGTGGAAAACCTTCCTTTCTGATCCCACTTCCCCCAAAGCCTTACGTTTAGCCCTCGTAAAACGCTGTGAATGCCACGTTGAGCGCTTTCCGTCTGCACGGTCAATGATTGACGCACGATAGAATAAAAAGCCGTTGTGAGGCTTCTCACGCAGTGACAACACCAACGGAGTGATCAGGCTATGCACCGGAATAATACGAGCGGCTGATTTGCTCTTACCCTCCGTCACTTCGAAGCATAACACCCCCTCGATCTCCTTGATGTTACTGGAGCATAGCGAACAGATTTCATTCAGGCGCATCCCGCTGTACATGCCGATCAGCGTTACATTCTGCATCTCTTCATCATCTGCCATCACCGCGAACACTTTCGCCAATTCGCCAGGCTCAAACACTTCGTAGCTCACTTTGCTACTTTTGCTTTCTAAACCATGACCACGCCAGATGTTTTCTTGCGGTGCATCGTGGTAGCGGTTACGAGCAAGATCCCAGATTTGAGCCAATGCACTAACGTAGTTTTGTATCGTCTGAGGAGCTTTCTCCGTTTTGAGCTGATCAAGCCAGCCTGTAACGGTGGTTCGGTTAATGTCACGAAGCTGAACATCACGCTTTTTCAGATGTTCTAAGAGCACTTCTACGGCCTTATTGGTCTTCGATAGTGTGGTGAGCTTGCGCTTCTCGCTGAACTGGAGAATGTACTGATCCCGCATCCTCAAGAGGGAGGGGCAACTCATAACAGGGGCGCTTAATGGCTCTGGTGCTTCGTGTGCATACGTCCCGATCCGGCGTAGCTCATTCAGTATTTGCTCCACCTTCGAGCCTTTATCACGCTCTGGCTTTAGCTGGCTACGTATCTTGATCCATTCCAGGGCCACCGCATCACGGAAGAGACGGGCTTCGCGCACATCGCGTGTGCCTGTGCTCTTCACGTAGTTGTGTCGCCCTCCGAATAGATGGCGCATGTACTTTGGTATGGCAATCCTCACCAGATAGTTTCCGCAAGGATCTAAAACCAGATAACGATCTCTCTTGTAAATCATGCAAACCCCAGCTATTTTGTCAGGGCTTTTGCACTTGAATTTGAATAGTGTGAAATGTCGAAGTCTTTTCCTGTTTTTGCAGTTGATTCAAAGCATTACAGGAGCTTGCCAGACAAGCGAACGACCGTAGAAATACGTGCCGGTTCGAGTCCGGCCTTCGGCACCAAAAGATGCAAATCAAAGTCGCTTAAGGGCGGCTTTTTTTGTGTCTGAAAGCCAGTGCCTGCAAGACTTTCCTCGCTTTTTCACTCAACCTAAATCAACCTGATTCAATCTACATCAACTTGCTGATGTGGGTACATCTGCGGTTATATCCCGGTTCGATAATGTTTGTACCCACACAGAATCCTTGGAAGGATATTCATCATGGCTCTGAGTGATGTGAAGGTTCGTACGGCTAAGCCTGAAGCAAAAGTCTATAAACTGACTGACGGTGAAGGCGTGGTTTTGCTGGTTCACCCTAACGGCTCCAAATACTGGCGACTGCGTTATCGTTTTGGCGGTAAGGAGCAGATGCTGGCGCAGGGGAAATACCCTGAAGTCTCGCTGGCGGATGCCTGGGCACGCCGGGATGAAGCCCGTAAGCTGTTAGCTAATGGTGTCGATCCCCGCGAGAACAAGAAAGCCGTTAAGATAGAGCTGGAGCAAGAGATGATAACTTTTGAAGTGGTAGCCAGAGACTGGCATGCCAGTAATCAGAAGTGGTCTGTATCGCATAGCGCACGTGTATTGAAAAAGTTGGGGGATAATCTCTTTGCTGCCATTGGTAAGCGGGACATTGCTGACCTGAAGACACGAGATCTGCTTATACCCATTAAAGCAGTCGAGTCATCTGGGCGTCTTGAAGTCGCTGCCCGTTTACAGCTGCGTACTACCGCGATTATGCGCTTTGCTGTGCAGAGCGGCTTAATCGACTATAACCCCGCGCAAGAGATTGCCGGAGCGGTTGCTACGGCGAAAAGACAGCACCGTGCTGCTCTGGAGCTTATCCGCATTCCTGAATTGCTTCACCGCATCGATCACTATTCTGGCAGGCCGTTAACCCGACTGGCGGTTGAACTCACTTTGTTGGTTTTCATCCGTTCAAGCGAGCTGCGTTTTGCCCACTGGCCAGAAGTGGATTTTGAAATGGCCATGTGGACGATTTCTGGTGAGCGTGAACCGCTGGAAGGTATTAAGCATTCTCAACGTGGTTCGAAGATGCGGACAACTCATCTTGCTCCTTTGTCACGGCAAGCTCTAGCCATTCTGGAAAAGATCAAAAGCATGAATGGGAATCGAGAGCTGATCTTCGTTGGTGATCATGATACGCGTAAGCCGATGAGTGAGAACACTGTGAACAAGGCGCTGAGAGTTATGGTTTATGACACGAAAACGGAAGTCTGTCGGCATGGATTCAGGACGATGGCTTGTAGCTCATTGATTGAATAGGGTTTGTGGTCGAGAGATGCGGTGGAAAGGCAGATGAGCCTTCAAGAGCGTAGCTCTGTTTGGGAGGCTTATATCCATAAGGCGGAACATCTTGGAAGAGCGTAGGTTGATGTTGCAGTAGTGGGCTAATTATCTGGAGGCGAATCGGGAGAAAGGGGGTAGTCCTTTTAGCTTTGGAAAAATTAATTATTAACTAGTTAGTAGATTTATTGCAAATTCCGAGAGCTTATACATTTGCAAAGTGTCAGTTAAAATAAAAGCACTCCGAAGTTTTCTCGAGGTGCTTTTTATTAGTGATATAGTATATAACTCACTCAATTTATTATTAATTTATCTAGTTCAGTCATATAATGTTCTCTATGAGGATGCATTCCTGAATCGATAGCACCTCTAAATGCCATTGAAAGCATTGTCATCAAGGAGTCATTAGATACATTAACTGACTTTTTATTTAGCAGTGTGATCATCATTTCTTTAACGAATTTTAGTGCTAAACTGAAAAGAAAATGGCCCCTAATATAGCAATAAATATCATTGCATCTCTCCTCTACAACACTTGCAGCTACTTGTATATCATGCGGTGGAATTATTTTGTCTATTTCTTCTATTTTTTTTAATATTCTTTCGGCTGGGAATTTATCACTATTCCATGTTTTGCCAAATAAACCATCTCCATGATCACCTAATATATTCAGGCCGGAGCCAATAGCCTCATTCGCAAACTCACGAATAACTAATGGTTGTAGTTGATTTATAATGTATTCATGCCAATGCTGGACTGATAATGAACAGTATTCTTCTTCGCCACCAATTGATTTTCCTATACTTACGATGGCATCATTGTAAACTAAGGTGTTCTCAACGCTATGACCAAAGGTAAAAAGTACCCTTTCATGTTGAGGTATTTTATTCAATGTATATTTATAATCCTTATCTCTAGCTACGAAAATTTCAAGATTTTCCTTCAATATTTTATCAATGTAATCATCAATAATTGTACAGCTTCCCGCAATTTCAATAGATATACCATTCACTCCTTTGGAGTCTAAAAGAGTTTTCCAAAAAACGCGATCAGTTGGTCCTTCGACATACAGGATAGCGTTAACTCTTTTGAACTTATTCAGCACCGCTAAGGCTTTTGAACCGCGAGGAATTCCTTTACTCATAGCAGATATCTTCCATATCAAGAATATTTTCTGGGTATTCACCTGCGACTTCTGGGGAGTGCGTTGCTACAATAATTTGAGCGCTTCTGTTTAACATTCTTATAGATGGTAATATTTTACTTTGCCAATCGATATGTAAAGAAAGCTCAGGTTCGTCAGCAATGAATAATTTAGATTCACCATCCTGAAGAAGTGATTCGGTTAATAATATTAGGATCTGCTTTTCACCAGATGAAAGTTTTTTGAAATCATATTCACTGCTATTTCTATTTGTGTCTTTGAAATATAAACCACCATCAGATAATAAAGTTATTGTTTTTCCATTAAAGTATTTCTGAAGTTCTTTTTTATATATGTCAAGTGGTCTAAAAAGTCTTTTTCTTCTCCTTTCAGCAGACTTACCTGCCTGTAATATTTTTTTTGTTCTTTTTAGGAGTGGAAAGGCGAAAATTTTGTCAACGTCAAAAACTCCTTTATTTTCTGCAATCGCTTCCTGTAAATATGTTACGCTTTCCTGAATTGCATTGAAATGTTTACTGATTAGTTCTTTAGCTTTACCTTTTCTTAGAGTACTTTGGATGCCAAGCTGATTATAAGAGTTGGTGAAATTTTTCATTTCTTCTTGAAAATCAGTTTGAGCTAGTTCATTCAAACCAATTGATGAGTCAATATCCGCATCAGTAAAGCACTGAAATTAAAACCTCTTCTTGAAACTCTCTAGCAATTTCTTTTGATTCTTGAGCTTTCTTTAGCTGATAAACTTTTAGCTTGTTTAATAATTCTGTAAGAATACTATCGATGGAGTTCACTTGATTTAGATCCTTTCTTGAATCTAAATACTCTAGATCATCAATATCGCTAATGCCTGCACGACTAACAGATAAACTTGAAAAAGATATAATTTCTTGTAGTTTACCTTTAATTAGTTCCACTACAGGTAGTATTCGCCTTTGAACGTGAATTGAACGAACATTTCTTCCATTTAAAAATGGAAGATCATATACAACTCTACTGATTTTATAAGAAACAGATTCGTCACTGTGTTTATTCTCTGATTGTCTTGTAATAGTTAATGTTCTTCTCTTCTTTTTACCGTCGAAATAACCTTCGAAAATCAATGTGGCACTGTCGAACCATAATTCCTCTAGTGCAGCCACATCTACTCTTAAAATTGCAACAAGAATATTTATGAATGTCGTTTTCCCTGTGCCGTTTGCCCCAATGAAAATGCTTACATCTTCATAGAAGTTAGTCTCAATATTGTTCCATCCCCAGACTCCGGTTATTTTTGCATTTGCTAGTGTATACATTATCAAATCTCTCATTATTTGGCTGTTATTCAAATCGATTTGTGTTAAATGTCGAACTGATTACCTTAGTAAGCCCAGTGATTATAAGCCAAGGGCATTTTATTCAACTTAGCTCTGTGTTCACGCCAGTTTGGCAAATACATACTCATCAGGCCGATAAAACGCTCATTGTGCTTGCGTTCGTGTAGATGAACTAGCTCGTGAACCACAATGAACTCAAGGCATTCAGGAGGTTTTTTAACCAGTTCCAGATTAATCCAGATACGTGCGGTTTGGGGGTTACAGCTACCCCATTTAGTCTTCATTCGCTTGATTCCAACAAAACTGGCTTCAGCCTTTACCTCTTGCTGCCATTTTGCCATTAATTTAGGCAGTCTTTGTTTTAAAATACCGCGATACCACTGGTTGAGAACTGCTTCCCGCTGGGCCATATCATAATGTGGAGGTACTTTCATTCGTATCCAGCCACCCTGTAGTTTCACTTCAGCGGGCTTATCCACTAAAACTACATCCAGGCGATATCCTCTTCCCCAAAGATAGTGTGTTTCGCCACTACACATTTCTCGTTCACTCTGGCGCGGCTGAGCCTGAAATTGTGCTTGCTGCTGTCGAATCCATATCAGCCTTCTGACAACAGCCATCCTGATAGCTGTGTCTGACAGTGAGACGGGAGCCGATACTCTTACTCGGCCATCCGGAGGAAGTATGCTGATATGCAAGTTTTTGATTGGCTTACGCTGTAAATCAAGAGTGAGCTCACCAAATGTAACCAATGGCATCAGCGGTACTCCTTCTGTGCCTTCACCAGAGCCATAACATCCGCGACTGTCACTGAAAAACCTTTAATTTCTTCCGCGATAGCAAAGCTGATCTCGCGTTCTTTAAAACGATCCCCATACCAGTCGGCCTTTTTAGTGTGACGTACTGCAGTATCTATCTTTATAACTAACACTTCATCCTGCCCAAGGTTGTCATACAACGCTTTCTTGGCGAGGGTATCAATACTTGCTGGGTAAGTACTTTTACTACCTGACTGCGGATGTTTAACCTGCTTCGCCAGTTCACGTACGTGCTCCAGATACTCCTGATAGGAGAGCGCCTGTTGACGACGAAGTGCGATCAGTTCATCAAGCAACACCGACATTTTTTCGTAGTATTTCGGGTTGACTGGGTTTTCATCAACAATGGTTCTGCGAACGTTATTTTCAATCGCTTCAGCCATGGCCTCCTGGTTGCCACGCATGTCGGCTGGAAGTCCATCCAGTGCTTCTTCTCCGCGTTCAATAATCAACTCAAGCAGCCCTAGTTCCTCAAAGTCCATAAGGGTTTCACTAGGATCGGCATCCACCCAAAGATCCAACATCTGCCGCATACCTGGCTCGAACTGCTTCATGTCCACGAAATCGCCACTGGCTATTTTGATTTCATCGCGGACTTTTGTATAAAACTCAACATCAATGCGGATTTGATTTGCCTGCTGCTCGCTATAACCAGCATCTGTTAGCTCACCTGCCAGATTGGTAAAAGCACGGATAAGCTTCGCCACGGATTGATACAATGTTAGACGTAAAGCTTCTTTCTCAGATAACTGCTCTATCGACGCCCCTGATTCCCCACAAAAATAATGCTGATAATCAAGTTGATTGCGAGGCATTTTTACTGGTTCGCAAAGGGTACGAACGGCATCCAGAGCACCATCAAGATCGATTTTCGCCTGTTGCAATCGATCCTTCAGTAAACCGGCTACATCTTCTTTGTCATAGCCGTCAAAGGCTTCTGCAGTGTAGTCCTGAACGGTTTTTTCCAATGAGCGGAAAAGGTCTTTATAGTCGACGATATAGCCGTATTCTTTATCTTCACCATCCAACCGGTTAACGCGACATATCGCTTGGAAAAGGTTGTGATCGGCCATTTTCTTATCAATATAGAGGTATGTGGCTGACGGAGCATCAAAGCCAGTCAATAACTTATCAACGACTATCAGAAGGCGCATCTGGCCTGGTTCTTTGATGAAGCGTTGTTTGACCTCTTTTTCGAAATCACTCACTCGTTTGGCTGCTTCAGCCTCAGGCTGTTCAAAATACTCCGCAAGCATTTTGCGATAGATGTTGTACTTGGCCAGTTTCTCAGTCAGTCCTTCACCGCTCTCCTCGCCTTTAATCTCACTGGCATTTGGCTGGTAGCTCGTCACAATCGCACATTTACCGGCAAAACCAGCTTCACTAAACATCTCATAGCATTTGCAGGCTTGATAGACACTGGAACAAACCAACATGGCGTTACCGTGGCCATCTGCGAGTCGTGGTTTTTGTTCGAAATCGAGAAGGATGTCCGCGACAATTTGTTCTAGCCGCGAGCGGCTCGATAACAGCTTCTGCATTGATGCCCATTTCTGCTTGAGTTGCTGCTGGCCAAGGCGAGAAAGTTTAGATGTCTTAGCATCAAACCACTGGTCGACTTTTTTCTGCGATTTGACTCGCTGATCGATGTCACGAGCTTCGTAGCGCAAGTCCAGTACAACCCCATCATTGACTGCTTCATCAAATTTATAAGTGTGGATATAAGGACCGAAGACCTCCACTGACTTTTTCTTATCCTTCTTCATCAGTGGGGTGCCGGTGAAACCGATAAATTGCGCATCTGGCAGAATGCTTGTCATCGCCGAATGCAATTTGCCGGATTGGGTTCGGTGGCACTCATCCACAAACACGAATAATTTTCCCTTCGGGCTAAAATCGGCAGGGATATTTCGTTTCATTTGTTCGATAAAATCGTCCGTGTCAGCATCTCTGTCTTCCTCCTCCTGACGACCAAACTTATGCACTAACGAGCATATAAGCCAGGGCTTGGTTTGATTCAGACGAGTCACCAGATCTGCGCCGCTTCTGGTGCGAAGGATCTCTTCTTCCACACCGTTAAACACTTTCTCGATCTGTTCATCAAGTTCTGTACGGTCGGTAATGATCAACACTCGGCTATCGGTAATATTTTCTCTGATCCATTTTGCAAGCCAAACCATTGTCAGGCTTTTACCGCTGCCTTGGGTATGCCAAATAATCCCGCCTTCATTGCGTTGAATAAACGGTTTCGTTGCAGTGACGCCAAAATATTGGTTATGACGGCAGGTTTTCTTCACTCCAGCATCGAAAACGATAAAGTCGTGGATCAATTCCAGCAGGCGCTGTTTATTACATATCTGAGCCAGGTGACGATCAAGCATGTTGGTGTGAGGTGATTCAGCGGCTTCTTTCCACTGAAGATAATATTTCTCCGGCGTTTCTATTACGCCATAGCGAAGCCCTTCTAAATCATTACCGGCCATCACCAATTGGATGGTAGTGAAGAAGCTGCGGATGAAGGCTTTTTGCTGATTATCGAGGTTTTGGCGGATGCCCTCTGAGACTAACACTGTAGAACGTTTAAGCTCAATGACACCAAGCGCAATACCGTTAACATACAGCACCAAATCCGGGCGCTTTTTATTTTCACCGTTGTAGGTCACTTCTTCAGCTATAGCAAAATCATTGGCTTCTGGATTTTTCCAGTCCACCAACCACACGGTTTGATTCTGCTCACCAGCACCTTCTTTATCCTTCACGCCGTAGCGTAGCAGGCGATACACCTCTTTGTTTGCATCATAGAGGATACGGCCTTCACCGAGGCTTGCGGCTCGATCCAGCTGCCGTAATGCTCGGGCGATTAGGATTTCTGAAACGCCGCGTTTTGTTAACCAGGCAGAAACTAAGCCTGGTTCAATATTCCGGTTGTCTTCTCGTTTATGCCAGTTACCAAGATAGTGATAACCGAGATGTTTGGTGAATAACTGGATAACACGTTTTTGTGTCATGCGTTCACGTTGGCCAACACTGTTCATAACACCTCCCTTAATACGCTATCACTACCATCGACACTGCTTAACACTGCCAGCATTTCCGCTTCGTGAGTGGCGATTTCTTCTTCCCCCCACTGATTGTTCTTCTTCATCAGCTCGATCATGGCGAGTAGTTTCAGACTATCAATTTCATTCCGTTCGAGACTCGCTTCGAAGTGCTCTTGCTTTTGTTTTGGCTGGAAATTACTCAGTCGCGAATTCTTGCTATGGCTAATCAGACTGAGGTTGCCGAAGGTATGCAACGACGTATCTGGTAATGACCTATAGCCATCCATGGGATGCTGGGGATAGAAATGCTCTACTGAACTCCGGAAGGTAAATTCGAAACGTTTGACTACCTCAGCTTTATGTCTGTCACGGCACCAGAGTAAGTAGTCCAGGTAATTGAATACCAGGTTGTTTGCTATCATCCCAAAGCGCATCTTCTTCTTAATCTTGTCCGACAGTACCGCAGGTTGGAGATGTAGCTCTTTACCGTAGATAATCTCAAAATATGATTTTGGTTCTTGTTCTGCCAGAAAGTTTTGAAAGACAAACGAGGAGGCAAGATGCTCCAGATACCCGAGGTACTTCCTTGCATCTATCTGGTTTTCAGCGGAATGGGCATTAAACAGATAGTACAAAGCTCCATTCAACCAGTGTTTATAAACCAGAGTAGGGGTTGAAACGTGGAATGCGGAAAGCAGCATCAAAATCTGTCGGTTGATGCTGGTACTGTTACCCTCATCTTCATTAAACGTATTGGTATAACTGGTACTCTTCTCCGAATACCAACGCAGGCCCTTCAAACTCCAGCCATCGCTACCATTGGCGAACTCTCGTTTTATCACGAACTGATCAAAAAGATATTTGCATTTGAGAAGTGCAAAGGCTTTGTTGAATAAATCGAACTTTTGCTGAGTTGAAGGATCAGATCACGCATCTTCCCGACAACGCAGACCGTTCCGTGGCAAAGCAAAAGTTCAAAATAACCAACTGGCCCAC
>NZ_VDAF01000037.1:0-29964 GCF_019584525.1 Enterobacter sp. EC_50 | reverse complement strand
GTGGGCCAGTTGGTTATTTTGAACTTTTGCTTTGCCACGGAACGGTCTGCGTTGTCGGGAAGATGCGTGATCTGATCCTTCAACTCAGCAAAAGTTCGATTTATTCAACAAAGCCATTGATAGGAAGAAATGGCGCGTCAAAAATGTAAGCGTTCCCATCAACCATTATCAGTTTTGTTTCCATTTATGTACTTGTCCCGTTTACAAACGGCTCACCACAAGCCAGTAGGAGGTGTTGCACCATGACCCCTAATATTACAATTTCTTGAACAAACTGCACGTCACTATGGAACGCTATAGCGAGCTAACTGGGCTGCCTGTTGTCACCCTAAACGACATACCAGCAGATGGTCGATTGCCTCGTCATCGCCTGCATAAAGATAATGAGAAATGCTGCCTTTGGTAAATCTGTACGGCTATGTTGTCACACCTTAATGCACAAACTTGAATGGAATACCTGAACAGTTAACGTAATACTTATGGTTTGCCGCCTGGGCTGTGCCTTTTATTTGGTGCAACTGCGCAACGGCGGTCTTCCTGAGCCGATTATTCTACCCTCACAGCTTGCTCAACAATCTCCACGACCTTACGTCTGCTAAATCCTGTTTCGTTCGCAATCTCCATCAGTTTGGCTTCTGCCATAGCTTTGCTGCGCATTGCTGAGAGCGTTGGCTTAAAAGGATGAGTGTTACCTTGAATGTTTAATGGGAGCGGAATACTTCTTATCAACGCTTCTTCCAGCACCCAAGGTTCTTCGTCTGCTACCCAGTATACTTTTGCATTCTGTTCCATCCAAAGATCGAGCCATTGTTCCCCAGCATGGGTAAATGTCGTTCTGTTTCCCCTTCCAACACGACGGAGGGGATAATTGCTTACTGCCGCAAGCAAAACACCTAGCGTTCGTCTCAGCGTAGAGCCTTCGGCATTTCCGCTGTAGTGAGTTTTGATACGTGTTTTGAGATTGGCTCTACTATTAGGTTTCCCTTTTTTGTCGGGAGAAATACCCACATAAAGCAGAGTTAGCCCATCATGAGTTAGGCAACCTTCTGTTGGAACGCCCGGCGGGATTTCTTTGAACCACCAAAAATAGACTCCGTTGATGGCGGGAACGGGTGTTGGTCGACTCATAACTTCCGTTCTGTTAAATGTCTTGTCAGGATAAAAATTGAACACTGATATTCTCCGCGCTGATTTATCCGGGTATTTTATGGGATCATCAACTGGGATTGCTTGATTTACTTAGGGGAAGATATGAGTTTAAAAGTGACGACACAGCAGGTGGATACCTGGAAGAAACGTATTCAAAGGGATGGGTTGAAAGGTTCGACCTACTTTTGTCAGCAGAGTGGTGCTGTCTGGGTATCTGCATCCGTTGACCACCAGGCAATATGCCAGCGCGTTTTAGGGCAAGATTCGGGAACAAGCTCTCTGTCGAGCTACCTTCGCTGGGATGATGTAAGTGCGGTTGATCTGGTTGAACTGCTATATGCGATTGAAACGGCGTAGGAAGGCTTTGCCTATGGCTGTTCGCCACAAGGCACGAACTTCAGACAACAAAAAACCCATCAACCTTGAACCAAAACGGCGGGGTTGATGGGCTCCACAAATTGGGGACATCAAAGAAAAGCAGTGGCACTAGTTATGACTGCCCCTTGATAAAAAAGTTCTGCGCGTAACGAAAATATTTTCCGCCACGCGCATTCTTAGGAGTTATCCGAGTCCGGGCCAGATGATGATAATCAGCGTACCCGCCAGTGTCAGCAGCACGTTAGCGATAGCATACGTGCCCGCATACCCCAGCGCCGGGATGTTGCTGCGCGCGGTGTCGCTGATGATTTCCATAGCAGGCGCACAGGTACGCGCCCCCATCATTGCCCCGAAGAGCAGGGCGCGGTTCATGCGCAGCACGTAGGCGCCGAACAGGAAGCAGATCACCACCGGCACCAGGCTGACGATAAGTCCGGAAACCAACATCTGCCAGCCGACGGCGCCGAGGCTGTGACCAATCCCGCTGCCCGCGCTTAAGCCCACGCCCGCCATAAAGACCATCAGACCGAACTCTTTCACCATGTTCAGCGCGCCCTGCGGAATGTAGCCGAAGGTCGGGTGGTTCGCTCGCAGGAAGCCCAGCATGATCCCGGCGAACAGCAGCCCGGCGGCGTTACCGATGCCGAAGCTAAAGTTGCTGAACTGGAAGGTGATCATCCCGATCATCAGGCCAACGATAAAGAAGGCGCAGAAGGCCAGCAGGTCGGTGACCTGGCTGTGAATGGAGATAAAGCCGATGCGGTCGGCCACGGTTTTTACGCGTCGCGCGTCGCCGCTGACCTGCAGCACGTCACCTTTGTTGAGCACCACGTTGTCGTCGATCGGCATCTCAATCTGGCTGCGGATCACGCGGTTGAGGAAGCAGCCGTGGTCGGTCAGCTTCAGCTGCGCCAGGCGGCGGCCAACGGCGTTATGGTTTTTCACCACGATCTCTTCGGTGACGATGCGCATGTCGAGCAGGTCGCGGTCGAACACCTCTTTGCCGTTACGGAAGCTCGGGTCGAGACGGGCGTGGGCGTCCGGGTAACCGACCAGCGCGATGTCGTCGCCCATCTGCAGCACCGCGTCGCCGTCCGGGTTCGCCAGAATGCCGTTACGGCGGATACGTTCGATGTAGCAGCCCGTCTGGCGGTAAATCCCCAGTTCGCGCAGGTTTTTGCCGTCTGCCCACGCCACCAGCTCTGGCCCGACTCGGTAGGCGCGGATCACCGGGAGATAAACTTTACGTTTGGAGTCGGTATCCAGACCGCGCTCGCGGGCGATTTGCTGGGCGCTGGTCTGCAGATCCTGATGCTGCAGTTTTGGCAGATAGCGTGCGCCAACGATCAGGCTCACCAGACCAATCAGATAGGTCAGGGCATAGCCCAGGCTCAGGTGGTCGAGGGCGGTGGAGAGCTGTTCCCCGGCCATACCGGAGTGGCGCAGGGTATCACCGGCACCCACCAGCACCGGAGTGGAGGTCATCGAGCCTGCCAGCATACCGGCCGTTAGCCCGATATCCCAGCCAAACAGTTTACCCAGCCCTAACGCGATCAGCAGCGCGCTGCCGACCATCACCAGCGCCAGCATCAGATAATTTTTGCCGTCGCGGAAGAAAATGGAAAAAAAGTTAGGTCCCGCTTCCACGCCAACACAAAAAATAAACAGCATAAAACCTAAGTTGAGCGCGTCCGTGTTAATGCTGAAGTGCTGCTGGCCTAATAATAAGGAGACGACTAAAACGCCAATGGAATTACCGAGTTGAACCGAACCCAGGCGCAATTTACCCAGGCAAAGACCCAGCGCCAGTACCACAAATAATAACAGGATGTAATTCCCATTTAACAAGTCTGCGACGTTTATATTCACGGAGGCTAACTTCTTGTTTACCAGTAAGTTGTTGAATGAAAGGACTTTTTGGGCTACTGTTTTTTGGGTCAGGGAAAAGCGTTAACGCTCCCTGTTTCCTGCTTTATTCCCTAAAACATTAGCTGGCGTGTAGTTTAATCGCATTAGCTACTGACAGCTACTGATTATCGCATCACCCTGTGCGTACTTTGGCAAGGATTGCCGCATTGCTTTATCTGACTGGGCGTCTACCCGACGAAAGTGTATTTGATAGAGATAAGTCAGGAGGATAGGTTGAATATGAAACGAAACTGGGCGGGGGTGATCAGCTGCTTTTTGCTGTTCACGGTCGTATGCATGTCGCTTGCTTTTAACGTGAAAGGGGCATTCAGGGCGTCGGGTCATCCGGAGCTCGGGTTGCTCTTTTTTACCCTGCCGGGGGCAGCTGCCAGTTTTCTCTCCCGTAAAGGGGAGGTGGTGAAGCCACTGCTGGGCGCCATGCTGGCCGCGCCGCTCTGTTTGCTGATGATGCGCTTGCTGTATATCTCTACGCGGAGTTTCTGGCAGGAGCTGGCGTGGTTGATGAGCGCTGTTTTCTGGTGCGCCCTTGGCGCGCTCTGCTACTTATTTGTGCGCAGTCTGCTTCATAACCGACGGCACCACAAATAAAAACGCCCTCTCGGTGAGGGCGTCCTTTCATTTCATTACTGGGCAGCAAACAGGCCCAGGTGCTCTTTGGCGTAAGCTTCAAAGTCGGTGCAGCCGCCAATGTGTTTCTGATCGAGGAAGATCTGCGGTACGGTTTCAACCGGCTTACCGACAGTTTTTTCCAGATCGGCTTTGGTGATGCCTTCCGCGTGGATGTCCACATAGCGGAAGTTGAAGTCATCG
Organism: Enterobacter sp. EC_50; assembly: GCF_019584525.1. Lineage (NCBI taxonomy): Bacteria > Pseudomonadati > Pseudomonadota > Gammaproteobacteria > Enterobacterales > Enterobacteriaceae > Enterobacter > Enterobacter sp. EC_50. Next base: position 25,698 of record NZ_VDAF01000037.1, on the reverse strand, counting down.
CGCTCTTCGGTCAGTTTCTCAGCCAGCTCTTTCGCGCGCACACAGTAAGGGCACCCTGGACGACCAAAAATAACTGCAAACATTTCTCTCTCCTCAAAAAAACAAGCCTGACGGCGAATGACACGTATAGTGCCCCATAACCTGTCGTCATTAAAGAAGGTTTCGCCTGTCGTTATAATATCTATGAGCTATGTTTCGCCAATTACACCGCGCATATCATTGCCTATACTGGCTGCCATACGGTTTAAGCAAGATAAAGAGAGACAAGATGACGCCAACCATAGACCTGCTCCTTTCCCATCGTTCCATTCGCCACTTCACCGATGAGCCGATTACCGATGCGCAGCGCGAAGCGATTATTAACAGCGCAAGGGCGACCTCCAGCTCCAGCTTCCTGCAGTGCAGCTCCATTATCCGCATTACCGACCCGGCGATGCGTGAACAGCTGGTGACGCTGACCGGCGGGCAGAAGCATGTGGCTCAGGCAGCCGAGTTCTGGGTATTCTGCGCCGACTTTAACCGCCACCTGCAGATCTGCCCTGAGGCCGAGCTGGGGCTGGCCGAACAGCTGCTGCTGGGCGTGGTGGATACCGCGCTGATGGCGCAAAACGCCTTTACGGCCGCGGAGTCGCTGGGGTTAGGCGGCGTTTACATTGGCGGCCTGCGTAACAACATTCAAAGTGTGACCGACCTGCTGAAGCTGCCAAAACACGTGCTGCCGCTGTTTGGCCTGTGCCTTGGCTGGCCGGCGGATAACCCGGATCTGAAGCCGCGCATTCCTGCGGCGATGCTGGTGCATGAAAACCACTACCAGCCGGTCGATCAGGATGTCCTGAATCACTACGATGAAGAGCTGGCGAATTACTACATGACGCGCGGCAGCAATAACCGTCGCGACACCTGGACGGACCATATTCGCCGCACCATCATTAAAGAAAATCGCCCGTTTATTCTTGATTACCTGCACAAACAGGGCTGGGCGACGCGATAGTCCATTTATCCTGCGCCTGCCTGCGTATATGATACGCAGGCTTTTTCCATGTCTTCAGAGAGGTGCAGGGTGAAAATTGCCATATTGTCCCGGGATGGAACGCTCTATTCATGTAAGCGCCTGCGAGAAGCGGCGGCGAAACGCGGGCATCAGGTTGAAATCCTCGACCCGATGTCCTGCTATATGAACATCGATCCGGCCGCCTCGTCGATTCACTACAAAGGCCGCAAGCTGCCGCACTTTGATGCGGTGATTCCCCGCATCGGCTCCCAGATTACCTATTACGGCACCGCCGCGCTGCGCCAGTTCGAGATGCTGGGCAGCTACCCGCTCAACGAATCCGTCGCCATTTCCCGCGCCCGCGACAAGCTGCGCTCGCTGCAGCTTCTTGCCCGTCAGGGGATCGATCTTCCCGTCACCGGGATTGCCCATTCCCCGGACGACACCAGCGATCTGATCGACATGGTGGGCGGCGCGCCTTTGGTGATCAAGCTGGTGGAAGGCACGCAGGGCATTGGCGTGGTGCTGGCGGAGACCCGTCAGGCGGCGGAGAGCGTGATTGATGCCTTCCGGGGCCTCAATGCCCACATTCTGGTGCAGGAGTATATCGAAGAGGCGAAAGGGCGTGATATTCGCTGCTTCGTGGTGGGTAACGAGGTGGTGGCGGCGATCGAGCGTCAGGCCAAAGAGGGCGATTTCCGCTCTAACCTTCACCGCGGCGGCATTGCCAGAATCGCCGATATCAGCGATCGCGAACGGGAAATTGCCGTGAAAGCGGCGCAAACCCTGGGGCTGGACGTGGCGGGTGTAGATCTTCTGCGCGCGACGCGCGGGCCGCTGGTCATGGAGGTGAACGCCTCGCCGGGGCTGGAAGGTGTGGAAAAAACCACCGGGGTCGATATTGCGGGTAAAATGATCTTATGGATCGAGCGTCATGCGACGCCGGGCTACTGTCTGAAAACGGGTGGTTAAATGGATTACCGCGCGCTTTTTAAGTACCCTATGCGAAGTTTTTATTAAAGAGGCTGCATCGCGATGGATTTACAGGTCGTACCTACACTGGATACGTTACGTCAATGGCTTGATGATGCCGGAATTACGTTCTTCGAATGTGATTCCTGCCAGGCGCTGCATCTGCCTCATATGCAGAATTTCGACGGCATTTTCGATGCCAAAATCGATCTGATTAACGACGTGATCCTTTTCTCCGCGCTGGCCGAAGTGAAGCCCTCCGCGCTGCTGGCGCTGGCTTCCGACCTGTCGGCAATCAATGCCAGTTCTTTGACGGTGAAGGCATTTCTCGACATACAGGATGATAATCTGCCAAAACTGGTCGTTTGCCAGTCTTTATTCTCCGGGGCAGGGCTGTCGTTCAAGCAGTTCGCCTGGTTTATGCGCTTGAGCGAAGAGCAAATTTCCATGGTTATGATGGAAGCCAATGCACACCATCTGCTGTATAGCGCGGAAGATGATGCAGAGAATAATGATGCATCTCCCAATTTTCTTCACTAAGCCTGTCTGACTTTTGCGCAGTCGCTGCCATAGCGGCTGCAGAAGGCCATTTTTTCTGCTGCTTTTAACCTTTCTTTAAAGAATTATTCACCTCCCTGAAGGCCGTTTCGGCTTATCACGTAGACTTAACCTGCATAGAAAATTGATAAAAGGCGTTTTTTCGTCTGGGCTATAGCCGGGGACACGGGCTACAGTTATTCTTGCGATGCTTAAAAAAGCGAGCGGAAGCTGCCGGGTAAAGAGGTTTCTTTTTATTTTGAGCAGAGCGACAAACTATGCATGATTTTTGCATATATCCTGATTGCACAGTTTTAGTTCGTTTGTTAACGAGCTTTCAGAAGGAATAACACTATGATCGCCTTGAATAAAAAATGGTTATCGGGTCTGGTTGCGGGTGCTCTGATGGCCGTCTCTGCCGGCACGCTCGCTGCGGAACAAAAAACGCTGCACGTTTATAACTGGTCTGACTATATTGCGCCGGACACGGTGGCAAATTTTGAAAAAGAGACCGGCATTAAAGTCGTCTACGACGTGTTCGATTCCAACGAAGTGCTGGAAGGAAAGCTGATGGCGGGCAGCACCGGGTTTGACCTCGTGGTGCCTTCCGCAAGCTTCCTGGAGCGCCAGCTGACGGCAGGCGTCTTCCAGCCGCTGGATAAGAGCAAGTTACCGAACTGGAAAAATCTCGATCCGGAAGTGCTGAAGCTGGTGGCTAAGCACGACCCGGACAACAAATACGCGATGCCTTACCTGTGGGCGACCACCGGTATCGGCTACAACGTGGATAAAGTCAAAGCCGCGCTGGGCCCGGACGTGAAGCTGGACAGCTGGGACGTGGTGCTGAAGCCGGAAAACCTTGAGAAGCTGAAAAGCTGCGGCGTCTCCTTCCTCGATGCGCCGGAAGAGATTTTCGCGACCGTGCTGAACTATCTGGGCAAAGATCCGAACAGCAATAAGGCCGATGATTACACCGGCCCGGCGACCGATCTGCTGCTGAAGCTGCGTCCAAACATTCGTTACTTCCACTCGTCCCAGTACATTAACGACCTGGCGAACGGCGACATCTGCGTCGCGATCGGCTGGGCAGGGGACGTATGGCAGGCGGCGAACCGCGCGAAAGAGGCGAAAAACGGCGTGAACGTCTCCTACTTCATTCCGAAAGAGGGGGCGCTGGCCTTCTTCGACGTCTTTGCGATGCCGGCTGACGCCAAAAACAAAGACGAAGCGTATCAGTTCCTCAACTACCTGATGCGTCCTGAGGTTATCGCCCACATCAGCGACCACGTTTACTACGCGAACGGTAACAAGGCCTCCGTGCCGCTGGTGAGCGAAGAAATCCGTAATAACCCGGCTATCTATCCGCCAGCGGATGTGTTCGCCAAGCTCTTCACCCTGAAAGTCCAGGATCCAAAAATTGACCGCGTGCGTACCCGCGCGTGGACCAAGGTGAAAAGCGGTAAATAACCCTTTGTCACAGGCCGGGCAAGCGAAGCGCCCCCGGCAACAGGCGCACCGTTCTGGTGCGCCTGCACCATGATTTGATCTCTACCGGAGAACACCCCGTGAATGACGCGATCCCCCGCCCGCAGGCGAAAGTCCGTAAAGCGCTGACCCCGCTGCTTGAAATTCGTAACCTCACCAAATCTTTTGATGGCCAGCATGCCGTGGACGACGTCAGCCTGACGATCTATAAAGGCGAAATTTTTGCCCTTCTGGGGGCCTCTGGCTGTGGTAAATCGACCCTGCTGCGTATGCTGGCCGGTTTTGAACAGCCCACCGCCGGGCAGATCGTGCTCGACGGCGTGGACCTCTCCAGCGTGCCGCCGTATCAGCGCCCGATCAACATGATGTTCCAGTCCTACGCGCTGTTCCCGCATATGACGGTGGAGCAGAACATCGCCTTTGGCCTGAAGCAGGATAAGCTGCCGAAGGCTGAAATTACCGCGCGCGTGGCCGAGATGCTGAGCCTGGTGCACATGCAGGAGTTCGCCAAGCGTAAGCCGCACCAGCTCTCCGGCGGCCAGCGCCAGCGCGTGGCCCTGGCCCGCAGCCTGGCAAAACGCCCGAAACTGCTGCTGCTTGATGAGCCGATGGGCGCGCTGGATAAAAAGCTGCGCGACCGTATGCAGCTTGAAGTGGTCGATATCCTCGAGCGCGTGGGCGTGACCTGCGTGATGGTCACCCACGACCAGGAAGAGGCCATGACCATGGCCGGACGTATCGCCATCATGAACCGCGGGAAGTTCGTGCAGATTGGCGAGCCGGAAGAGATTTATGAGCACCCAACCACCCGCTACAGCGCGGAGTTCATCGGCTCGGTTAACGTCTTCGAGGGGCTGCTGAAAGATCGTCAGGAAGATGGCCTGGTCATCGAATCGCCGGGGCTGCAGCATCCGCTTAAGGTCGATCCGGATAACTCCGTGGTGGATAACGTGCCGGTTTACGTCGCGCTGCGTCCGGAGAAGATCATGCTCTGTGAGGATCCGCCTGCCGATGGCTATAACTTTGCCGTGGGTGAAGTGGTGCACATTGCCTATCTGGGCGATCTCTCCATCTACCACGTGCGCCTGAAAAGCGGGCAGATGCTCAGCGCGCAGTTACAGAACGAACATCGCTACCGCAAGGGGCAGCCGACCTGGGGCGACGAAGTGCGCCTGTGTTGGGATGCAGACAGTTGCGTTGTGCTGACGGTATAAGGAGCGGCCAATGAGTACACTTGAACCTCCAGCCCGCGTCGAAAAGCCGGGCGGCTTTGCCCACTGGCTGACGCGCATGCAGATGAAGCACGGCCGCAAGCTGGTGATCGCCATGCCATACGTGTGGCTGATCCTGCTGTTCCTGCTGCCGTTCCTGATTGTTTTCAAGATAAGCCTGGCGGAAATGGCGCGGGCGATCCCGCCTTACACCAACCTGCTTGACTGGGCCGACGGGCAGCTGACGCTGACCTTAAACCTAGGTAACTTCCTGCAGCTCACCGACGATCCGCTCTATTTCGAAGCCTATCTGCAATCGCTGCAGGTGGCGGCGATCTCGACGCTCTGCTGTCTGGTGATGGGCTATCCGCTGGCGTGGGCGGTGGCGCACAGCAAGCCGTCGACGCGAAACATCCTGCTGCTGCTGGTGATCCTGCCGTCGTGGACCTCGTTCCTGATCCGCGTTTACGCGTGGATGGGCATCCTGAAAAACAACGGCGTGCTGAACAATTTCCTGATGTGGTTAGGCGTTATCGATCAGCCACTGACGATCCTGCACACCAACCTCGCGGTCTATATTGGCATTGTGTACGCCTATCTGCCGTTTATGGTGCTGCCGATCTACACGGCGCTGACGCGTATCGACTACTCGCTGGTAGAAGCGTCGCTCGATCTCGGCGCCCGTCCGTTAAAAACTTTCTTCAGCGTCATTGTCCCGCTGACCAAAGGCGGCATTATCGCCGGGTCGATGCTGGTCTTTATCCCGGCGGTGGGGGAGTTTGTGATCCCGGAACTGCTCGGCGGGCCAGACAGCATCATGATTGGCCGCGTGCTGTGGCAGGAGTTCTTCAATAACCGCGACTGGCCGGTGGCGTCGGCGGTGGCGATTGTCATGCTGCTGCTGCTGATCGTGCCGATCATGTGGTTCCACAAGCATCAGCAGAAACAGATGGGAGATCGCGGATGAACAACTTACCGGTAGTGCGCTCCCCGTGGCGAATTGCGATCCTGGTCATCGGCTTTACCTTCCTGTATGCGCCGATGCTGATGCTGGTGATCTACTCGTTTAACAGCTCCAAACTGGTGACGGTCTGGGCCGGCTGGTCGACGCGCTGGTACAGCGAGCTGTTCCACGATGATGCGATGATGAGCGCGGTGGGGCTGAGCCTGACCATTGCGGCGCTGGCGGCGACCATGGCGTCCGTGCTGGGCACGATCGCCGCGCTGGTGATGGTGCGCTTCGGGCGTTTTCGCGGTTCGAACGGCTTCGCCTTTATGATCACCGCCCCGCTGGTTATGCCGGACGTGATCACCGGTCTCGCGCTGCTGCTGCTGTTCGTGGCCCTGGCGCATGCCATCGGCTGGCCGGCGGATCGCGGGATGCTCACCATCTGGCTGGCGCACGTTACCTTCTGTACCGCCTATGTCGCGGTGGTGATCGCCTCGCGCCTGCGCGAGCTGGATCGCTCCATTGAAGAGGCGGCGATGGATCTCGGCGCGACGCCGCTGAAGGTCTTTTTCATCATCACGCTGCCGATGATTATGCCGGCGGTGATCTCTGGCTGGCTGCTGGCGTTTACCCTGTCGCTCGACGATCTGGTGATCGCCAGCTTTGTTTCCGGCCCGGGGGCGACGACGCTGCCGATGCTGGTCTTCTCCAGCGTGCGCATGGGGGTCAACCCGGAGATCAACGCCCTGGCCTCTATCATCCTCGGCGTGGTCGGAATTGTCGGATTTATCGCCTGGTATTTGATGGCGCGCGCGGAAAAACAGCGCGTGCGCGATATCCAGCGTGCAAGACGCGGCTGAAGGATTTAAAATTTCCAGTGATGTGCCGCGCATGACGCGGCACTGTTTTTCAGGGAAGTAAAACATTGGGATTATTAAAAAAATCACGTATTACGCACGCGCGTCCTAACGTACCTGCACTGGTTCAGGTGGCGGCGCTCGCCATTATTATGATCCGCTGCCTGGACGTGCTGATGATTCTGAATACCCTGGGCGTGCGCGGCATCGGTGAATTCATTCACCGCAGCGTGCAGACGTGGAATCTGACGCTGGTCTTTTTGAGCAGCCTGGTGCTGGTGTTTATCGAGATCTACTGCGCGTTTTCGCTGGTCAAAGGGCGCAACTGGGCGCGCTGGGTCTATCTGCTGACGCAGATTACCGCGGCGAGCTATCTGTGGGCCGCCTCGCTGGGGTACGGCTACCCGGAGCTGTTCAGCATTGCCGGTGAATCCAAACGCGAGATCCTGCGCGCGCTGTTTATGCAAAAACTGCCGGACATGCTGGTGCTCTGTCTCCTCTTCGTTCCGGCCTCCAGTCGGCGGTTCTTCCGCCTGCAATAATGTGTATAATCGCAGCCCTCGTGATTCTTAAGGTTTTGATATGCAGTGCGCACTCTATGACGCCGGACGCTGCCGCTCCTGTCAGTGGATAGAACAGCCGGTCTCTCAACAACTCACCGCCAAAATGGCCGACCTGCAACAGCTGCTGGCAGCACACGCGGTGGGCGAGTGGTGCGCACCCGTCAGCGGCCCGGAACACGGTTTTCGCAACAAAGCCAAAATGGTGGTCAGCGGCAGCGTAGAAAAACCGCTGCTGGGAATGCTGCACCGCGACGGCACGCCGGAAGACTTAACCGACTGCCCGCTCTATCCCGACTCCTTTGCACCGGTCTTTGCCGCACTCAAGCCGTTTATTGCCCGGGCAGGGTTAACGCCCTATAACGTGGCCCGCAAGCGCGGCGAGCTGAAGTACCTTCTGCTGACCGAAAGCCAGATCGACGGCGGCATGATGCTGCGCTTCGTGCTGCGCTCTGAAACCAAGCTTGAGCAGCTGCGCGCGGCCCTGCCTTGGCTGCAGGCGCAGCTTCCGCAGCTGAAGGTCATTACGGCGAACATTCAGCCGGTGCATATGGCGATCATGGAAGGGGAGAAAGAGATTTTCTTCACCGACCAGCACGCGCTGGCGGAGCGCTTCAACGGCGTGCCGCTGTGGATCCGCCCGCAAAGCTTCTTCCAGACCAACCCGACCGTGGCAAGCAGCCTGTACGCCACCGCCCGCGACTGGGTGCGTGCGTTGAACGTTCACCATATGTGGGATCTGTTCTGCGGCGTGGGCGGGTTTGGCCTGCACTGCGCCACGCCGGAGATGCAGCTCACCGGGATTGAGATCTCTGCCGAAGCGATTGCCTGCGCGAAGCAGTCTGCCTCTGAGCTGGGGTTAACGAATCTGCGCTTCCAGGCGCTCGACTCCACGCAGTTCGCCACCGGCCAGGGCAACGTGCCGGAACTGGTGCTGGTTAACCCGCCGCGCCGCGGCATCGGGAATGCGCTGTGCGACTACCTGAGCCAGATGGCGCCGGAATACATCATCTATTCCAGCTGCAACGCGCAGACCATGGCGAAAGACCTCGCTCAACTGCCGGGCTATCGCATTGAACGCGTTCAGCTTTTCGATATGTTCCCGCACACCGCGCATTATGAAGTGTTGACGTTGCTCGTAAAATCTTAAACAAAATGTGAACTCTTCATCCCGGCGAAATCAGGTAAGCTTACGTCATAAGACATGAATATAGGCTTACCCATGAAGCAGATCCTGCTGGTAGAAGACGACCACGATATCGCGGCGCTTCTGCGACTCAATTTAGAAGACGAAGGCTACGCCATCACCCACGAGCCCGACGGGGGCAACGCCTTACAGCGTCTTGACGCCCAGACGTGGGATGCGGTGATCCTCGACCTGATGCTGCCCAACGTTGACGGTCTGGAGATTTGCCGCCGCATCCGTCAGATGACGCGCTACCTGCCGGTGATCATCATCAGCGCCCGCAGCAGCGAAACCGACCGCATTACCGGGCTGGAAACCGGCGCCGATGACTATCTGGCAAAACCGTTCTCCGTGCAGGAGCTGATTGCGCGGATCAAAGCGCTGTTTCGTCGCCAGCAGGCGATGGGGCAGGCGCAAACCGACGGACACATTCAGGCGCACGGGCTGACCATCGATCCGCTGGCGCGCAGCGTGCTGCTTCACGGCCAGGTGGTGGACCTCACCCCGCGCGAGTTCGAGCTGCTCTACTTCTTTGCCCGTCATCCCGGCGAGGTGTTCTCCCGCCTGGCGCTGCTGGAGCAGGTCTGGGGCTACCAGCACGAAGGCTACGAGCACACCGTCAACACCCATATCAACCGCCTGCGCATCAAGATAGAGAAGGACGCCGCCGAGCCGGAGATCATTCGCACCGTCTGGGGCAAGGGCTACAAATTTGCGGAGCCGCAGCATGATGCGTCGCTTTAGCCTGAGCCAGCGCCTGACGCTGCTCTTCATCCTGCTGATGATGCTCTGCGCCGCCGTCGCCTGCGCGGTCCAGCTCTACAGCAGCATGCAGTACGGTAATGCGATGGTGCAGCGGTTATCGGGCGGGCTGGCGCAGCAGATCGTCCAGCGCGAACCGATTCTGGACGCGCAGGGCAGGGTCGACCGCAGCGCGCTGAAACCGCTGTTTGGCCGGCTGATGACCTTTAATCCGAGCGTTGAGCTGTACGTTGTCTCCCCGGACGGCGATATCCTCGCCGACGCTGCCCCGCCGGGCCATATTCAGCGGCAAAAAATCGATCTGGCGCCGGTGCAGAGCTTCCTGAGCGGCACCGCCATGCCGGTACTGGGCGACGATCCGCGCAGTCAAAATCAAAAAGTCTTTAGCGCCACGCCGCTGCGGCAGGACGGCGAGCTAAAAGGCTATCTGTACATTATTTTGCAGGGCGAGGAGTCAAACGCCCTGGCGGAAATGGCCTGGCACAAGGCGCTGTGGAGTACCGTCCTGTGGTCGCTGCTGTGGGTCGCGCTGTTTGGGCTGCTGGCAGGGCTGCTGGTCTGGTACTGGGTCACGCGCCCGGTCAAACAGCTGACGGTGGAGGTCGCCGGGCTGGAGCAGGACAGCATAAGCGCCATCAGGCTGCTGGCGGGACAGACGCCGGACGCGGCGGCAAAAGATGAAGTGGCGATCCTGCGCAACAGCTTTATCGAGCTGGCGCGCAAAATCACCCAACAGTGGGATCGGCTGGCCGACAGCGATCGTCAGCGTCGTGAGTTTATCGCCAATATTTCGCACGATCTCCGCACGCCGCTCACCTCGCTGCTGGGCTATCTCGAAACCCTGTCGCTCAAATCCGCCACCCTGACGCCGCAGGAGCACCAGCAGTATCTCGCCACCGCGCTGCGTCAGGGGCAAAAAGTCCGGCATCTTTCGCAGCAGCTGTTTGAGCTGGCGCGCCTTGAACACGGCGGTATTAAACCCCAGCGCGAGCGGTTCGCAATGGCGGAGCTGATTTCCGACGTGGCGCAGAAATTTGAGCTCACGGCCCGCACGCGAGAGGTCAATCTGCATATTGACGTGCCGGGGCCGCTGCCGATGGTAAACGCCGATGTGTCGATGATTGAACGCGTGGTGACCAACCTGCTGGATAACGCGATGCGCCATACGCCTGGCGGCGGAGAAATTCGCCTGGCGGTGTGGCAGGAAAATGAACAGCTGCAGGTCGAAGTGTCCGACAGCGGAACGGGCGTGGATGCCTCGCTGCGCGACGATCTGTTCCAGCGGCCGTCGGCGCTCAACACCCAGGCGTCGAGAGAGAATCGCGGCGGGTTAGGGCTGCTGATTGTGAAACGGATGCTGGAGCTGCACGGCGGCGGGATCAGGCTGATGGAGTCGGCGAGAGGGGCACGGTTCAGGTTCTTTGTGCCGCTGTGAGAGAGTGCCGGGTGGCGCTGCGCTTACCCGGCCTACAACTCCCCCCGTAGGCCGGGTAAGGCGAAGCCGCCACCCGGCAAAAGACATTACTGCGGGAACCACTGCTCGCTAATTTTCTGGTAAGTACCGTCTGCTTTAATCGCTTTCAGCGCGCCGTTCAGTTTTTCCAGCAGGGCTTTGTTATCCGGACGTACCGCGATGCCGAGGCCCGTGCCGAAGTACTGCGGGTCGGTCACTTTTTCCGTTGCGGTGCCCAGCTGCGGGTTGGTTTTCAGCCATTCGTTCACCACGGCGGTATCGCCGAAGACGCCGTCGATACGGCCATTTTTCAGGTCGATAATCGCATTCTGGTAGCTGTCATAGGCCACGGTTTTCACTTCCGGATGTTTGTCCTGCAGGTACTTCTGATGGGTGGTGCCGTTTTCCATCCCGATGCGTTTGCCTTTCAGCTGATCGAAAGAGGTATACGCGCCTTTCTTCGCAATCACCACCGCCGAGTTGGCGTAGTACGGGTCGGTGAACGCGACCTGCTTGCTGCGCTCAGGCGTGATGTCCATCCCGGAGATCACCGCGTCGTATTTTTTGAACTTCAGCGACGGGATCAGGCTGTCAAAAGCATGGTTAGTAAAGGTGCAGTCGGCCTGCATCTGTTTGCACAGCGCTTTCGCCAGATCGATATCAAAACCGACGATCTGGTTGCTGGCATCCAGCGACTCAAACGGCGGATAGGTGGCGGACACGCCGAAATTGATTTTATCCGCAGCGGATGCGCCAGCGGCGAAGGTGGCGAGTAATGCGGCCAGAACTAACTTTTTCATTGTAATGCTCCCGTCTGTCTTATTGATGCGCCGTGTCTGCGGCCTGGATGTACAATGCCAGTTAATGAATTTATATGCAATAAAAATGATTAAGTATTGTGTTGAGCGCGAAAAAAAGCGGATAACCCATCAGGTTACCCGCTCCATGAATACCGTTTTATGCACTTGCGTGGTTAATTCCTGCGCTCAAACGCCAGCGCTTTACGCTCAATAAGGCGCATCATCAGCGTCAGCAGACCGTTCACCACCAGATAGACCACGCCCGCCGCGCCGAACACCATCACGTCATAGGTGCGCCCGTACAGCAGCTGTCCGTGTCCCATCACTTCCATCAGGGTGATGGTATAGGCCAGAGAGGTACTCTTGAACACCAGCACCACTTCGTTGGAGTAGGAGGAGAGCGCGCGCTTAAAGGCGTACGGCAGCAGGATCGCCAGCGTGTCCTTCTTGCTCATGCCCAGCGCCCCGCAGGACTGCCACTGGCCTTCCGGAATGGCGCGGATCGCACCAAAGAACAGCTGGGTGGTATAGGCCGCGCTGTTCAGCGAAAGGGCAATCAGGGCACACAGCCATGGCTCAGAGAGCAGATGCCAGATAACCGGATATTCCTGCAGCGACGGGAACTGGCCCGGGCCGTAGTAAATCAGGAAGATCTGTACCAGCAGCGGCGTACCGGTAAACAGGGTGATGTAGCCACGCACAATCCACACCAGCACCGGCGTTTTCAGCGTCAGGATGATGGTGAAAATAAGGGCCAGGATCAGCGCCACGATAATGGACGCCACGGTCAGCGTCAGGCTGGTGTGCAGCCCTTTCATCAACTCGGGAAAGTATTCAAGCATCAGCCTGGTCTCCGTTCAAAGCGCGTCGCTCGCAGGTCAATACGCTTGAGGATGTACTGACTGAGTAACGTGATCACCAGGTAGATTGCCGCCGCCACAATGTACCAGGTAAACGGCTCCTGGGTACGGGTGGCGATGCTTTTGGTTTGCAGCATCAGATCGTTAACGCTGATCAGGCTCACCAGCGCGGTATCTTTCAGCAGCACCAGCCACTGGTTGCCGAGGCCCGGCAGGGCATGGCGCCACATCTGCGGCATGACCAGACGGAAGAAGATGGCGGATTTCGACAACCCTAACGCCTGACCCGACTCCCACTGTCCCTGCGGCACGGCCTTCAGCGCACCGCGCAGGGTTTGCGACGCGTACGCGGAGTAGAGCAGGGAGAGCGCAATGACGCCGCACAGGAACGGGCTGACGTCGAAGTTGTCAATCTGCATCTGCACCGGGATCTGCGCAAAGCCGAGATTAATCGTGAAGCCGTCCGACAGCGTGAGCAGCAGCTGCGAGGAACCGAAATAGATGAACAGGACCACCAGAATTTCCGGTAGCCCACGCAGCACGGTGACCAGCGCGGAGCCTGTCCAGGCGACGGGGAACCATTTCGCGGATTCCCACACCGCAAAGAACATCGCCAGCACCAGGCCGATAATCAGTGCGCAAACGGCAAGGCCGACGGTCATCCCGGCGGCGCTTGCTAAAGGAAAAATTTCATTCATCAGGAATTACTTCTGGAACCATTTTTTATAGATGGTTTCGTAGGTGCCGTCTTTCTTCACTTTTTCCAGCGCAGCGTTGAATTTCTGCTGCAGCTCAGTGTTGCCCTGACGAACGGCAATCCCCAGACCGGTACCGAAGTAGTCCTTATCGGTCACTTTGTCGCCCACTGGTGCCAGCTTGTCGTTGGCTTTCAGCCACTCGGTCACGACAGCGGTATCACCAAACACGCCGTCGATACGGCCATTCTGCAGATCCAGCTTCGCGTTCTGGTAGCTGTCATATGGCACGGTGGTGATTTCCGGATGCTTATCCATGATGAATTTCTGGTGCGTGGTACCGTTCTGCACGCCCACTTTTTTGCCTTTCAGCTGATCGACAGAGGTGAATTTGCCTTTCTGACCAATGAACAGGGCAGAGTTATCGTAGTAAGGGGTGGTGAACAGCACCTGCTTTTCACGCTCCGGGGTGATGTCCATACCGGCCATTACGGCGTCGATACGGCGGAACTTCAGGCTTGGGATCAGGCTGTCGAACGCCTGGTTGCTGAAGGTGCAGGTCGCATCGATCTCTTTACACAGGGCGTTAGCCAGGTCCACGTCAAAGCCAACAATTTTGTTGTTTGCATCAATGGATTCAAACGGAGGGTAAGAGGCTTCCGTGGCGAAACGAATGGTCTGAGCTGCGGTAGCGGAAAGGGTAACGCCAGCAAGCAGCACGGCAAGTAATACTTTTTTCATTATATTTCCCCTGACACAATCAATGAGATAAATAGTTTTTGAAGGCATCGGTTTGCGGGTTAGCGAAGCAGCTCGCATCACCTTGCTCAACGATATACCCGTTTTCCATGTACACCACACGGCTGGCGGTTTTACGCGCCACTTCCACTTCGTGGGTAACGATAACCTGCGTAATGTTGGTTTCCGCCAGCTCGCGAATAATGCTGACGATCTGAGCGGTGATTTCCGGGTCCAGCGCGGCGGTGGGTTCATCAAACAGCAGTACCGCAGGCTCCATCATCAGCGCACGGGCAATGGCCACGCGCTGCTGCTGACCACCGGACAGGTGCAGCGGGTAGCGGTCGCTGTAGGGCTTGAGGCGCAGACGCTCCAGCAGCTTTTCGGCACGCGCGATGGCCTGATCTTTGCTTAACCCCAGCACGCGGCACGGGGCTTCAATCAGGTTTTGCAGCACCGTCAGGTGCGGCCAGAGATTGTATTGCTGGAAGACCATGCCGACGTTTTGACGCAGCTCGCGTATCGCTTTATCAGACGGCGTCTTTGCGAAATCAAAATGGTTACCGGCAATTGCCAGCGTACCTGAACGAGGCATTTCAAGCAGATTAAGGACGCGCAGAAGGGAACTTTTGCCTGCACCGCTTGGGCCAAGCAAAACCAGCGTTTCGCCTTCCGGGCAGTTCAGCGTGATGTCAAACAGCGCCTGGTGTGCGCCGTAGAAGCAGTTAATGCCGTTTAGTTTAATACTCATCGGGGCAGTCTTTACTCATCCAGGCAATCTATAGCAATTGAGGCCGCAGATAGTACCGTTGACAGAATAGTTATGCAATATTTCTGCGTTAAAAGTTAAATATAACCCGTATTTCCTCTTAAACATAGCACAAAATAGCGAAGGGCAAAGGCGGCGAGTATAAATGTCGGCATTCCGCGAGAAATGCCGGACATTTTACGGGGGTAACATTTTTATCACTGATGAATCAGCGGTTCTCAATCGACTGGCGCAGCGTGCCGGCCGGGGATGCACGCTGCCGCCCACGTAGCGTACGTCGTCCACCGCCCAGCACTGGCCTTCACGGATCATCAGCACTTCGTCCTGCCAGGTTTGGCTGCCCTGCGTCAGCTTCACGCGCAGCGGAATATTACGGGCATCCGTGTTCGGGATGGTTGATGCGCTGGCCACTTCTGCTCTGTCCGGCAGCGTGGTGCGGCTGGAGAACGGGTCGGATTTCAGCAGCGCGTTGTGCTGCGGATCGCGGGTGGCATCGTTAAGCAGTTTTGCCAGACCATCGCTCAGATACGGGCGCAGGCCGGTGAGGTCGTTGCTGCGGTGCTGAATGCGGTAATCATAGAACTGCTGCGCCACGGTGTCCGGGCCGCCCTCAATGCAGGGGCCGCTGCGGGTACCGATATCCTTAAAGGCTGGCGTGACCGTGGTGGTACAGGCGCTGAGCACCAGCGCGCAGGGCACTAAAAGTGTTAAAGCTGAATAGCGCATGTTGATTTCCTTATTTATTAACTATCCTTTCAATCATAGCGTAACGAACCGATAATGCTGTGCCTAAGGCATTGAACGCTAAAGAAGGAGAGAAACCATGCAGTTTTCAACAACGCCAACCCTGGAAGGACAGACAATAACCGAGTACTGCGGCGTGGTCACCGGCGAAGCGATTCTCGGCGCCAATATCTTCCGTGACTTTTTTGCCGGTATCCGCGATATCGTGGGTGGCCGCTCTGGCGCATACGAAAAAGAGCTGCGCAAAGCACGCGAAATCGCCTTTAAAGAGCTCGGCGAGCAGGCGGAAGCCCTCGGCGCGGATGCGGTCGTGGGAATCGATATTGACTACGAAACGGTCGGGAAAGACGGCAGCATGCTGATGGTGAGCGTAAGCGGTACGGCGGTGAAAACCCTGCGATGAGGCGTGCGTTTGCCACGCTCCTGCTGGCGCTGCTGCTGGCAGGGTGCGTTACGGAAAAGGGGATTATCGATAAAGGTGCCTACGAGCTGGATACACGTCATCAGGCGCAGGCGGCTTACCCGCGCATCAAGGTGCTGGTGATCCACTACACCGCGGATGATTTTGACAGCTCGCTGGCCACGCTGACGGATAAAAACGTTAGCTCTCACTATTTGATCCCCGCCAACCCCCCGGCGCCGGACGGCAAGCCGCGCATCTGGCAGCTGGTTCCCGAGAGCGAGCTGGCCTGGCATGCGGGTATCAGCTTCTGGCGCGGCACCAACCGGATTAATGATACGTCCGTGGGGATTGAGCTCGAGAACCGCGGCTGGCAAACGCGTGGCGGCGTGAAAACCTTTACCCCGTTTGCGCCTGCGCAGATTGCAGCGCTGATCCCGCTTGCCAGGGACATTATTGCCCGCTATGACATTCAGCCGCAGAACGTGGTTGCCCATGCCGACATTGCCCCGCAGCGTAAAGACGATCCCGGCCCGCTGTTTCCGTGGCAGCAGCTGGCGCAGCAGGGGATAGGTGCCTGGCCCGATCCCGCGCGCGTGGCGTTCTATCTTAACGGGCGGCCGCGCTATCAGGAGGTCGAGCGCGGTGCGCTGCTTGATGTGCTGAAACGCTATGGCTACGAGGTGCCGGACAACGCCACGGAACAGCAGCAGAAGAGGGTGATCAGCGCGTTTCAAATGCACTTCCGCCCCGCGCTATGGAACGGCGTGGCTGACGTAGAAACCCTGGCCATCGCCGAGGCGCTTTTAGAGAAGTATGGGCAAGGGTAGTCCTCAGGGCTGCCCCTGACCAGGCCGTATTACCTTAGTTTTCTTGAGATTAATCTTAAGTACATTCTCAATTCATTTTTAGTTAATTGACTTAAAAGTACCCTCATTTAAGATAGACGTATAGCTTGCTAAGTATTTATAAAAAATAACACCTGCATAGTGATTTTTATTATCACTTCTCCTTGAAGTTTTTTATCAGGATTATACGAATAGTTTCGGTGGTTCCACCGTGGCCATTTTTTATCTAAAATTTACATCTTAATTCGGGTATAACAATGTTAAGTATTTACGGCAGAAAATTACGTCCTCATCATGAAATAGAAAAAATCATTTCCGCAACGGAAGGATTTGAAGAAAAATCGTTAAAGAAATGGCAAAAAATTTCCACCGTCGATAATGAATTTATTCATATTATCGTCAGCGGTGAAGTGGAATTCCGCCGCGAATCCGACGAGCTCTGCTTGTTCGCCCTGCAGGGGCAGTGCATTTTTGGACTCTCTTCCATTTTTTATCATTCGTCCCATATGTATGGCCTGGTCCGCTCGAATACCGTGGTGCGTTCGATTCCGAAAAGCGTTTTCTCTCAACTGATGACCGAGAAAGGCTTGTGGCCTGAACTCACCAAGGTGCTGGCCTGGTATATCTGTCTCCTGAGCAAGCGCGATGACGTGCTGGTTGCCCGCAGCGCCTATTCTGTCGTGCGCGAATTTTTGCTGGAAATTAATGAACTGATTGTACATCATCAACGCGATATTAATGTTTATGATTATATTCAGGAATACACCAGCCTGGCACGCAGTACGATTATAAAAATCCTCTCCGATCTGAAAAAAGGTCAATACATTGTGGTGGAAAAGGGTCGGCTCCTTAATATCACCAACCTTCCTGAAAAATATTAACTATTCCAGCCGGTCTCCCTTTTTACTTAATGGAGACCGGGAACTTTCTTTATGTAATGCGCCCGCCTGAGTATTATCCTGCGTTTCGTCAACCGGCGGTGCGGGTATTTTCCCTTGCGAATAATCCTGCTCTTGTTCTTTTAACGCCTGCTTAAACAGTTCGGTTAATGATGCGTCGTCACCCTCCGTGCGGGGGGAGACGGCATCGTCGTGCGCTTCCGTTCCGGGGAGGGTATCCCGCGAGGTATCGTGCGGCACCGTGCCGTCAGGCATCTGCTGCCAGTCGGCGTCGTCGCTGTTAATTGGCAGATCCTGCATGGCAGGGACGTCGGCCTGCACCGGGACGGGTTTCGGGTGCTGATGCGGGAACGGCTTGCTCACGTACACGTAGTGCATATCGGAAAGCTGCGTCTCGGGCTTCGCCACGTTCACTTTTTTTACCGGCTCCGGCGCAGGGTGGCGCAGTTGCCAGTATACGTGGGCGTACAGCCCCGCCATCAGCATGACGCAGAGACTTACTATTCCTAAAAAGGCGTTAGAAGCGATTTTTCTCAGGCGGGGAATGCGGTACGAAAACCAGACCGCCTCCCCGGAAACGTAGCTGCGCTGAGCCGCAAGACAGATGGTAGACATTAGGAATGCTTCTCCTGCGTTTTCGCGTCCGGTGCGGCATGGGGGGTCTGAAGCAGCACGCTCGGCGTGGTGTTAGTGTCGCGCATCAACTGCATCAGCGTCTCCTCACCCGGGATACCGTCGACGCGCAGATGCATTTTTTGCTGGAACTCGCGGGTACGTTTCATCATCTCCGTCGTCCAGGTTTGAGCGTGGGTTTCCGGCTCGGCAAGGGCCTGGCTCAGCTGCTGATCCAGCCACCCCATGTCCTTCGCATCGCTGGCGGCGCTGATGGCGTCTTTGCCTTCCGGCGTCAGGCGGTGGAGCTGGGTATAATTGCCGGTGGCATGCTGGTTAAACCAGTGACGGCTTACCTGCCAGGTGCGGTTATTCATCAGCAGGTCGAGTGAGTTATCCCCGACGCGGGCGACCACGGCATAGTTAAGGTGGTTGCCGGTTTTCAGTTCACTCACCCACGGATACCCTTCCTGTGCCAGCGCGTCCGGTGAGGCATTTCCCTGCTTACACATCAGGTTCACCTTCGCGGCGTTCTGGCACAGGGCATCGTCCGCCGAGGCGTCATACCCCCACATCAGATAGAGCTGATGCATCGCATCCGGCTGATTAACCACCTCGTTGTCGATAGCCGGCACCACCGGCGCCTGCTCGATGGGCGTCTGCTGTTTCCAGCTCGCGGGCACCGGCAGTTGAATCGGAAGTCTTGCTCCGATCGAGGAGGTCAAATACCAGCCGCAGGCAGCGAACAGCACGGAGGCGAACAGGCCCACGGTAGCCAGGCGCATACCGTGTTTTTTCGCAGGCAGGATCTCACCGGCCGCCAGGCGCAGATGACGCGGGCTAACCTGTTCTGCACGTTCGGTCCAGGCGGCGAGCATCGACAGGTGCGCCAGCTCGTTCAGCTTGCTGATATTCCCTTTGGTCAGCGCATGCATTTTACGCACGCGCGCCGGGGTCAACGGTGAGTGCTCACACCCGTGCGCTTCACACTGCGCCTGAACGTAGCTGAGAAACTCCCGGCAGGTAAGGGGGCGCAGGGTGTGGCAGGTATGCGCATATTCACGCAGTTCAGACTGCTGCATCAGAACGGCTTCCCGATCCGCTGTACCCATCAGTACGACGGACAGACGAAACTCCAGCTCCTGCGCGCGCGTCAGCAGCAGAGCCAGCACCTCCCGACAGGTCTCTTTCATGGCATCGGTATGGCTAATCACCAGCACTTTCGTCCTGCTTTTCCCCCCCTGCCACTGGTGCAGGATGGCATCCACCGCCTGAAGCCGGTTTTTGCTCTCTTTCGTTCCCGGGTTGAGTTTATACAGCAGGCTACTGGCACTCAGTTTTGGAAACGCGTTGATGGCAATAACGTCAGGGGTTGCGGATTTCAGGGCGTCGCTGAACTGGCCCAGCAGCGGGGCATCGTCTGCAAAGAGCCCAATAATCCCCGCCTGTTGGGTTTTCTCTTTCAGCAGGTTGAAAATATCCTGGTGATACGGCACGAAGAAATCGCCCGAGGCGCGGGTAATTTTTCGAAAAGGCGGGTGATTAAATTTAAAATGACTCTGATACATAACGACTTACCGTCTCTGGGCATGAATAGCAATGGCCCAGAAAAGTACGGCAAGGGTGCGTCATGGTCAATTTACGGGCAGGGTAAAAATAACCTGTCGGCTTTCTCTAACACTGGTTTTTTTGACGGTCAATCTTTTTCTTTATCAAAGTTAACGGCGAAGCAGGTGGTCGATTGTCAGGCCGCTAATTACTATTTATGTCACATATTGGCGCAGCATGACGCTGCTTATTTCCGCTTTGCTAAAGGCCAGATGAATAATGAGGCTCTCACTTTTTTCACGGTGGATAACGCCCTGTATTATGTTTGTATTGCTGATTTTTTGCGGTCAGCAAGGCTACGTCATTTTTAAAGATTATAAAAAAGTGACGAATAAACTCGCGAACGCAGCGGCGAAACCGCAAAGAAAACGTCAGGAAGAAAAGACATTTTCACTTTTCACCGCCGCCGTGCGTCAGGACAACCTGCCAGCGGCCGGGAAAGCCCCGCTCGCTGCCGAAATTGAGGGGATCGTCCGCAGCGACGATGCCTGGTTGTCCTTCGCCGTGATCAAAACGCCGGGGGGGCAAAAGAGCTATCGCGAAGGCGAAGCGCTGACCGGTTTTAACGATGCCTTTATTCAGGAAATAAACAAAGACAATGTGGTGGTTAATTACGAAGGTGCTACGCAGGTATTGGCGTTAAATAAACCTGACTATTTTAAGGGCGGCGTTGACAGCGGCCCGGTAACCCAATCGACGAAAGATGCTGGTGCTGAAAGCGTGCATCTGGATGATTATCTGGTGTTAAAGCCACTTATCGAAAAGGGCCAGCTGGAAGGCTACAACATTAATCCAAGGAATGCCTCTGACTTCTACAGTCATGCCGGTCTGGAAAAAGGTGATGTGGCGGTAAAAGTCAATTCTGTCGATATGACCGATGCAGAAAAGGCAAAAGATATTATTGCCAACTGGTCGAAAATGAAAGAAGCGGAGGTCGTCGTCAGACGTCACGCTCACCTTGAAAATATTCGGGTCAATGTTCTAAACAATTAACAAGTGTACAGACATGAAGAAATTTCCTTGGGCGTGCGTGGCGCTGACCGCATTGTCGTTATATTCCAGTTCGCTGCTCGCAGCTAACTTTAGCGCCAGCTTTAAAAACACCGATATCCGCGAATTTATTGATACGGTAGGCCGCAATCTGAACAAAACCATTCTGGTCGACCCGTCCGTTCAGGGCACGGTGTCGGTCAGAACCTATAACGTGTTGACGGAAGACGAATATTACCAGTTTTTCCTGAGCGTGCTGGACCTGTACGGCCTGTCGGTGATCCCGATGGATAACGGCATGGTCAAAGTGGTGCGCTCAAGCATTGCCCGCACCGCCGGTGCGCCGCTGGCCGACGGTAAAAATCCGGGCAAAGGCGACGAGATCATCACCCGCGTCGTGCGCATGGAAAACGTGCCTGTTCGCGAGCTGGCGCCGCTGCTGCGTCAGCTCAACGATGCCACCGGCATCGGTAACGTGGTCCACTTTGAGCCGTCCAACGTCCTGCTGCTAACCGGTAAAGCTTCGGTGGTGAACCGCCTGGTGGATCTGGTCCAGCGCGTGGACAAAGACGGTATTCAGCGTCGTGAAATCGTGCCGCTGCGCTTTGCGTCCGCCAAAGAGCTCTCGGAGATGTTGAATAACCTCAACAACGAAGAGCAGAAAGGGCAGAACGCGCCGCAGCTGGCGACCAAAGTGGTGGCCGATGACGAAACCAACAGCCTGGTGATCAGCGGTTCGGAAGATGCGCGCGCGCGGACCCGCTCCCTGATCCATCAGCTGGATCGCGAGCAGAACAACGAGGGGAATACCCGCGTCTTCTATCTCAAGTATGCCAGCGCCACCAAGGTGGTGCCGGTACTCACCGGCATCGGCGAGCAGCTGAAGGACAAGGCCGGCGCGCCGAAGTCGAAAACCGCGCCAGCGTCCAGCGATCTGAACATTACCGCCGACGAAGCAACCAACTCGCTGGTGATTACCGCCCAGCCTAACGTGATGAACTCCCTTGAGAAGGTGATCGACAAGCTGGACATCCGTCGTCCGCAGGTGCTGGTGGAAGCCATCATCGCGGAAGTGCAGGACGGGAACGGCCTGGATCTCGGCGTGCAGTGGACCAGCAAGCACGGCGGCGTGCAGTTCGGCTCCACCGGACTGCCAATCAGCCAGATTAAAAATGGCACCATGAAAGGGGCGAGCTTCACTGGCCTGGCGACCGGCTTCTTTAACGGTGATTTTGGTGCGCTGGTGACTGCGCTTTCCACCGACGGCAAAAATGACATCCTCTCCACGCCAAGCGTGGTCACGCTGGATAACAAAGAAGCGTCGTTCAACGTGGGCCAGGATGTGCCGGTACTTTCCGGTTCGCAAACCACCAGCGGCGACAACGTCTTTAACTCCGTTGAGCGTAAGACGGTCGGTACCAAGCTGAAAATTGTGCCGCAGATTAACGATGGCGACATGATCCATCTGAAGATTGAGCAGGAAGTCTCCAGCGTCGACAACAGCGCGACGGAAGACTCCAGCCTCGGCCCGACCTTCAATACGCGCACGATCAATAACGAAGTGATGGTCCACAGTGGCCAGACGGTTGTGCTTGGCGGTCTGATGGAAAATGTGACCAAACAGTCCGTGTCCAAAGTGCCGCTGCTCGGCGATATCCCGCTGGTCGGTCAGCTGTTCCGCTACACCTCCCAGGATACCTCCAAGCGCAACCTGATGGTGTTCATTCATACCACCGTCCTGCGTGACGACGACAACTACAGCGCGGCCTCGAAAGAGAAATATGACCAGATCCGGGTGCGCCAGATGCAGCGCGTGGAAGAGAAAAAGCTCGGTATTGTTGAGCCGAGCGACAATGCCGTCCTGCCCGCGTTTCCTTCAGCAAGCCCTCACGCCGCACCGGTGAAAACCCGCGCGACACGCAATCCGTTTAAAGAGTAAGGCGGAGGGGCAACGTGGACGAACTGAGTAAAACACTGTGTAGCAGCAGCTACGCAAAAGATAACGGCGTTCTGCTTTACAACAATGACGTCTATATCCGTGAGGACACCCCGGCGTTAGCACTGCTGGAAGTGCGCCGGGTGTTGGGGCGCGCGTTCGTCCCGGTTTCTGTGACGCCGGAAGCGTTTGACGAGATGCTGGCCAAAATCTGGCAGCAGAGCAGCGGCGTTTCACAGCAGCTGGTGGACGACATGGATGCGGATATCGACCTGATGGCGTTAACCGAGGAGATCCCGGATAACGAAGATCTGCTTGATAACGACGAAAACTCGCCGGTGATCCGCCTGATCAACGCCATTCTCGGCGAGGCGGTTAAGGACGGCGCGTCGGATATCCATATCGAAACCTTCGAGCGCACGCTGAGCATTCGCTTCCGCGTTGACGGCGTGCTGCGCCCGGTGCTGCAACCGGCGCGTAAGCTCGCCCCGCTGCTGGTGTCGCGTATCAAGGTGATGTCGAAACTCGACATTGCCGAAAAACGTCTGCCGCAGGATGGCCGTATCTCACTGCGCATTGGCCGCAAGGCGATCGACGTGCGCGTCTCGACCATTCCGTCCCAGTACGGCGAGCGCGTGGTCATGCGCCTGCTCGATAAAAGCAATCTCAAGCCCGACATCAACAAGCTGGGCCTGATCGATGAAGAGCTGGAGAAGTTAAAAGGGCTGATTGAGCGCCCGCACGGCATTATCCTGGTCACCGGGCCGACAGGCTCCGGTAAAAGTACCACCCTGTACGCCATTCTTTCGGCGCTGAACGGTCACGAACGCAACATCCTGACCGTGGAAGACCCGATCGAATATGAGCTGGAAGGGGTGGGGCAGACGCAGGTTAACCCGCGCGTGGACATGACCTTTGCCCGCGGGCTGCGCGCTATTCTGCGTCAGGACCCGGACGTGGTGATGATCGGGGAAATTCGTGACGGTGAAACCGCGCAAATTGCGGTACAGGCGTCGCTCACCGGTCACCTGGTCATGTCTACGCTGCACACCAACAGCGCCGCCGGGGCGATTACGCGTCTGCGGGACATGGGGCTGGAGTCCTTTTTAATCGGTTCATCGTTGCTCGGTGTCATTGCCCAGCGTCTGGTGCGTCGGCTGTGTACGCACTGCCGGACCACCAGTCCGCTGGATGCCAATGAAAAAGCGCTGTTCAGCTTTATGGACGCGCCGCCAAAAGCCATTTATCGCGCGGTGGGCTGTGAACACTGCCGCCAGAGCGGCTATCAGGGCCGTGCCGGTATTCACGAGTTCCTGGTGGTGGACAGCGCCATGCGCCGCGCCATTCATGAAGATAAAGACGAAATGTCCATCGAGACGCAGCTCTTTAAGCAGGCTTACAGCCTGCGCGAAAACGGGCTGCTGAAGGTGATTAGCGGCATCACCTCGCTGGAAGAGGTGATGCGTGTGACCGCCGAGCGCGGGGGGATGCGTAATGGCCTTCTACGCCTGGACGGCGACGGATGTCGCAGGCAAAACCCAGCGCGGCACGCTGCAGGCCGAGGGGCAAAAGCAGGTTCGCCAGATGTTGCGCGAGCAAAAGCTGATGCCCGTCAGCATCAGCGAAACCCGTGAAGCGGCGTCTGCCGGAAAAGCAAAAACCGGAGCCAGGCTCTCCACGCCGGTGCTGTCGATGTTTACCCGTCAGTTATCCACGCTGGTCAACGCCGCACTGCCGCTCGAGAGCGCGCTGAAAGCGATCTCGAAGCAAACGGAAGACAACAAGCTGGCGGCAATGGTGGTGGAGATCCGCGAGAAGGTGGTGGAAGGTCACACCCTGTTCGACGCCTTCAGCCAGTTCCCGCGCACCTTCGACAAGCTCTACTGCACGCTGGTGATGGCCGGTGAAAAGACCGGCCACCTGGGCGACGTGCTGGAGAAGCTGGCGGAGTACAACGAGCAGCGCCAGAAGATGAAGAGCAAGCTGACGCAGGCGATGGTCTACCCGATTACCCTCACCGTGGTCGCCATCGCGGTCATCAGCATTCTGCTGGTGGCGGTGGTGCCGCAGGTGATCGAGCAGTTCACCCACATGAAGCAGCAGCTGCCGATCACCACCCGCACGCTGATTGCGGTGAGCGATTTCCTGCAGGCGTACGGGATCTACATCGTGGGGATCCTCGGCGGCGGATTTGTTGGCTTTAAGACCTGGCTCAGAAACGCCAAAAACCGTTTTCGCTGGCACAGCTGGCTGGTGAACGGCTCGCCGATTAAAAAGCTGGTGTGCGCGATCAACAGCGCCCGCTATATCCGCACGCTCAGCATCCTGCAGGCGAGCAGCGTGCCGCTGCTTGAAGGGATGTATATCGCGATGGACGGTATCGAAAACCTCTACGCCCGGCAGGTGCTGGAGCAGGCGGCGGATACCGTGCGTCAGGGGGCCTCGCTCTATGCCGCGCTGGAGCAGGCGAAATTATTCCCGCCCACCATGCTGTACATGATTGCCTCCGGCGAAGAGAGCGGCGAGTTAGGCAACTTAATGGACCGCGCGGCGGAAAACCAGGAGTCGGCGCTACAGCATCGTATTACGTTAACGCTCTCGGTATTTGAACCGGCGCTGGTGGTCTCCATGGCGACGATTGTTTTATTCATCGTGCTGTCAATATTACAGCCGCTTCTGCAACTTAATAATATGGTAGGTTAAATCATGGCTATAAAAACAAAGGAAGGTGCGAATAAGCGGGGAAATTCTTCTCGGCTGACTCAGTCATTTCATTTCTTCATGTTTGAGCCGATTTTTTCTCCCGTAAATGCCTTGAATCAGCCTATTTAGACCG
>NZ_VDAF01000036.1:0-31345 GCF_019584525.1 Enterobacter sp. EC_50 | reverse complement strand
CGCTTAGTGCTGAATTCACTATCGGCGAAGGTGAGTTGATGGCTCATGATGTCCCTCTGGGATGCGCTCCGGATGAATATGATGATCTCATATCAGGAACTTGTTCGCACCTTCCTTAGCATTCAGCCTGCCATACTCTGCCAGCAACGGAGGTTTGAGCTTACCGGAATCCAGCATGCATGAGAGTTTGTTAAGAATATCATGCTGTTTAGACATGTCCGCAGTAGCATGCATGGGGCGGGTAAACATTGCCTCCCAGTGAACAGAAACGCTCTTAAATTTGATCAAACGCAGATCCAGTGGTTCAGGGTCGTCGATGAGTCCGATACGGCCTTGTGGGGCAATAATTTCGGCCATATTTTCCCAGGCAGATGGCGTGGTGTACGTTGAGAAAATCCGGGTAATGGGAGGGAGTCCAGCAAGGCTGGCAACCTGTGGCGCAAGCGCACATGAATGATCCAGGACATAATGCGCACCAAACCCGCGAACCGCTCTGACACTCTCCTGCCGGGAGGCAGTCCCGATGATGTTCACCCGACTCAGAGTGCGGGCAAGCTGTATAGCCATACAAGGGACTCCGCCCGCACCGCCAAGCATCAACAGGGTCTGATCAGCATCTCCGTTCACTGACAACTGCAGACGATCAAATAACATTTACCAGGCTGTCAGACCGGTCAGAGGAACCGACGCTGCAGCTTCAAAACTTAGTGCTGCCGGCTTTATCCCCGTAATGCGTTCGTCAACCAGCTGAAACTCTGCGTTGGCTCCCTGGCGATCGAGCACACCGGCATAGAAAACGTGGTCACCTGGCCTGAACAGCGTCACATCTGGTCCGGTTGCTTCAACAACACCGGAAGCGTCGTATCCCATAACTACCGGATTGCCTGCAGAGGGACTGATGTTTCGCCGGCTTTACAGGTCCCGTGGGTTAACCGCGACCGCCCTGACTCTGATCAAAAGATCACGCCCCTTGGGCATGGATGGGTGGGGAAGCGACAAATCTTCAATAACGGATGTACTTTCCCCGGGTTGCCAGAAACCAACGGCTTTCATTCTGTCTCCTTAAAAAGGTCAGTCACCAGATAAATAAATGTAAAAGTGTGCGGAACGCGATACCCGCCAGTGCCCCCGGCAGTGCAAATCGAAAAATACGCGGAAAGCGGGCGCTGGGTAATGCTGTCAACCTGTTGATGACTATTTTAATCTGTAGTCATTCAATCCTTGTAACATCAGGATGATCCTGGTGTCAGTGAAAATACGAAATCAACACGTTGGTATCATTACCCACCTGTGAACTGACGTCGGCATTTTGAATCTCACTTCGGCGTGCCCCCTCCGAATGGCGCAAAACATTTCGTGGTATGGCATGATAGCACCCGAAGAGAGTCAATTCAGGGTGGTAAATGTGAAACCAGTAACGCTATACGATGTCGCAGAGTATGCCGGTGTCTCTTATCAGACCGTTTCCCGCGTGATGAACCAGGCCAGCCACGTCTCTGCGAAAACGCGGGAAAAGGTGGAAGCGGCGATGGCGCAGCTGAACTACATTCCCAACCGCGTGGCACAACAACTGGCGGGCAAACAGTCGTTGCTGATTGGCGTTGCTACCTCCAGTCTGGCCCTGCACGCGCCGTCGCAAATTGTCGCGGCGATTAAATCTCGCGCCGATCAACTGGGTGCCAGCGTGGTGGTGTCGATGGTAGAACGAAGCAGCGTCGAAGCCTGTAAAGCGGCTGTACATAACCTTCTCGCGCAACGCGTCAGTGGTCTGATCATTAACTATCCGCTGGATGACGAGGATGCCATTGCTGTGGAAGCTGCCTGCGCTAATGTTCCGGCCCTATTTCTTGATGTCTCTGACCAGACTCCCATCAACAGTATTATTTTTTCCCATGAAGACGGTACGCGACTGGGCGTGGAGCATCTGATCGCATTGGGTCACCAGCAAATCGCGTTGTTAGCCGGTCCATTAAGTTCTGTCTCGGCGCGTCTGCGTCTGGCGGACTGGCATAAATATCTCACACGCAATCAAATTCATCCGATAGCGGAACGGGAAGGCGACTGGAGTGCCATGTCCGGTTTTCAACAAACTATGCAAATGCTGAATGAGGGCATCGTTCCCACTGCGATGCTGGTTGCCAACGATCAGATGGCGCTGGGCGCAATGCGCGCTATTACCGAGTCCGGGCTGCGCGTTGGTGCGGATATCTCGGTAGTGGGATACGACGATACCGAAGACAGCTCGTGTTATATCCCGCCGTTAACCACCATCAAACAGGATTTTCGCCTGCTGGGGAAAACTAGCGTGGACCGCTTGCTGAAACTCTCTCAGGGCCAGGCGGTGAAGAGCAATCAGCTGTTGCCCGTCTCACTGGTGAAAAGAAAAACCACCCTACCGCCCAATACGCAAACCACCTCTCCCCGCACGTTGGCAGATTCCTTAATGCAGCTGGCACGACAAGTTTCCCGACTTGAAAGCGGGCAGTGAGCGCAACGCAATTAATGTGAGTCAGCTCACTCATTAGGCACCCCAGGCTTTACACTCATGTGTCCGGCTCGTATGTTATGCGAAAATGTGAGCGGATAACAATTCACACAGGATACAACTATGACAATGATTACGGATTCACTGGCCGTCGTATTACAACGTCGTGACTGGGAAAACCCTGGCGTTACCCAACTTAATCGCCTTGCGGCACATCCCCCTTTCGCCAGCTGGCGTAATAGCGAAGAGGCTCGCACCGATCGCCCTTCCCAAGAGTCGCGCAGCCTGAATGGTGAATGGCGCTTTGCCTGGTTTCCGGCACCAGAAGCGGTACCAGAAAGCTGGCTGGAGCGCGATCTTCCTGACGCCGATACTGTCATCGTCCCCTCAAACTGGCAGATGCACGGTTACGATGCGCCTATCTACACCAACGTGACCTATCCCATTGCGGTCAATCCACCGTATGTTCCCACGGAGAATCCGACGGGTTGTTACTCGCTCACATTTAATATTGATGAAAGCTGGCTACAGGAAGGCCAGACGCGAATTATTTTTGATGGTGTTAACTCGGCGTTTCATTTGTGGTGCAACGGGCGCTGGGTCGGTTACGGACAGGACAGTCGTTTGCCGTCTGAATTTGACCTGAGCGCATTTTTACACGCCGGAGAAAACCGCCTCGCGGTGATGGTGCTGCGCTGGAGTAACGGCAATTATCTGGAAGATCAGGATATGTGGCGGATGAGCGGCATTTTCCGTGACGTCTCGTTGCTGCACAAACCGACCACACAAATCAGCGATTTCCATGTTGTTACTCACTTTAATGATGATTTCAGCCGCGCTGTACTGGAGGCAAAAGTTCAGATGTACGGCGTGCTGCGCGATGAGCTGAGGGTGACGGTTTCTTTGTGGCAGGGTGAAACACAGGTCGCCAGCGGCACCGCGCCTTTCGGCGGTGAAATTATCGATGAGCGTGGCGGTTATGCCAATCGCGTCACGCTACGTCTGAACGTCGAAAACCCGGCGCTGTGGAGCGCCGAAATCCCGAATCTCTACCGTGCGGTGATTGAACTGCACACCGCCGACGGCATGCTGATTGAAGCAGAAGCCTGCGATGTCGGTTTCCGCGAGGTGCGGATTGAAAATGGCCTGCTGCTGCTGAACGGCAAGCCGTTGTTGATTCGCGGTGTTAACCGTCACGAGCATCATCCTCTGCATGGTCAGGTCATGGATGAGCAGACGATGGTGCAGGATATCCTGCTGATGAAGCAGAACAACTTTAACGCCGTGCGCTGTTCGCATTATCCGAATCATCCGCTGTGGTACACGTTGTGCGACCGCTACGGCCTGTACGTGGTGGATGAAGCCAATATTGAAACCCACGGCATGGTGCCAATGAATCGTCTGACCGATGATCCGCTCTGGCTACCCGCGATGAGCGAACGCGTAACGCGAATGGTGCAGCGCGATCGTAATCACCCGAGTGTGATCATCTGGTCGCTGGGGAATGAATCAGGCCACGGTGCTAATCACGATGCGCTCTATCGCTGGATTAAATCTGTCGATCCTTCCCGCCCGGTACAGTATGAAGGCGGCGGAGCCGACACCTCCGCAACCGATATTATTTGCCCGATGTACGCGCGTGTGGATGAAGACCAGCCCTTCCCGGCTGTGCCGAAATGGTCCATCAAAAAATGGCTTTCGCTGCCTGGAGAACTGCGTCCGCTGATCCTTTGCGAATATGCCCACGCAATGGGTAACAGTCTTGGTGGCTTCGCTAAATACTGGCAGGCGTTTCGTCAATACCCCCGTTTACAGGGCGGCTTCGTCTGGGACTGGGTCGATCAATCACTGATTAAATATGATGAAAACGGCAACCCGTGGTCGGCTTACGGCGGTGATTTTGGCGATACGCCGAACGATCGCCAGTTCTGCATGAACGGTCTGGTCTTTGCAGACCGCACGCCGCATCCAGCGCTGACAGAAGCAAAACACCAGCAGCAGTTTTTCCAGTTCCGTTTATCCGGGCAAACCATCGAAGTGACCAGCGAATACCTGTTCCGTCATAGCGATAACGAGCTCCTGCGCTGGATGGTGGCGCTGGATGGCAAGCTGCTGACAAGCGGTGAAGTGCCTCTGGATGTCGCTCCACAAGGAAAACAGTTGATTGAACTGCCTGAACTACCGCAGCCGGAGAGCACCGGGCAACTCTGGCTAACGGTTCACGTAGTGCAACCGAACGCGACCACATGGTCAGCAGCCGGGCACATCAGCGCCTGGCAGCAATGGCGTCTGGCGGAAAACCTCAGCGTGACACAACCCTCCGCGCCCCACGCCATCCCGCAACTGACCACCAGCGAAACGGATTTTTGCATCGAACTTGGTAATAAGCGTTGGCAATTTAACCGGTTGTCAGGTCTTCTTTCACAAATGTGGAACGGCGATGAAAAACAACTGCTGACGCCGCTGCGCGATCAATTCACCCGTGCACCGCTGGATAATGACATTGGCGTAAGTGAAACGACCCGCATTGACCCTAACGCCTGGGTCGAACGCTGGAAGGCGGCGGGCCATTACCAGGCCGAAGCAGCGTTGTTGCAGTGCACGGCAGATACACTTGCCGACGCGGTGCTGATTACCACGGTCCACGCGTGGCAGCATCAGGGGAAAACCTTATTTATCAGCCGGAAAACCTACCGGATTGATGGAAGTGGTCAAATGGCGATTACCGTTGATGTTGAAGTGGCGAGCAATACGCCACATCCGGCGCGGATTGGCCTGACCTGCCAGCTGGCGCAGGTAGCAGAGCGGGTAAACTGGCTCGGATTAGGGCCGCAAGAAAACTATCCCGACCGCCTTACTGCGGCCTGTTTTGACCGCTGGGATCTGCCATTGTCAGACATGTATACCCCGTACGTCTTCCCGAGCGAAAACGGTCTGCGCTGCGGGACGCGCGAATTGAATTATGGCCCACACCAGTGGCGCGGCGACTTCCAGTTCAACATCAGCCGCTACAGTCAACAGCAACTGATGGAAACCAGCCATCGCCATCTGCTGCACGCGGAAGAAGGCACATGGCTGAATATCGACGGTTTCCATATGGGGATTGGTGGCGACGACTCCTGGAGCCCGTCAGTGTCGGCGGAATTCCAGCTTAGCGCCGGTCGCTACCATTACCAGTTGCTCTGGTGTCAAAAATAATAATAACCGGGCAGGCCATGTCTGCCCGTATTTCGCGTAAGGAAATCCATTATGTACTATTTAAAAAACACAAACTTTTGGATGTTCGGTTTATTCTTTTTCTTTTACTTTTTTATCATGGGAGCCTACTTCCCGTTTTTCCCGATTTGGCTACATGACATCAACCATATCAGCAAAAGTGATACGGGTATTATTTTTGCCGCTATTTCTCTGTTCTCGCTATTATTCCAACCGCTGTTTGGTCTGCTTTCTGACAAACTCGGGCTGCGCAAATACCTGCTGTGGATTATTACCGGCATGTTAGTGATGTTTGCGCCGTTCTTTATTTTTATCTTCGGGCCACTGTTACAATACAACATTTTAGTAGGATCGATTGTTGGTGGTATTTATCTAGGCTTTTGTTTTAACGCCGGTGCGCCAGCAGTAGAGGCATTTATCGAGAAAGTCAGCCGTCGCAGTAATTTCGAATTTGGTCGCGCGCGGATGTTTGGCTGTGTTGGCTGGGCGCTGTGTGCCTCGATTGTCGGCATCATGTTCACCATCAATAATCAGTTTGTTTTCTGGCTGGGTTCTGGCTGTGCATTCATCCTCGCCGTTTTACTCTTTTTCGCCAAAACGGATGCGCCCTCTTCTGCCACGGTTGCCAATGCGGTAGGTGCCAACCATTCGGCATTTAGCCTTAAGCTGGCGCTGGAACTGTTCAGACAGCCAAAACTGTGGTTTTTGTCACTGTATGTTATTGGCGTTTCCTGCACCTACGATGTTTTTGACCAACAGTTTGCTAATTTCTTTACTTCGTTCTTTGCTACCGGTGAACAGGGTACGCGGGTATTTGGCTACGTAACGACAATGGGCGAATTACTTAACGCCTCGATTATGTTTTTTGCGCCACTGATCATTAATCGCATCGGTGGGAAAAACGCCCTGCTGCTGGCTGGCACTATTATGTCAGTACGTATTATTGGCTCATCGTTCGCTACCTCAGCACTGGAAGTGGTTATTCTGAAAACGCTGCATATGTTTGAAGTACCGTTCCTGCTGGTGGGCTGCTTTAAATATATTACCAGCCAGTTTGAAGTGCGTTTTTCAGCGACGATTTATCTGGTCAGTTTCTGCTTCTTTAAGCAACTGGCGATGATTTTTATGTCTATTCTGGCGGGCAATATGTATGAAAGCATCGGTTTCCAGGGCGCTTACCTGGTGCTGGGTCTGGTGGCGCTGGGCTTCACCTTAATTTCCGTGTTCACGCTTAGCGGCCCCGGCCCACTTTCCCTGCTGCGTCGCAAGGTGAATGAAGTCGCTTAAGAAATTAATGTCGGATACGGCGCGAGCGCCTTATCCGACCAACTTATCAGGACGGAATGTTAAAAATGAACATGTCGATGACAGAAAAAATAAAAGCAGGCAAGCTATTTACCGATATGTGCGAAGGCTTACCTGAAAAAAGACTTCGTGGGAAAACATTAATGTATGAGTTCAATCACTCGCATCCATCAGAAGTTGAAAAAAGGGTAATGACTCCAACTTATTGATAGTGTTTTATGTTCAGATAATGCCCGATGACTTTGTCATGCAACTCCACCGATTTTGAGAACGACAGCGACTTCCGTCCCAGCCGTGCCAGGTGCTGCCTCAGATTCAGGTTATGCCGCTCAATTCGCTGCGTATATCGCTTGCTGATTACGTGCAGCTTTCCCTTCAGGCGGGATTCATACAGCGGCCAGCCATCCGTCATCCATATCACCACGTCAAAGGGTGACAGCAGGCTCATAAGACGCCCCAGCGTCGCCATAGTGCGTTCACCGAAGACGTGCGCCACAACCGTCCTCCGTATCCTGTCATACGCGTAAAACAGCCAGCGCTGACGTGATTTAGCACCGACGTAGCCCCACTGTTCGTCCATTTCAGCGCAGACAATCACATCACTGCCCGGTTGTATGCGCGAGGTTACCGACTGCGGCCTGAGTTTTTTAAGTGACGTAAAACCGTGTTGAGGCCAACGCCCATAATGCGTGCACTGGCGCGACATCCGACGCCATTCATGGCCATATCAATGATTTTCTGGTGCGTACCGGGTTGAGAAGCGGTGTAAGTGAACTGCAGTTGCCATGTTTTACGGCAGTGAGAGCAGAGATAGCGCTGATGTCCGGCAGTGCTTTTGCCGTTACGCACCACCCCGTCAGTAGCTGAACAGGAGGGACAGCTGATAGAAACAGAAGCCACTGGAGCACCTCAAAAACACCATCATACACTAAATCAGTAAGTTGGCAGCATCACCCATTTTTGTGCATTACGTCGCATGTATATTCCTCGTTAAAATACAGGCGGGGCTGAATAAAGGTGAGGCTCGCAATGCCCTTGCGCGAGCGGTCTTTATGCATCGGCTGGGTGAAATCAGAGATCGGGGGCTGGAGAATCAGAGCTATCGAGCCAGCGGTCTGACGTTGCTGACTGCGGCGATCTCACTGTGGAATACGGTATATATAGAAAGAGCGATAGATTCTTTGAGACGAAAAGGGATCCCGATTAATGAGCAACTGATTACCATCTGTCACCACTGGGATGGGAACATATCAACCTGAGCGGGGATTACGTCTGGAGAACGAACCTCAAACTGGGACAGGGTAAATACCGCGCATTACGCTCAGTGAATAGTAATATGTACAAAAAACAGGCTTAGCGTAGGATAATTAATGAGATGGTCACTCCCTCCTTCCCGGTACTATGCTGAGGACAGGCTTTCATTCGGAGAACTATCATGGAAAACATTGCGCTCATTGGTATCGATCTGGGTAAAAACTCTTTCCATATTCATTGCCAGGATCGTCGCGGGAAGGCTGTTTACCGTAAAAAATTTACCCGGCCAAAGTTGATCGAATTTTTGGCGACATGCCCCGCTACAACCATCGCAATGGAAGCCTGTGGCGGTTCTCACTTTATGGCACGCAAGTTGGAAGAGTTGGGGCATTCCCCAAAGCTGATATCACCACAATTTGTCCGCCCGTTCGTTAAAAGCAATAAAAACGACTTTGTCGACGCCGAAGCTATTTGTGAAGCTGCATCGCGTCCGTCTATGCGTTTTGTACAGCCCAGAACTGAATCTCAGCAGGCAATGCGTGCGCTGCATCGTGTCCGTGAATCCCTGGTTCAGGATAAGGTAAAAACAACCAATCAGATGCATGCTTTTCTGCTGGAATTTGGCATCAGCGTTCCACGAGGAGCTGCCGTTATTAGCCGACTGAGTACCCTTCTTGAGGACAATAGTTTGCCTCTATACCTCAGCCAGTTATTGCTGAAATTACAACAGCATTATCACTATCTTGTTGAGCAGATTAAAGATTTGGAATCCCAGTTGAAACGAAAGTTGGACGAAGATGAGATTGGACAGCGCTTGCTGAGCATTCCCTGCGTCGGAACACTGACAGCGAGTACTATTTCAACTGAGATTGGCGACGGGAAGCAGTACGCCAGCAGTCGTGACTTTGCGGCGGCAACAGGGCTAGTGCCTCGACAGTACAGCACGGGAGGTCGGACGACATTGCTGGGAATTAGTAAGCGAGGTAACAAAAAGATCCGAACTTTGTTGGTTCAATGTGCCAGGGTATTCATACAAAAACTGGAACACCAGTCTGGCAAATTGGCCGATTGGGTCAGGGATCTACTGTGTAGGAAAAGCAACTTTGTCGTCACTTGTGCTCTGGCAAACAAGCTGGCCAGAATAGCCTGGGCCCTAACGGCACGACAGCAAACTTATGTAGCATAACGGCAGAAATACACCGGTTTAAAGAATCACTGATCTGGTTTTGCGAATACTGATATTGATGATACTAACGGCCCACCGGCCTGTTGAGGAACCTGTAAAACGGAAAGGCTCATTGAAGCCGTATATTTTCTGGAGGTTCATCAGGCGCGGAACTCATCGAGGCGCGGGAATAAAATCCCATTCAGACGCCGGATAGATTCAAGCAAGCCAATTTATCGTCAAAATCGGTGTTGCAAAAACGGGAGTGACCATAGATTCCGTTTTCCAAGCGGACCCCATCACCACTGTCGGTATCGATCTTGCTAAAAATGTGTTTGCTGTTCACTGCATTGACCAAAATGGTAAAGCTGTTCTGGTTAAACCCAAGGTGTCGCGTGCAGCACTTTCTGAACTCATCGCAGGTTTACCTCCCTGTGTCATTGGAATGGAAGCCTGCTCGGGTGCCCACTATTGGGCAAGATTATTCAGGCAGTATGGCCATGATGTCCGGTTGATGGCTCCGAAATTTGTCTCACCCTATCGCATGGCGGGTAAGACCGGGAAAAATGATGCAGCTGATGCAATAGCTATTTGTGAGGCAGTGCAGCGGCCGCATATGCGCTTTGTACCAGTCAAAGACGAAAGCCAGCAGGCAATGCAATGCTTACATCGGACAAGACAGGGATTTATCCAGGAAAGAACAGCAACGTATAACCGTCTTCGGGGCCTGATATCTGAATTCGGGGTTATTGCCCCACAAAGCACTGATGCTCTGCGTCATGTTGTTTCTGACCAGAAGGAAACTCTGCCAGTACAGGTTAGGCTGTGCATTGATGATCTATTGACACATGTCACTAATATTGAAGAGAAAATCGCCGAATATGACAGGGTATTATCTCGTGTGGCCAAAACAGATCATCGCAGCCAGCAGTTAATGGAACTGAAAGGTGTTGGGCCCACCACAGCGAGTGCGCTGGTCGCCAGTATTGGCAATGCCCATGATTTTAAGAACGGGCGCCAACTGGCAGCCTGGTTGGGGCTAACGCCATCACAATACAGTAGTGGCGGAAAATCAAAGCTTGGCAGGATAACAAAAGCGGGTGATGCCTATCTGCGAACCCTACTGGTCCAGGGAGCCCGTTCTGTAATGGTAGGGGCAGAGAATAGAACGGACCCGTTTAGCCGTTGGGTCTGCTCGTTGATTGGTAGGCGGGGATACTGGCGTGCTGTCGTTGCAATCGCCGCCAAGAATGCGAGGTTGTGCTGGGCATCATTACATTACGGCGATGACTTCAGACTGTATTCAACAACATGAAAAATTTAACTGAGTAGTAACTGAACTGTAAATTGTTGATGGTAAAGGGTTAGACCCCCGTGAGAAGTATCTGCATATCCTACTGGATATCACTATCCGATTAACGAAGGAGGATCTCACGAGCGTCTTTCATCAGGGTCCGAATCACTAGCGATTCAGCATGACCGTTTATAGTAGCGCAGTCTTATCCCTTGCCTTTCATTGATGAACAGACAGAAATTAAAAACCGGCGTTGACTGTTCGGGGAAGCCCTTATAGTAGGATAATTTCCTTTTTCCAAGCGGACCCGATAAAGGACTTGGTCGATAATTGGCTGAAAGAAAATGACAGCCAAAAGACTCAAATGAGTAAAAACACATTAACTCAAAAACACACCTATCCTTACCGAGAACACTGATCTGGTGCATAAACTTTTTATGTGCCAGATCGGTGTTGGCCAAGCAAAGCGCGGCAGCGTGTTTAGACTTACAGTAAATGGCGTTTATGGTTCATCTGTTGGTGCAAAATACGCGCAATCAGAATATCCGTATCACGAACCGTATAAAAAATGGCATGTCGCTGAAATTCAATGCGCATCACACCAGGAACGGTATGGTAGTCACGTCCCATATCTGGCATTCCGGCCAGTGTCTCGAAAAATGCCTCAAGTGCGTCTGTATAATGGTCTGCCTGAGCTTCACCAAATTTCAAGAGCGTATAGTCATAAATCCCGGCGAAGTCGTCTGCTGCCCGTTCAGTGAGTTTATACACGATGTCTCAGTTTTCTTTGTGCTGCAATATCCCGCAGTGATAGCGAGCTTTCACCGCTTTCCAGCCCAGCAATAACAGCCTGACGAATAACTTCATCGTTTGTTTCCTGTTGCTCCAGCAATCGCAGCGCAGAACGCATAACTTCACTCGCAGAGCCGTAACGGCCACTGTCTATTAATCGACTAATAAACGAATCGAGTTGTTCGCCAATCGTAACGCTTGTTGTTCTGGCCATAACGCCCCCTGTGTTAACTATCAACACAATGATAGGAATACTTGCTCCTGGTGTCAACGAATACACCCAAACGGATTTCGCCCCCTTCCTGCCAGACTGGTTTTTTAGCTTACTTTTAGCGATGAAGTAGGTAAGGGCGAAAAGCGCCTTTTCGCTGCATTGCGTCTCGTTGACTCCATGCCTCCGGCTAAGGCCGGAGGTGCTACTTAAAGTCTTTTGGGGAGCATAGCGACCATGCCGAACCGGCGCGGCCATCTGGCCGCTGCAAGGGCGGTCATTATCGGTTTTCCCCGTTATCCACAGAACTTATCCAGCGAATAAGTAGATCTTTAATGAAGTTAAGTAGGTCGAAGACCTGATTGTTTTGCAGCTAACTATTGGTTGATTGCAGATAGTCCCATTTACCTATTTGCAGGTAAGTGTGCATAAAAGATATAACGCCGGTGTTGATTGGGGTTTTGACCAAATATCGGTGAGGTTATCGTGATAATGGTGACTAAAAAACGAGCTGTTTTGGCACTGTTGCAAAGTTAGCGATGAGGCAGCCTTTTGTCTTATTCAAAGGCCTTACATTTCAAAAACTCTGCTTACCAGGCGCATTTCGCCCAGGGGATCACCATAATAAAATGCTGAGGCCTGGCCTTTGCGTAGTGCACGCATCACCTCAATACCTTTGATGGTGGCGTAAGCCGTCTTCATGGATTTAAATCCCAGCGTGGCGCCGATTATCCGTTTCAGTTTGCCATGATCGCATTCAATCACGTTGTTCCGGTACTTAATCTGTCGGTGTTCAACGTCATACGGGCACCGGCCTTCGCGTTTGAGCAGAGCAAGCGCGCGACCATAGGCGGGCGCTTTATCCGTGTTGATGAATCGCGGGATCTGCCACTTCTTCACGTTGTTGAGGATTTTACCCAGAAACCGGTATGCAGCTTTGCTGTTACGACGGGAGGAGAGATAAAAATCGACAGTGCGGCCCCGGCTGTCGACGGCCCGGTACAGATACGCCCAGCGGCCATTGACCTTCACGTAGGTTTCATCCATGTGCCACGGGCAAAGATCGGAAGGGTTACGCCAGTACCAGCGCAGCCGTTTTTCCATTTCAGGCGCATAACGCTGAACCCAGCGGTAAATCGTGGAGTGATCGACATTCACTCCGCGTTCAGCCAGCATCTCCTGCAGCTCACGGTAACTGATGCCGTATTTGCAGTACCAGCGTACGGCCCACAGAATGATGTCACGCTGAAAATGCCGGCCTTTGAATGGGTTCATGTGCAGCTCCATCAGCAAAAGGGGATGATAAGTTTATCACCACCGACTATTTGCAACAGTGCCGGATTGAGCGGCGTGGCATGGTCAGTCTTCCCGCAGGTACTGGTACAAGGTTTCGCGGCTGATGCCGAAGTCACGGGCCACCAAGGTTTTCTGGTCGCCTGCCGCAACTCGCCGTTTCAACTCGGCAATTTGTTCGCTGTTCAGCGATTTCTTTCGTCCCCGGTAGGCCCCGCGCTGCTTAGCCAGCACGATTCCCTCGCGCTGACGTTCGCGGATCAGAGCGCGCTCGAACTCAGCAAAGGCTCCCATGACCGACAGCATCAGATTGGCCATCGGTGAGTCCTCGCCGGTGAACGTTAGCCCTTCTTTGACGAACTCCATGCGCACGCCCCGTTGTGTCAGCCCTTGGACGATGCGGCGCAGGTCATCAAGGTTGCGTGCCAACCTGTCCATGCTATGCACCACCACGGTGTCGCCCTCGCGGACGAAGGCCAGCAGCCTTTCAAGTTCGGGACGTTGTGTGTCCTTGCCTGAAGCCTTATCGGTGAATACCTTGCCGACTTCTATTTGTTCCAGTTGTCGATCAGGATTCTGGTCGAAGCTGCTGACGCGAACGTAGCCGATACGTTGACCTTGCAAGATGCCTCCAAAGGTAAAAATGTCAGGATGAAATCTATTACCCTTGGCTGAATGTGTCAATAAATATAAATTAATACCCTACTCTGACGTTGTTTGTGCTCAACATCTGACATCAGGTTAGGGTATGCCTCAATCTGACGGCTGCGAACCGCCAGGGACAGGCGCAATGTCAGATTCTGTCGCGGCCTTGGCGCGTGCCTGGAAGCGTTCATAGCAATCCAGCCCGCAGAAATGTTCGACGTATTCCGCGCCTTCCGGGGTGAAGGCGGCATCGAGCGGAATTTCTTTGCAGCATACGCAGCAGGTGGTGCAACTGGCAGTGTTCGGGGCGTTTGCGTTCATGGTGGTACTCCTCCAGATTGGTAGCGAAGCTCAAAGCTGCCCACTCTCGGCTGGCTGGGAAGCGGTCATGATCTTCCCTTGAAGGCCCGCAGCAGCCGCGTCACAGACAGGACAAACAAGCCGGTCAGCGTGAGGGCTGCAATACCCCAGTGCTCCCCGATGAACGCGCCGGCCGTCGTGCCGGCTAGCACAATGGCGAGAATCGGCAAATGGCAGGGACAGGTGAGCACGGCCAGCGCGCCCCACAAGTAGCCGGTGATCGGTTTGTGCGTCTCAGACGGCAAGTGCTCTGGGCTGTTCATGGCAGACTCTCCGCGTGCTGTGCCGGTTCGGTTGGCATGGCGGCCAGTTGCATTTCGAGGCTGGCCAGGGCCTCGCGCCGACGCTCGACGAGTTGCCGCAACACGGCAAGCTGCGCAGACGCACCGTCACCGTCCGCAGCATCCAGCGCCCGGCACAGCCGCGCCAGTGCGTCCAGGCCGATACCCGCTTCGAAGGCAGCCCGTACAAAGCGCAGCCGTTGCAACGCGGTGTCATCGAACAAGCCGTAGCCGCCCGTGGTGTACGCGACCGGCCGTAGCAATCCGCGCAGCAGGTAGTCGCGCACGATATGTACGCTCACCCCGGCATCAAGGGCCAGCCGGGACACTGTGTAGGCGCTCATTGAACACCTCCTTTTCCTCATCCGGCGCAGCACGAAAGCTGCTTCACGTCCTTGCTGAAGGTCTGCGCCGCGAGCTTCAGCCCTTCGACCATGGTCAGGTAGGGGAACAATTGGTCGGCCAGTTCCTGCACGGTCATACGGTTGCGAATGGCGAGCACCGCCGTCTGGATCAGTTCACCCGCTTCCGGGGCCACCGCTTGCACGCCGATGAGCCGTCCGCTACCTTCCTCGATGACCAGCTTGATGAAGCCGCGTGTGTCGAAGTTGGCAAGCGCACGCGGCACGTTATCCAGTGTTAGCAGGCGACTGTCGGTCTCGATCCCGTCGTGATGTGCTTCCGCCTCGCTGTAGCCCACGGTGGCGACCTGCGGGTCGGTGAACACCACGGCCGGCATTGCGGTCAGGTCCAGGGCCGCATCGCCGCCAGTCATGTTGATCGCCGCACGAGTGCCGGCCGCTGCCGCCACATAGACGAACTGCGGCTGGTCGGTGCAGTCGCCGGCCGCGTAGATGTTCGGGCTACTGGTGCGCATGCCCTTGTCGATGACGATGGCCCCCTGCGCATTGACGGCTACCCCCGCCGCTTCCAATGCCAGGCTGCGCGTGTTCGGTGTCCGGCCGGTGGCGACCAGCAGCTTGTCGGCGCGCAATTCACCGTGCGTGGTGGTCAGCACGAATTCACCGTCCATATGGGCGACCTGGCTGGCTTGCGTGTGCTCCAGCACCTCGATGCCCTCGGCACGGAAAGCGGCTGTCACCGCCTCGCCGATGGCCGGGTCTTCACGGAAGAACAAGGTATTGCGCGCCAGGGCCGTGACCTTGCTGCCCAGCCGGGCAAAGGCTTGCGCCAGCTCCAGCGCCACCACCGACGAGCCGATTACGGCAAGGCGTTCGGGAATGGTGTCGCTCGCCAGGGCCTCGGTGGAAGTCCAGTAGGGTGACTCTTTCAAGCCCGGAATCGGCGGGACCGCCGGGCTGGCACCCGTGGCGACCAGGCAGCGGTCGAACATCACGACGCGCTCGCCACCCTCGTTCAAACTAACGATAAGGCTCTGGTCGTCCTTGAAACGCGCTTCACCGTGCAGAACGGTGATGGCTGAATTGCCGTCCAGGATGCCTTCGTACTTGGCATGACGGAGTTCTTCGACACGGGCCTGCTGCTGGGCCAGCAGCCGCTCGCGCAAGATCGTCGGCGGTGTGGGTGGCATGCCGCCGTCGAATGGGCTTTCCCGGCGCAGATGGGCGATGTGGGCGGCGCGGATCATGATCTTGGACGGCACACAACCGACGTTGACGCAGGTGCCGCCGATGGTGCCGCGCTCAATCAGCGTGACCTGCGCGCCTTGCTCGACGGCCTTCAGTGCTGCCGCCATCGCGGCTCCACCGCTACCAATGACGACGACCTGCAACGGGCGTTCGTTGCCACTGGGCTTATCAGCGGCCCCTATCCAGCCGCGCATCTTGTCGAGCAGGCCGGCGCGGTTGTCCGTCGGTGGCGCATCGGCAAGCGTTGCCTCGTAGCCCAGTCCGGCCACGGCGGTAGTCAGCGCATCCGATGACGTGCCCGCCTCAATGGCGAGTTGCGCTGTGCCCTTCGGATAGGACACCAGCGCCGATTGCACGCCGGGCACTTTCTCCAAGGCTTCCTTGACGTGAGCCGCGCACGAGTCGCAGGTCATCCCGGTGATTTTCAGGGTGGTCATGTATTTTTCCTTTTCTGTGGTGGCTACGGCTGTTGCCGTCAGCCACGTTGTTCTGGCAATTCACAGCTGTCCGGCCCGCAGCGGCGATGTGCTGGCGAGATGAAATCCCAGACCGACACCCCAACCATCAAGGCCAGGCCGACATAGAGCAGTCCACCGCTCTGCCAGCCGTAAGCCCGCATTAAAAACACCGCTGCCAGCACCAAGATCGGGCCTATCGTGCCGAGCGCCGTGCGTCGCCACTGTCGATGATTGAGCCAAGCGATAGCATTGGCGAGTAACGCGATGCCGGCGAACATCGGCAGCAGGATGCCAATGAATAGCCCCTCGTACTGGCTCAAGAAGCCCAGTCCGATGGCCGCGCCAAAGCTGGCGATGGCAGGAAAACAGGCGGCGCAGCCCATCGCGGAAACGACGCTGCCGAGCGCGCCGGTTTTGCCAGCGATGCGCGTGATGAGTCCCATGTGTCGCTCCCGAGTTCGGTTAACGGATCAGCGTTTGAGGCTGGACGGATAGCCCGCGTCCTCGGTCGCCTTGGTCAACTTCTGGACGTTGGTCTTGGCATCGTCGAAGGTGACGACGGCCTGGCGCTTGTCGAAACTTACGTCGGTCTTGCTCACGCCCTCAACCTTGGAAAGCGCGTGCTTGACAGTGATCGGGCAAGAGGCGCAGGTCATGCCAGGCACGGACAGCGTGACGGTCTGGGTGGCGGCCCACACGGGGGCAACAACGGCAGCGAGGGCGAGGGCGGCAAACAGTTTTTTCATGATGAACTCCTGTGATTAATAGAAAAATGGCATGACGTAGGGAAATCCGAGCGAGACCAGGACCAGCGCGGCCACGATCCAGAAAATGAGCTTGTAAGTAGCTCGCACTTGGGGAATCGCGCAGACCTCACCCGGTTTGCAGGCTTGCGCCGGGCGGTAGATGCGCCGCCAGGCGAAAAACAGCGCGACCAGCGCTGCGCCGATGAAGATCGGGCGATAGGGTTCCAGCACCGTCAGGTTGCCGATCCATGCCCCGCTGAACCCCAAGGCGATCAAAACCAGCGGCCCCAGGCAGCAGGCCGACGCAAGAATGGCGGCCAGCCCACCGGCGAAGAGCGCGCCGCGCCCGTTTTGTGGTTCAGACTTTTGTGGTTCAGACTTTTGTGGTTCAGACATACGCTTGTCCTTTCAAATTTGGTTTGGATAGCTTAAGCTTACTTCCGTAGTTATGTACGGAGTCAAGCGATATGCAAATTAATTTTGAGAATCTGACCATTGGCGTTTTTGCCAAGGCGGCCGGGGTCAATGTGGAGACCATCCGGTTCTACCAGCGCAAGGGCCTGCTGCCGGAGCCAGACAAGCCCTATGGCAGCATTCGCCGCTATGGCGAGGCGGATGTAACACGAGTGCGGTTCGTGAAATCGGCCCAGCGGCTGGGCTTTAGCCTGGACGAAATCGCCGAGCTACTGCGGCTGGAGGATGGCACCCATTGCGAGGAAGCCAGCGGCCTGGCCGAGCACAAGCTCAAGGATGTGCGCGAGAAGATGGCCGACTTGGCACGCATGGAGGCCGTGCTGTCTGAACTGGTGTGCGCCTGCCATGCGCGGAAAGGGAACGTTTCCTGCCCGCTGATTGCGTCACTGCAAGACGGAACGAAGCTCGCTGCATCGGCGCGGGGGAGTCACGGGGTGACTACGCCTTAGCGTGCTTTATTTTCCGAATTCTGAGACGACCCCTTCAATGGCACACGCTTCGGCCCCTCAGGCGGTATTCAGTCCGGAGCAGGAGGCTCGTATCGGAGAAATCGCTGCCGACTATCTGATCTCCCACCCGGAGATTCTCGTGACGGTCAGTCAAAAGCTGCAGGAACAGCAGGAGGTACGTAAGCAGAAAATGTTTGCACTCAGCGTGATGGAGAATCAGGCGAACCTTCTGCATGATCCGGACACACCGGCTTACGGGCCTGAAAATGCAAAAGTCGCGGTGATTGAATTCTTTGATTACCAGTGCGTGTTCTGCAGCCGCTTTGCGCCGGAGCTGGAGAAGGTTATGAAAGCGCAGCCGGACGTCCGCTACCACTTTAAGGAGTGGCCAATTTTTGGTGGTCGCTGGGAAGCTTCATTTCAGGCAGCACAGCAGGGGCTGACGGTCTGGCAAAAGAAAGGGCCGCAGGCCTATGTCACCTATCACAATGCCATCTACGCCACCGGTCATAATGAAGGCAAAC
This sequence comes from Enterobacter sp. EC_50, assembly GCF_019584525.1. NCBI lineage: Bacteria > Pseudomonadati > Pseudomonadota > Gammaproteobacteria > Enterobacterales > Enterobacteriaceae > Enterobacter > Enterobacter sp. EC_50. The sequence goes on along the minus strand of NZ_VDAF01000036.1, from coordinate 12,783 downwards.
TGACGGCGGAGGATATTCACGGAGCAGCGTCAAAGGCGGGACTGACCACCCCAGCTCCTGGCGACCATACCGCATCCCTGGAGAAAAACAGTAACCTGGCTGAGGCGCTGGGACTCACCGGAACGCCGGGGATCATCGTCATGCCCGTTAGCGGAGCGACTCCTGATACCATCACGGTTTTCCCGGAAGCCGTAACCGCTGAAAGACTCCAGGCAGCAATCCTGAAAGCCACGGCCAGATAGAGGATTTCAATTTCCTGTTTGCTGTGCCAGCCACATATGCAACCAACTTTTTTTAGCATATAGTTAAGTTCAGTAGTAAAATGCAGCGCCTCGTCGAGAGATGATGATTATGGAGTCCGTCGTCGTGAAATTTAAAATCCAGCACTTGCAGGCCGCAGTGGCACTGGTTCTTGCCAGTTTCCAGCCGCAACCCAAAGCGGTTGCGTGTCAGCCTACGATTGTTGAACGGGTTTACGAAATGGGCTCCAGAGTCAACAAAACCGATATCAGCGAGCTCACTGTTGCTCTCAATGACGTAGCTGAAGAATTACGCTCAAGTCGCATTGAGCTGGCCCGGTATGCAGACAGCGATTTCTCCGGCGCTATCAAAGTCGCCAGCGACATCAGAAATCATACTATCCATGTCGCAGGTATCGCAGAGTCCTTTGTTCTGATGTTGCCGGAAAAAAACATCATTCAGTCGTATGACAGGAATTCTGTTGAGTTTGCGTTCTTTAAGGCCATTAAGATGGTCAGTCTTGCGACCAAAAACTACCTTAGTCTGATTGATCAAATCACGCGAACGACAGAAGTGCGTGACTCTGGAATCAACCTCTCGGCCATGAATCACCTGCTGGATTCAGGCGACAGGGCTGCGGCCAAATGGCGTTAACGGCTGAGTACAGTCATGTCACGTGGGATTCGTTTTTCCAGCCCACGTTTGCCGTTTACCCTGAGCTGGAGAGTCAGCTACAGGCAGAGTTCATCACGTATAAATCAACTGGCGCACCGTCGAATCTCCTTGGAAGGGACGCCCCCTTTGATTTCCCGCCATTCGCTGTCGATGCTAACGTCCAGCATATTCACGTTAATCTGCATTTCCAGCTCACCTGGAGTGCCAGACAAGAGAATTACAACCGTACCTCAGATCATTATCTCATTTACACAGAACACATGTGGGATAGCGGCCGCTTTCTGCTGATGGGGCTGATAACACCGGCTCATGAACGTATGCCAGCGAGAGATACCCGGTTACTCAGCTACTTTTCTGAAGTTGCAGAAGATTTTCACGCTTCATAACCCTCAAAATCACATATGGTACCCGGCGAAAGAACGAAAAGGACCGGCCATCCCGCATATCCAAACCACCCCGGTTCAGAAGGGGAAGCAGGATAACCGGCAGACCTACTTTAACGGAAGTTCCACTGTTGAACCATTCGAGAAAATCGCGCAGCCTGCGAGCATCTTTGCACACTATCTTGTTAACTTATCATCTTGGTATGTTATTAAGTTCATATCAGATCCAGACGGTCACGAGCCGTGCGCAGGCGCGCTTCGCCGCGGCGATCGTACTGCTGGGTGGTGGTGACGCTGGCATGCCCCATGGCATCCTTTACAGTGATTAAGTCCTCGCCGTTATCCAGCATGGAGGTCGCAAAGGTTCGCCTTAAATCGTGCGGTGCGCATTTTGCAATCCCAGCCAGGCGCTGGCGCACCTGCAGGACATGGTACACCGTCTGGTCGGTAAGCCGGTCGTTCGTCAGGGTGTCAAAGCGGCGGATACGGGTGAACAGCGGCCCGTCTTTTTCTCCCCGCACGTCATCGATCCACTTTCTGAGCCGCTGCCAGGTGCCCGCCGGCATATAGGCCAGCCTTTCCTTGTTCCCCTTACCCAGTACCCTGAGCGCCCGCTCATCTGTGACAATGTCACACAAATCGAGCCCCACGGCCTCCGAGCGTCGCAGGCCGCAGCCGAGAATGACACCCAGCATCGCCGCATCGCGCACCCCAATGCTGGAGTCATCGGCCTCGCAAGCACCGAACAGCGCCCGGATCTCCTCCGGCGGCAGGGCCCGGCCGCGCGGAAGACGGCTGCCGCGCAGGTTACGGACCGCCCGGATGTGCTGGAAGCTCTCCACGTCCATCAGCCTGAGCATCCAGGCTTCCTTCGCCACGCCCTTGAGTGCCGAAAGATAGGTGTTGACGGTGGCGGTGGCCCGGCCGGTGTCGCGCAGCAGTTCGGTCACGGCCATCACGTGATGGCGCCGCAGGCTGCCCCAGCTGCAGGACTCCAGGGAGGCAGCTCCGAGCATAACGGCGACGATGTTCAGGAACGAGGCCATGGTCTGCCGGCTGCGGTGGGAATTGAGTGAAAGCAGGTAGGCCCGGGCCGGGCTGACCGGGGCATTCTCACCTGACAGCGCCGGCAGGAATTCCTCACTGGCTGCGGGCAGACTCAGCTCCGGTTCGTCATCGGGAATCAGGATCATGTCGGGCTCCGTCCGGCGCGCTGCGTAAAAAATCGGGGGCAAACTTACTGTCAGAGCGTACCGCAGAAAGTCTACTTTTTCAAAGGTACATTTTAATAAGTAGACTTGAAGCACTTGTTCTTAGCTGTACGATTACAACATGCTTTTGATAAGCCAATAGCTTTATCTAAAAGCAATGCAAAAATGGAAGAGGATGATTCTACAATAAGCATCATTAAACTTATTGTGGGATTGATTAGCTTTTACCATTCTGATTTTTATGTTGGCACATATTAAATAATAAATAGTTAATCGAGTTTATCGAACTTCGATTCAAAAAAACGTTATGTCATTTATTCAAGAAATTGGTGAGAAAATAGGGCGCATATAAATAGGCGACTCTTGGCAACCCTCCTCGCATGTCTGGCATATGCTCAATGCAAATTGCATAACAGGTGGTTAATGTGCTTATTCATTATCGATGGTTTTAGAGCATGTATCGATTGCAGTTTACAGTCTAGGCATTCCAGGTAATGCTACCAACTTGCTGATTTAGTGTATGATGGTGGTTTTGAGGTGCTCCCGTGGCTTCCATCTCCATCAGTTGTCCCTCCTGCTCAGCTACTGAAGGCGTGGTGCGTAACGGTAAAAGTACTGCCGGACATCAGCGCTATCTCTGCTCTCACTGCCGTAAAACATGGCAGCTACAGTTCACTTACACCGCCTCTCAGCCCGGTACACACCAGAAAATTATTGATATGGCCATGAATGGCGTCGGATGTCGCGCCAGTGCACGCATTATGGGCGTTGGCCTCAACACGATTTTACGTCACTTAAAAAACTCAGGCCGCAGTCGGTAAACTCACGCATACAACCGGGCAGTGACGTCATTGTTTGCGCGGAAATGGACGAACAGTGGGGTTACGTCGGCGCTAAATCACGCCAGCGCTGGTTGTTTTACGCGTATGACAGGATACGGAGGACGGTTGTGGCGCACGTATTCGGTGAACGCACGTTGGCCACGCTGGAGCGTCTTCCGGGCCTGCTGTCGGCCTTTGAGGTCGTGGTATGGATGACGGATGACTGGCCGCTTTATGAATCACGCCTGAAGGGAGAACTGCATGACAAAGTCATTGGACATTATCTGAACATAAAGGGGTCAGTTTGGATATCGAAAATTATTGTACGTTAGGCTCATTTTTTGACCATCAATGATGAGCCAATATCTGGCGAAATTTAACAGAACCGCCTATGCCCCAAATCCCGTATCGGTAGATATCATTTTTGTAGTAACTTTCCTTCCGACAGTATCACAGCCAAAAATAATATAAATATATGATTTATATCGTAAATAAAGGTAGTTATGTTTATTCTTAGTTATACTATAGTGGAGTATGCATTGACGATAATTATATACTCCACTATAGTATATAAAATCAAAAATGGTGAGGTAAATAATGCCCAGTACTCCTGAAGAGAAAAAAAAGGTCCTTACCCGTGTTCGCCGCATTCGGGGTCAGATTGATGCTCTGGAAAGAGCGCTGGAAAATGGTGCTGAATGCCGTTCCATTCTTCAGCAGATAGCTGCCGTTCGCGGAGCAGCTAACGGTCTTATGGCAGAGGTGCTCGAGAGCCACATACGGGAAACCTTTGACCAGAATGACAGCTACAGCCATGAAATCAGTAAATCCGTTGACGATACGATTGAACTGGTTCGCGCCTATCTTAAATAGCTAAGCCATCACATTGAGGATAATTTACATATGAAATCACGTGCTGCCGTTGCATTTGCACCAGGGAAGCCCCTGGAGATTGTTGAAATTGATGTTGCACCACCTAAAAAAGGCGAGGTGCTGATTAAAAATACCCACACCGGTGTCTGCCACACCGATGCCTTTACCCTCTCCGGGAACGATCCTGAGGGCGTTTTCCCGGTGGTTCTCGGCCACGAAGGGGCCGGTGTCGTCGTGGAGGTCGGTGAAGGCGTGACCAGCGTGAAGCCGGGAGACCATGTGATTCCGCTTTACACCGCCGAATGCGGGGAGTGTGAATTCTGTCAGTCCGGGAAAACGAACCTCTGTGTATCGGTTCGCGAAACTCAGGGAAAAGGACTGATGCCTGACGGAACCACCCGCTTTTCTTACAATGGCCAGCCTCTTTACCACTACATGGGATGCTCCACCTTCAGTGAGTATACGGTAGTGGCCGAGGTTTCTCTGGCAAAAATTAACCCGGAGGCAAACCATGAACACGTCTGCCTGCTGGGCTGTGGCGTGACTACCGGGATTGGCGCTGTTCACAACACAGCGAAAGTACAGCCTGGAGATTCTGTCGCTATTTTTGGTCTTGGCGCAATCGGTCTGGCTGCCGTTCAGGGGGCTCGCCAGGCAAAAGCAGGACGCATTATCGCTATCGACACCAACCCGGCCAAATTCGAACTTGCCCGTCAGTTCGGTGCAACCGACTGCATCAACCCGAACGACCATGACAAACCGATTAAAGATGTGCTGCTTGAAATCAACAAATGGGGCATTGACCACACTTTTGAATGTATCGGTAACGTCAACGTTATGCGTGCGGCGCTGGAAAGTGCTCACCGTGGCTGGGGCCAGTCCATTGTCATCGGCGTGGCCGGCGCCGGGCAGGAGATATCCACCCGTCCATTCCAGCTCGTTACCGGGCGCGTATGGAAAGGTTCTGCTTTCGGCGGAGTGAAAGGCCGTACGCAACTTCCGGCCATGGTAGAAGATGCCATGAAGGGTGAAATTGAACTGGAGCCATTTGTTACCCACACGATGACGCTGGATGAAATCAATGAGGCCTTCGATCTTATGCATGAAGGTAAATCAATCCGTACGGTAATCCGTTACTGATAGCGTCTTAACTGAGTCAAACCAACTGAAGGAAATGGATCATGGCAACACCTGTAATTTCTGGTAATGACGTTTTTTCCCACGTCTTCATCGGTGCATCCGATGTTGAAAAATCCGCTGATTTTTACGATGCTGTCCTCGGTACGCTTGGCATCAATAACCTCGGCCCGTTTGGCAATGGCTGGGTACTTTATGGTCGCGAAAAGCCAGCCTTTATTATTGCACATCCGGGCAACGGTGAAGCGCCATCGGCCAACGGCGTTACTGTCGGCTTTGCAGCTGCAAGTCCGGAAGAAGTTGATGCTTTCCACGCCGCGGGCCTTGCCGCCGGAGGGAAAGATGAAGGTCAGCCTGGCCCGCGCAGCCATCTCCCTGGAGCCTATGCAGCCTACCTGCGAGACCCTGCGGGTAACAAAATCACGGCTTATACGTTCATCTGACGTCCGGCTATAAAGAGACTTCCCCTGACTCCCTGTCAGGGGAAATAACCATGAGACAGAGGCTGATGGAACTCATCGAGCAGCATGCCAGCGCTGGCGGCTGGCAAAACGTATACCGCCATAATTCACAAACACTTAATTGTGGGATGAATTTCGGTGTTTATCTTCCCCCCAAAGCAGCAACAGAAAAACTGCCGGTCCTGTACTGGCTCTCGGGTCTGACCTGTACGGAGCAGAATTTCATCACCAAATCGGGTATGCAGCATTATGCCGCCAGGAACAACATCATCGTCGTTGTTCCTGATACCAGTCCCCGTGGAGAGCATGTCGCAGATGCTGACAGCTACGATCTGGGCCAGGGTGCCGGATTTTATCTGAACGCGACGGAACATCCGTGGAACACGCATTACAGGATGTATGACTATATTCTCCATGAGCTTCCGGATGTTGTCATGGAGCATTTACCTGTAACATCAAGGAAATCAATATCCGGTCACTCCATGGGGGGGCTGGGAGCGCTGGTTCTGTCGCTGCGAAATCCTGATGAATATGTGAGTGTATCGGCATTTTCACCAATAGTGTCACCTTCTCAGGTGCCATGGGGACAACAGGCATTCACCGCGTACCTGGGTGAAAATAAAAAAACGTGGGAGCACTACGATCCCGTCAGTCTCATTTTACAGGGTGCGAAATTACCAGAAATTTTTATTGACCAGGGATTAAGTGACGCCTTTTATGAAGATCAGTTACGCACTAAAAGTCTTGAAAGAGTGTGCAACGAGATGAACATCAACACATCATTCCGATATCATACTGGTTACGACCACAGCTATTATTTCATTTCCAGCTTTATTGGTGAGCACATTGCTTACCATGCCAACAGGCTCAGGCTGTCAGCATGAGTTGATTTCCAGCCTCAGAAAATGTGCTTAATTTTCAGGCCTGAACAGGGCCTGAATCCTGCAGACCTGAGATGTGCTGTAACCGGTGGCTTCAGCAGTTTCTCTTATGCTCAGTTTCTTGACCTGTCGGTAATACAGAACTTTCTTATGTCGTTCCTGATCGGCCTGTTTGCCCCGGTATTTTCCCAGCGTATGTGCCCGTTCAATTCCCTGCTTCTGCCGATGGCGGCGGCTCAGCCAGTCCTTATGCGACATCGAGGCCATCAGGTCGATAAGCATATTATTGATGGCGGTTATCACGGCGCGGGTGATTGGGTCAGCCTGCGAAGGATCTTTATCTGACAGCGCCTGCCATGAGGTGGGTACATCGAGGCTGACAATCCGCAGCTCGTGTTGCTCGATTTGCTTTTTCAGCGTCATCCAGTCGCTGTTGCTCAGACGGGTCAGACGGTCTATCTGCTCGACCAGTAAAATATCATTGCGGTGACTGTCCATCAGTAAGCGCCCCAGTTCCGGGCGGTCAAGTTTTGTACCGCTGATGTTCTCCCGGTAGTAACTGGCTATTTTATGTCCCCGCTCCTGAACAAACTGCTCCAGCATCTCTTTTGCCCGATCGGCGAACTGATCTTCCGTCGATGCCCTTAAATAAGCTCTGATGAACATTTTTCCACCACGTTATCGCATTTAAGTTATTGCATTTAATCTATCGCATATAGGTTATGTCATTCATCGTGTGCCGTCACGTTTTGAATATGGCGTCAGGGTGTACCCTTATGCGATATCTGGTTTTGTTAAAAATACCGTACTGAATAATTTACGAGGAAAACTATATGGCAAGGAGGCAGATTCTTTCTCTGTCGGAAAGAGAATCATTACTGGCATTACCGGACGATGAGTTAACGCTGACCCGAATGGCCTATTTCAGTGAGCAGGATCTGGCATTTATTAATGCTCATCGTAAACCGGCCAGCCGGTTTGGTTTCGCCGTCCTTCTTTGCTATCTGAAAAATATCGGGTTTGCTCCGGATAAAAAATCGTCTCCACCGGCAGAATTGCTCAGAGTCATCGGCAACCGCCTTAAACTTTCAGCAGAACTCTGGCAGGAATATATTTCCGGCCGTGATACCACCCGGCGCGAGCACCTGGGGGAACTGTATCGGTATCTGGAACTGAAAGCCTTTAATGGGGCACTTCAGAAAGAATGCATCCAGCATCTGCTCCCTCTGTCTACCAGGACCGATCGGGGCATACTTATCGCCGAGGAATTACTGAAGCGTCTGCATCAACAGCGAATTATTATTCCTGGTATTGATGTTGTGGAACGTACCTGTGCTGAAGCAATGACACTGGGTGATAAAGCGGTTTACACCACGTTGAATGCGCATCTTAGTATCACGCATAAATCAGCGCTTGATGCGCTACTGGTGACAACTGAAAAACAAATCTCCCGTTTGACGTGGTTGCTTCAGCCTCCGGGAAAGATCAATGGAAAGAATGTCCTGCAACATATCGACCGCCTTAACGCCATTGAAGCACTGGCGCTACCGGAAGGCGTGGATAAAACAGTTCATCAGAACCGGCTGCTGAAACTGGCGCGGGAAGGCCGCAAAATGAGCAGCCGGGATTTAGCTGATTTTTCCCCTGCTCGTCGATACGCAACGATGGTCTGTGTACTGACTGAGGCCAGAGCCACAATCATTGATGAAATTATAGAACTGCATGAACGCATACTGGGCAGTATGTTCAGCCGGGCAAAACGTCAGCAGGCCGAACGCCTTCAGAAAACGGGCAAGCTGATACAGCAGAAATTACGGCAGTATGTTTCCGTTGGACAGGCTATCTTGGATGCACGCAACGCAGGCGAAGATCCTCTGTCTGCTGTTGAACAGATATTACCGTGGGAAGATTTTGCCGCCAGCTTGGAGGAAACCCGGCTCCTTGCACGTAAGGATAATTTCGAACCGCTTCATCTTATTACCGAAAAATTCAGCACGCTGCGCAAATATTCGTCCCGGTTGTTATCGGCCCTGCAACTGAGGGCCACTCCGGCCGCCTTATCTCTTAATTATGCCCTCGATACTATCCGTGAAATGTATCGTAAGCAGCTAAGAAAGGTTCCCTCATCAGCGTCACTGGATTTCATCCCTGAGAGCTGGAAAAAGATGGTGATCACCCCCTCAGGTATTGACCGGCAATACTATGAAATTTGCGCAATGAACGAGCTGAAGGGGGCGCTGCGGGCCGGTGATATCTGGATCCGGGGTTCCCGGCGCTACAAAAACTTCGATGACTATCTTATGCCAGGAGATAATTTCGAAAAGTTATTAAATAATAATCAGTTAAATATACCTGTCGAAACAGATTGCGAAGCTTACCTTAAGGCAAGGCTGACGCTGCTGGCCTCCCGCCTGGAGGAAGTTAACGCAATGGCCGTTACCGGGGATCTTCCCGATGTGGATATTTCAGATAAAGGTCTAAAGATCACCCCGCTGGATAACAGCGTTCCTTCCACAATATCACCACTGGCCGACCTGATTTACAACATGTTGCCACACCCAAAAATTACAGAAATACTGGATGAAGTTGAGAGATGGACAGCCTTCTCGCGACATTTTACCCATCTGAAGAACCCGCTTACCCGCCCGCAGGATAACCGTTTGCTGCTTACCACCATCCTGGCGGACGGCATCAATCTGGGGCTGACCAAAATGGCAGAGTCCTGTCCGGGAACCACGCGGGCTTCGCTGGAAAACATGCAGGCATGGTATATCCGCGATGAAACGTACTCTGCTGCACTGGCTGAACTGGTTAATGCCCAGAAGTCACGTCCGCTGGCGGCATTATGGGGAGACGGTTCAACCTCATCTTCTGACGGTCAGAATTTTCGGGTTGGCAGCCATGGCCGCTATGCCGGTCAGGTCAACCTGAAGTACGGTCAGGAGCCGGGGGTGCAGTTTTATACGCACATTTCTGACCAATACAGTCCGTTTTACACCAAAGTGATCAGCCGTGTTCGTGATTCCACCCACGTACTTGATGGCCTGCTGTATCACGAAAGTGATCTTGAAATCACGGAACATTACACCGATACGGCAGGTTTCACGGAGCATGTTTTTGCGCTGATGCATCTGCTGGGGTTCGCTTTTGCACCCAGGATCCGGGATCTTCATGACAAGCGGTTGTTTATTCAGGGGAAGGCTGATAAATATCCGGCTCTACAGTCAATTATTTCCACAACTCAACTGAATATCAAAGAGATAGAAACCCACTGGAATGAAATTCTGAGGCTGGCGACCTCAATAAAGCAGGGAACTGTGACCGCTTCTCTGATGCTGAAAAAGCTGGCCAGTTATCCGAAACAGAATGGGCTTGCCAAGGCACTGAGGGAAATCGGCCGCATTGAGCGAACACTGTTTATGCTGGACTGGTTTCGCGATCCTTCACTGCGTCGCAGAGTTCAGGCAGGTCTGAACAAAGGGGAAGCCCGGAATGCCCTTGCCAGAGCCGTTTTCATGCATCGTCTGGGCGAAATAAGGGATCGAGGTCTGGAAAACCAGAGTTACCGGGCCAGTGGACTGACGCTGATCACCGCCGCGATCACATTGTGGAATACCGTATATATAGAGAACGCCGTTAACCTGCTGAAGAGGAAGGGGCTACATCTCAATGAGCAATTGCTGTCACACTTGTCTCCGTTGGGCTGGGAGCACATTAATCTGACGGGAGATTATATCTGGAGAAACAATAAAAAACTGGCAGAAGGGAAGTATCGACCTTTGCGGCCGGTTGATATCAGCCAGTACAAAAAACAACCTTAACGTACAATATTTGCCGTTTCCCAAACGGAGCCCATAAAACACTATCAGTAAGTTGGAGTCATTACCCCTCAATCAAACGTGAGAAGTCGTCACCTTTAAAACTGGTCACATTTTCAATACCCAGATCGGAAGCAGACTGGTTGATAGTCTCTACCGCATAGAACTTTGCACCAGTCAGGCGCGGGGCTAACAGGTAAGATGAAATTAAGGTTTTACCAACACTGCCACTGTAATTAATTACCGCTACTTTCATAAATCACCTCAGAATTTTTTGTTGAACTTCTTAGGGTTGAAATCCTCACCGATTTTATTGAAGAATTCTTTATCAATAATGCCGGGACTCTCTGCTTTTTCACTTTCCTGCGCTTCAGGCTCAGACGGTTGTGTATTGTGCAATACACTTTCCGCTGCACCCTTCGCGCTACTCTTATCATGTGTATTGTACAATACATTTTTTCGGTTTTGCCGCGTTCTATACAGTGCCATCTCAAGCCCTTTGGCTGTTACCGAAAAGCTGTATTCGCTGTCGAGGATTTCAGCAATTTCATGCCGCGTTAGCCCTCTGTCCAGCCAGTTCTCGATTTCATTTAGGCGCAATCTGACAGCAGCCGATAAGTTGCGGGGTTTCAGATCTGCTGGTTTATTCATAACCCCCTCCGTTGTATGAAAATGACTCTACAACACTCGTAAGAAGGGGTCAATCGAGTTTTGTAGTTTATCTGTAGTTTTCTTGTAGTCTCTTTGTAGTCTGTCACGGTTTTTGTAGTTTCTTTGTAGTCTTCTTGTAGTCTATTTGTAGTCTGCCAACACTAAGGCAAAACGTTTTTTGTAGTTTTGGTTGCTCAGATGGTCATGCAAGCATGACCATCAAAGAATAGGACGCTTTTTAGCCAAATGCCCCTTAACCTACGGAGATCGCCCTACCAAAAAAAGATGATTTTTTATCCCTTAACCTGCTATACACCTAACGCAGCGTGATAAATCACGCTATCACACTGATTTAAAAGGAAAAAAACAAAATTTAGCCATGCTGCGGTATTACCCAGGTATTACAAATCTAATATAACTTACTGATTTAAAACATTTTTTATTTATTACTTTGGTAATACTATGATTTCACCGTATTAGACACCCTTTTTTCGTTTAAAAAATGCACAAAGTGAGGACTGAATGCCAACAATAACCGCAAAAGTATCAGATGAACTTTTGGCCTATATAGACCTGGTTTCAGGTGGTAATCGGTCAGAGTATCTGCGGCGCTGCCTTGAAGCTGGCCCAGGTGATCTGGAGTCCGGGTTGAAAATAGTTACCAACCAGCTGAGCGACGTAAATCGCAAACTGGATTACCTTTTTGACCGTGCTTCAGATGCGGATTTTGGCTCACTGCGCGATGAGCTGAAGGCAATAACCGAAACGCTATCTGGCGTAACATTCCCACCGGCAGGACAGATGATGTTGCATGAATCACTCGCTATTGAAACGCTGATCCTCCTACGTTCGATAGCAGAACCGGGTAAAACCAAAGCGGCAAAAGCAGAGGTTGAACGTAACGGCTATAAAGTCTGGGAACCACGGAAAAATCATGAACATTCCCGTAAATAAAGGCTTCCCAGAACCTTCAAAAGGTACTCCGGATCCATCGCGCACATCGCTCTTTTGTGTTTAATACTCGCTTTTAGTGTCGTTTCACTTTTTAGCATGTTTAAACACATCTGTCTGATCCTTGCGAAATTCTCTGCTCGTTCTTCCGCTCGTTTACGGCAAGCATCTTCACCAAATGCAGTATCCAACATCCAATGCATCGACTCGACTAACCAGTGCGAGCGTGAAGCATTTAACAATTCTTTAGCACTGAGTGAATCGCCACGGGTTTAACAGACACCTCAGAGTCATTTAAGATGGCTTAAAGAGAGGTGCCCATGAGCGGTAAGCGTTATCCCGAAGAGTTTAAAACTGAAGCAGTCAAACAGGTTGTTGATCGCGGTTATTCTGTTGCCAGCGTTGCAACACGTCTCGATATCACCACCCACAGCCTTTACGCCTGGATAAAGAAGTACGGTCCGGATTCTTCCGCTAATAAAGAACAGTCAGATGCTCAGGCCGAGATCCGCCGTCTCCAGAAAGAGCTGAAGCGGGTTACCGACGAACGGGACATATTAAAAAAAGCCGCTGTAGATTCAATCTGTCAATGCAACACCCCTTTCAATTATCTCTTTCGGTGTTTTGAACTTCAGTGTCTTTCTCGGTCTGTTGTTTAGCTGAGCAGCAACCAGATCTAGT
>NZ_VDAF01000035.1:0-38050 GCF_019584525.1 Enterobacter sp. EC_50 | reverse complement strand
AACGGTCTAAATAGGCTGATTCAAGGCATTTACGGGAGAAAAAATCGGCTCAAACATGAAGAAATGAAATGACTGAGTCAGCCGAGAAGAATTTCCCCGCTTATTCGCACCTTCCTTAGTTAAGTTCACGTTAAAACATGTGTTCGGATATGATAATGCTAAAAAGTCTCCCTTTAATAACTCAGAATAATCTTTGCCGTTTGATGCCAGTACATAACGACTAATGATATCTTTTTTATCGACTGTAAAGCATACCAGACCATCATAAACGTAGATAGATTGTCTTTCCCCAGACGCAGCGCCTTCTTTTCCTTTACCCGGACACCCCGTCAGAAAAATGGCAGACAGCAACAGTGATATATATCTCAACCGGGAAACCCCTCTAAAATACGTTCATACTTTTTAATCAATATCGTTACTGGTTCAGCAGGATCATAGTTTCTATAATCAAAGAGATGACTGTTACCCCAAAAACCATAGCTTTTTAATAACCAGTAATCACTGACAATCGAAGCTTGTTGCTCTAGTCCGTACTCCAGTAAGTTAGTCTTATCAAGACTGTACGTATAATCAGCAGCCCAGGAGAAAGCACCACGCATACGCACCCACATACCACGTTGATGCTGCCAGACATGCATCATTTCATGCATAAAAAGATGTTGAGCATCAGTCACTGGATGGCTAACAGGCATAGAAAAGTCATGTTCATATTTTTCAGACCTGAACCACATTTCTCCATCAGGACTCATTGCCTGGCCAGGGTTTTGAAGATTAAAAGGCAGATAACTTTCAAGGTGAATCCATACTTTATGATAGTAAATACTATACCCAAAGAGCGAACTCGCTAAATTTATTTCTCCAAGCCTGAGGCGTCGAAGTCCCCCTTCGCGAATCACTGGCCAACTGATGGAGTTTGGATAGTACACAATGGTATCCTCAGAATTTTACTCGTCGGGTAAATGCTACACGCTTAAATAATTATGAGATAGCAAGAAATCATGTTTAAGATCGCAAAATAAATAAAACCACAAACAACTCAACATTGCTGACAATACATATAAAATTCATACCAAAAATATTTCTATAAAATTAAATAAGCAACATCAATTAATCGTAACTGCGGGGTTAATAGATTGCTTTCATTCAGATGCATAATTACGGTGTAATACACCATATTTTCCGTATTAGCCTTTACAGCAATGCGTAAAACTTTTTAAACAGTCGCCACCCGCGCTACTCTTCTTTTCGTATCTAAACATGAAAATGCCTCATGTTGCATTGAAATTAAGTCACTTCCCCTGCGCCACGGGCTCAGGCATAAATTATGCATTGGTAACTTCTTAGCAACATGAACTTAGGATGCATAACCACAATGAGCAAAGCTTTCACATATACCCTTAAGCGCAGTTGCTTCGATGAGAATTACAACCCGTCAGAAAATACGCGTACGACCACCAACTTCGCCAACCTGGCGCGCGGGGAAAAGCGTCAGGAGAACCTGCGCAATACGCTGGTGATGATCAACAACCGCTTTAATGCCTTAGCGCGCTGGGATAACCCAAACGCCGATCGCTATGCGGTTGAACTGGAAATCATCTCTGTCGATTTGAATATTGGCGCGGAAAAGCCGTTCCCGGCCATTGAGATACTGCAAACCACCATTGTCGACAAGAAAAACAACCAGCGTATCCCTGGCATCGTCGGGAATAACTTCTCGTCTTACGTGCGGGATTATGATTTCAGCGTGCTGCTGCTGGAGCACAACAAGAACCAGCAGCACTTCAGCATTCCGGAAAAATTTGGCGAACTGCACGGCAATATCTTCCGCCACTTTGTGAGTTCACCGGAATACAAAGAGAACTTCACAAAAGGACCGGTGATTTGCCTGAGCGTCTCCAGCAAAGATACCTATCGCCGCACCGGTAACCAGCACCCCGTGCTGGGCGTTGAGTACCAGCCGGATGGCGAATCGCTTACGGAGCAGTACTTCGCGAAGATGGGCCTGAGCGTGCGCTACTTCATGCCGGAACACAGCGTGGCGCCGTTCGCGTTCTTCTTTACCGGGGATTTGCTGAGTGATTACACCGACCTCGAACTGATCGCCACCATCAGCACGATGGAGACGTTCCAGAAGATCTATCGCCCGGAAATTTATAACGCCAACTCGGCGGCGGGGCTGTGCTACCGACCGGATCTGAACCAGCAGGATCACTCCTTAACCAAAATTGTGTATGACCGGGAAGAGCGAAGCCGCCTGGCGATTGAACAGGGTCGGTTTACCGAAGAGTACTTTATTAAGCCTTACAAACACATTCTTGAGCAGTGGTCTGATAACTACACGCTTTAATACATTAAAAAAGGTCTTTTATTATGAAAACATTGCTCCCGACTTCAACGGCTGGCAGCCTGCCAAAGCCGACCTGGCTTGCGCAACCTGAGACGCTCTGGTCACCGTGGAAGTTACAGGATCAGGAACTGCTGGCAGGCAAGCAGGATGCGCTGCGCCTGTCTCTGGATGAGCAGATCCGCGCGGGAATCGATATCGTCAGCGACGGGGAACAGACCCGCCAGCACTTCGTCACCACCTTTATTGAACACTTGAGCGGCGTCGATTTTGAGAACCGCCAGACGGTGCGCATTCGTAACCGCTATGACGCCAGCGTGCCGACCGTGGTTTCCGCGGTTGCGCGTCAGAAACCGGTCTTCGTCGACGATGCAAAGTACCTGCGCCAGCTCACGGACAAGCCGATCAAATGGGCCCTGCCGGGGCCGATGACCATGATCGACACCCTGTATGACGCGCACTATAAAAGCCGCGAAAAGCTGGCCTGGGAATTTGCCAAAATCCTTAACCAGGAAGCGCGAGAGCTAGAGGCCGCAGGCGTGGACATTATCCAGTTCGATGAACCGGCGTTTAACGTCTTTTTTGATGAGGTCAACGACTGGGGCATCGCCGCGCTGGAGCGCGCCATTGAAGGGCTGAAGTGCGAAACCGCGGTCCACATCTGCTACGGCTACGGCATCAAGGCCAATACCGACTGGAAAAAGACGCTCGGCTCGGAGTGGCGCCAGTACGAAGAGGCCTTCCCTAAGCTGCAGACCTCTAACATCGACATCATCTCCCTGGAGTGCCACAACTCCCGCGTGCCGATGGATCTGCTGGAGCTGATCCGCGGTAAAAAAGTGATGGTTGGGGCGATCGACGTGGCAACCAACACGGTTGAAACGCCGGAGGAAGTGGCCGATACGCTGCGAAAAGCGCTGCAGTTTGTCGACGCCGACAAGCTGTACCCGTCAACCAACTGCGGCATGGCGCCCCTCTCCCGTCAGGTTGCCAACGGCAAGCTTAAAGCACTCAGCGCTGGCGCAGAAATTATCCGCCAGGAGCTTGGCGCGTAATCCCCTTACGCTGCCAGTACGGCGGCGTACCAAAGCGCTCGACGTAATAATCAATCACCGCCCTGACGTTCAGGGGCGGATGTCGGGCATCAGGGTAGATCGCCGCGATAGCCTGTTGTTCCGTAGTGATGGCGCACTCCAGCGCGGGCAGGAGCGGAATCAGCTCACCGCGCTGGAGCGGCTCGCTCACCAGCCAGTCCGGAAACAGCACAATCCCCATCCCGCCAAGCGCCGCAGCCAGCAACGCTTCCGCATTATTCGAGGTCATCAATGGCGTCACGGGATAGTGTGTCCACGCCTCGCCCGCCCTGCGCAACAGCCAGCGGTTAGGCCCTGACGATCCGCGATACACCAGGCAATGATGGTGGTTCAGATCGTCCGGCACTTCTGGCGCACCGTGTTTACGCACGTAGTCTGGCGACGCGGCCAGATGGTACACCTGCTGCCCAAACACCCGCGCGCGAAACGACGAGTCCGTCAGCACGCCAATGCGGAAGATAAGATCTGCCGCATCACGGTGGGGGTCAATGAAATCATCGGTCAGCGTCAGCTCTACGCTCAGGCGAGGATAGCGTGCCGACAGGCCGGGAAGTCCTGGGGCTATGTGCTTCTGGCCGAAAAACACCGGTCCGTTAATGCGGATCGCACCGGACGGCTCCACCGCACGCGCGTCCAGCTCCCGGCGCGCCTCTTCAAGATTCTCCGCCATTGACCGGGCGTAACGGATAAACAGATGACCGCTTTCCGTGGGAATGACGGCCCGCGTATTGCGATAGAAAAGCTGCTGCCCGAGCGCATCCTCGAGCTGGTGGATCACGCGCGATATCTGCGAGGCCGATATCCCCTGCCGCCGCGCCACGACGGAGAAGTTCTGCGCTTCATACACGTCGATAAAGATCAGCAGCGCGCGGATGTTGATGTTGCTGGCGTCAACCATTAATGCATATCCTGCAAAGGTGTTTCCACCATTATGGCATTTTTCTCATTGCACAACCCACGTAATCTTCTTCGCCTGAAAACGGAGGAAGAAGAATGCAGTTGGTTTTGATTTTACTGGTGATTGCTGGCGGGATGGGCCTCTCCGTCGAGGCGGGACTGCTGGGCCCCCTGGGGGGAAAAGTCGGGGATTTATGGGCGACGTTCAGCATTTTTGGCGTCGGCGCCGCGCTGACGTTTCTGCTGATGCTGTTTTTCAGCCCGCGCAACAGCCCGTCGTTTTTCGCGCAGCCCGGCTGGCAGCTCCTCGGCGGGGTGCTGGGTCCGATCTACGTCGTCATACTGACGCTCGCCACGCCGACTATCGGCATCGCGCTGACGATGATTGGCATTCTGGCAGGTCAGGTTTTTAAAAGCCTGATCATTGACCACTTTGGCCTGCTGGGTACGCCGCACAGGAAGATAAACGCAAGACGCATCGTGGCGCTGGTTTTTATTATTGCCGCACTGGTACTGGTCGCAAAGGGGTAAACACATGACACTGATGATGATAATTCTGGCCATCTGCGGCGGCGCGACGCTGAGCATACAGGCCGCAATTAATGGGCAGCTCGGCAGCAGCGTGGGCGTTTTCAAGAGCGCGTTTCTAACGTTTTCCGTCGGCGCGCTGGTGACCGCCCTGCTCATTTTCTTCTTTGAGCCTAAGCAGGCGGTCACGCTGCTGGACGTGCCGAAATGGCAGCTCCTCGGGGCGATGTTTGGCGTGCCCTATATCGTGATTATGGTCGTGGCGGTGCAGCGCATCGGCACCGCCGTCGCCACGGTGGCGGTGATATTCGGCCAGCTCGCCATGAGTATGCTGATTGATAACTTTGGCTGGCTGGGCAATCCCGCCATTTCGTTTTCACCGAGCCGTCTGAGCGCGGTGGTATGCCTGGGGATTGCCCTGTACTTCATCTACTCCAGCAGCAAAACCGGCAGCGTCCGCGACTAAGCTGAGGTCTTACGGGTAAAGAACAGCGTCACCGTGGCGACGGTGACGCCCAGTTTCTTCATCTCGGTTTTATTGAACAGATGCGTCTCATCCTGCAGGTACATCCAGTCGTCAAAGTTCAGTAGCCAGGTGCTGCCGTTGGCCTTCACGTTCATGCTGTAATGCCAGTTGAACGCGTTGCCGGCGGCCTGCCCCGTTGCTACCCCTTCAATATCCCCCGCCGTGCCTTCGTAGCGCTCGCTTCCCACGCGGCGGATATGCCAGACCCGCTGCTGCTTCTCGCCATCGTCGTACACAAAGTGCTCGTTCAGCGTCAGCGTATCGCCGATAACGTCCCCTGCAATCTCAACGTGAAAGCGGCGGATCTGCTTGCCGCTGCGATCCTGTACCATCCCCCACGCTTCGGTTTTGCCCTGGAAGAAGTGGAAGATATCCAGCCGCGGCTGCTGCTGGCGATACTCGGTCACCTCCGTGCTACAGCCTGCCAGCAGCATCGTCAATGCCAGCGCCATCATCAGGATACGTTTCATTTTTGGCCTCCGATTAACTGCTGACGCAGCTCAGGGTATTGCGTGCGAGGATCGAGCCAGATGGCCAGGAAGCGGGTGCTGAACGCTTCTGACTGACGCGGTCCGAGTGGAATAAAGGCTTTTTGCGCCGCTGACGCGCGATACCAGAACTGCCCCTGCCCGTCGTCGAGCACAAACGCCAGCTGTGTGCCCGGCCGGACATCCGGCCACAGAGAGCGGAGCATCTGTAACCAGGCTTCGCTTCGGGGTTCCCGTTGCAGGATCCCCTGCGCCTGCCACTGGTCGCGTGTCGCCTCGACCAGCTCATCGCGATCGATATCGCGCGCATAGGTAATAATCAGCGCCTGATCCTGGTTCTCCCGACCGTAACGCCCGTCCGGCGTACGCAGCTGGGAGGTATAGACGGTGAATGGCCCCCAGGTGAGCGTGGCGTCACCCACCTTCCGCCAGGCCAGCCAGTCGGTGGCCTGGGCAACAGGAACAACCAGCGCCAGACAAAGCAACAAAACCGCAGCTCTCATTTTTGTCTCCCCATCAGCAGGTGGAAAAACAGCATCAACACCAGCCAGCCCGGCGCCATCCAGCTGACGACGATAAAGGTCGGCTCCAGAAACGTGATGGCACCCAGCCGCTCGCCAATCAGGTACGCCACCGGCCCTCCCACGGCGGCCAGCAGGGTGAGCAGCCAGCCGGGCAACGTGGTGGTGCGCGTAAGCTGCGTCCAGACGGTGGCGAACATCAGCCATAATGCCACCATCCATAGCGGCATCAGGGCATCACCCGTGAAGGCGATCAGCCCCGTCAGCGCCCAGAGCGTATCCAGCAAACTGCCCGCCGCGGCCAGCCCAATGGCGTAAAAACGGTATACAGACGGCAAGAGCAGGCACGCCAGGATCGCCAGCGCGAGCCAGATAATCAGGCCCTGTTCGCGAAAGAGCACCACCAGCGCCCAGTAGAGATCGAACGCGACGGCCAGCAGGAAGACCTGAAGATATCGTCTCATACGCGCTCTGCGGTCAGCTGCACCACGCTGATGGTGCGGGCGTTAAACCCGGCTTCACAGTAGCCAAAGTAATAAAGCCACATGCGGCGGAACCGCTCATCAAAGCCGAGCTTTTCAATCTCCTGCCAGGCGTGGACAAAGCGCTGCCGCCAGTGCGCCAGCGTGCGGGCGTAGTCCGGCCCCATGTCGAAGAGATTGCGCACCACGAAATCGGTGTGGCGCGTCATCAGCTCGTTCATCGCGGTGATGCTCGGCAGGAAGCCGCCGGGGAAAATGTAGCGCTGAATAAAATCGACGCTTTTGCTGTAGTCGCGATAGCGCTGGTCCTGAATGGTGATGGCCTGAATCGCCATTCGTCCCCCCGGGCGCAGCCGCGCCTGACAGGTCCGGAAGAATGTAGGCAGATAGCGTTGCCCGACGGCTTCAATCATCTCTATTGAGACCAGCTTATCGTACTGCCCGGTGAGGTCGCGATAGTCGCAGAGCAGCACCTCAACACGATCCTGCAACCCGGCGCGGGCGATCCGCTCGGTTGCCCAGACGTATTGCTCCTGCGACAGCGTGGTGGTAGTCACCCGACAGCCATAATGACGGGCCGCGTATTCCGCCATCGCCCCCCAGCCGGTGCCGATTTCCAGCAGGTGGTCGGCCTCGCTAAGCGCCAGCTGGTCGCACAGGCGCGCCATTTTGGCCTGCTGAGCCGTCGTGAGATCCTGCTCGTCTGCGGTAAAGAGCGCGCTGGAGTAAAGCAGTTCCCTGTCCAGAAAATGGGCATAGAAGGTGTTGCCCAGGTCGTAATGGGCGGCAATATTTTCACGCGCCTGCGCGCGGGAGTTACGCCGCGTCCAGTGGCGCAAACGCTCCAGCGGTCGGCCAAGCAGCCGGAACCCTTTCTCAAGACGGCCAAGCACCTCGCCGTTGAGGGCCAGGATTTGCAGAAGCGGCGTGAGCTGCGCGGTTTCCCATTCGCCGTCCATCCAGGCTTCAGCGGCGGCAAGGCTCCCGCCCGTTAAGACGCGCCAGTAGACGGCGGGCGTGAGGATCTGCACGTCGGCGTGCAGCGCGGAGGATGTCTCGCCAAAATGGAAGGTCTGCGCCCCTTCACGCAGGGTGAGCGAACCACCGCGGATGCCGCTTAACAGACGAAACAGCAGCCATCGCGCGAGGCGGACGTTGCGCGGGATATCGGGTTCTAACGCAAAGACGGGATCGGTCATGAGCGTTCACTCCTGCTGACGGGATGGTTATACAGCGGCACGCGCTTGAGCCACAGCCTCAGCGCCTGCCAGTAAATGGCGAAAACGGTTTTCAGGGTCATAAGCGGGATGCGCAGCAGCAGCGCGCGCAGTGCCGGACGGGTCAGCGGCTCCCGGCGCAGGGCGAGCGTGGCGTCAAACACCTTCGCTTCCTGATGATTTTCAATGTGCATATGCAGCGTGTTATCCGGATCGTTGAAGCGCCAGTGGTAGATCATGTCCATCGGGTTGAAGGGGGAAACGTGAAACGCTTTTTCCGTGGGCTGGGCATGTTGCCCGTCGACGGCGTAATAATGACGCTCGTTCCACGGCGTGTTGCGAACCTCCGCCAGTACCCAGCGCAGAGTCCCCTTCCCGTCATAGCAGTAGTAAAAGTTGACCGGGTTAAAATGAAACCCGAAATACCGCAACTGCGTAAGAAGCATGACCCGCCCGTCCGGCCGTTCCCCGGTCAGGCTCTCCAGCCTGCTGAGCACGTTCTCTTTGAGCGGCGTGCCGAGCGGATAATCCGCGTCATGGAACGCGGCGGCGGCAAAGCGATTGCGGCGCACGCCGACAGACGCCAGCAGCGGCAGCTCATCAAGATCCAGCCAGGCCATAAAGACGCTGTAGCGAAATTCATGGGTTTTCGGCTGAAGGCGGCGGTGGCGCAATACGCCGTGATAGAGGCAGCTGTTCATCTCAGTTCCCCTCTCCGGCCGCTATCGCGTTGACCACGTCCAGCGCGCTGCGCACGCCGTCTTCATGAAAACCGTTGTACCAATAGGCTCCGCAGAACCAGCTCCGCCGGTGACCGTTGATCTCGCCGCGCCGCGCCTGCGCCCGCCAGCTTTGCGGGTTAAACAGCGGATGCTCATAAACGAAGCGTTGCAGAACGAAGCGCTCATCCACCGCCGCGTCCGGGTTCAGGGTGACGCAGAACAGCGGACTGCCCGCAGGCAACCCCTGCAAAATGTTCATGTTGTAGGTCACACAGGCGCTGGCCTGCTCCTGCGCACTCAGCCGGTAATTCCAGCTCGCCCAGGCGCGCGGCCGCACCGGCAGCCAGCGCGGGTCGCTGTGCAACACCACCTCGTTGCGCTGCCAGCCGATATCGCCCAGCACCTCGCGCTCTGCGGAGGTCGGGTCGTCAAGCATCGCCAGAGCACTGCCGGAGTGGCAGGCAAATATCACCTGGTCGAAGGTATGGCTGCCGTTTTCAAGCTGGAGCGTGACCCCGTCCTCGTGGCGGCTCACCCGCTGAACCGGTGAATTGAGATGCAGCGTCAGCCGATCGCCCAGTTTGTCCAGCATCGCGCGGATATACTCTCGCGAGCCGCCCGGCACCACGTACCACTGCGGGCGATGGGTGATATCCAGCAGACCGTGGTTTTGGAAGAAACGTAAAAAAAGCGGCAGCGGGAAACGCTTCATCTCCTGCAGCGAGGATGACCAGATGGCGGCCCCCATCGGCAGAATATAGTGGCGCGCAAAAAACGGCGTAAAGCCGTGCTGGTCCAGAAACGTCTGCAGCGTGGCGTTCGGGTCCACTTCCCCGTCCAGCGCCTGTTTTGCCAGACGATTGAAGCGGACGATTTCACCGAGAAGCCGCCAGAATGTCGGATTGACGAGATTTCGGCGCTGGGCAAACAGCGACGTCAGGGTGTGCCCGTTGTATTCCAGACCCGTCTCGGGGTTATGTACTGAAAAGCTCATCTGGGTTTTTTGCCCGCTGATACCCAGCTCGCTGAGCAGGCCCATAAAGCGCGGATAGGTGCGGTCGTTGTAGACGATAAACCCGGTATCGATCGCGTATGTGCCCTGTGGCGTCGTCACGTCAACCGTTGCGGTATGGCCGCCCGGTGTGGATCCCGCTTCAAACAGGGTCACCTGATGGTGCCCGGCCAGTCGCCAGGCGCACGTCAGCCCGGCAATGCCGCTGCCGATAATTGCAATGTTCATGAACGCACCATCCTGCGCAGCAGCGTGCGCTGAAGAAAAGCAGGCAGCCCTGAGAGCAGCCGCAAAATGAAGCCAAATCCGGCAGGAAACGCGATGTGCATTTTCCCGGCCGCCAGCCCGATACGGATCGCCTTCACCGCCTCATCGACGGTCACCCGACCCGGCATGGCAAAATCATTTTTTTGCGTCAGGGGCGTATCGACGAAGCCCGGAGAGACAACCGTGACGGTAATCCCTTTTGGCTCCCAGTCCAGGCGCAGGCTTTCGGCAAACCAGCTCAGCGCCGCTTTGGACGCACCGTAGGCCTCTGCGCGGGGGAAAGGCAGCCAGTGGGCCATCGAGCTCACCAGCACCACGCGGTTGCCTCGAACCAGCTGCGGCTGCAGCGCCTCAAGGCAGTTGACCGGCCCGAGGAAATTGGTGTTCATGACCCGCTCCACCAGCGCCGCATCCACCACGCCACCGTCGAGGTATTCGCAGGTACCGGCGCAGAGAATAATCAAATCGGCGTAGCTGCCGGTCAGCGCCTGTCGGCAGGCCTCCCGGTCCGTCATATCGAACAGGCGAACGGTGAGATTGGGGCAGGTCTGATGCAGCGCTTCCAGACGCGCCGGATCGCGCCCACAGGCAATCACATGATAGCCGTCAGCGGAGAAGGATTTCGCCAGCCCGGCGCCAATGCCCGAACTAGCACCGGTAATCAGTACCGTCTTCATGATTTGACCCTCCGCTTCACGCCGCGTACCGCCCAGCCCAGCAGAGGAAGATGTTCGTAGATCATCTCTCCCGCATCGTAGTAGTCGCGCTGGTGGGTGATGAGATCGTTTTCCGTCTCCACCACCGAGCACCCCGGCAGATCGAGCGGTTCGCCTCCGGCAATGCGCGGATGCGACCAGTGCATCACCCAGGTGACAACAAACCGGTTCCCGCTGCAGAGCGGCGGGTCGATAGAAAAACGGCAGTTCTCGACGTTGGCCAGCAGATGGGTGAAATAGCGCTGAAGCGCAAAGATACCGTCGTGCTCGCCAAACGGATCGACAAGCGTGGCATTTGAATGGTAAAGCCCGACCAGCGCGGACGGCGGCTGGCTATCCAGTGCGGCGTAGTACTCAACAAACCGACTCACGACAGAGGGCAAAGTGCTCATGGGTCACATCCTGGCTGTAAACAACGTGGCGTAATCGCATACTTAAAACTTACACAATTAATGTTATTTGTCCAAGTTTGTGCAAATTTATTTTTTATTAACCATAAATATCAACAACTTGATAACTCAATCTTTTGTCGGTTTTTAGGCCGGGTAAGGCGTAGCCGCCACCCGGCTTTCACTTTCAGGTTATCCTTAAGGCAAATTCTGCGGTCATCCTCCAGGCTTATCCTTTTTATTCATAAGGATGCCTGACATGAAACGTTTCTTTCTCTCCCTCTTCTCAAGCCCGGAATCCTTACTGCAGGTGATGAGTCAGCAGGAAATTATTGAAGCCGTGGAAGATGGCGACCGCATCATTATCGACCAGGACGGGAACGCCTCGGTGAACTACAAGAGCAACGAGGTGCGGCAGGACTTTCTGCGTCACGTTAACGCGCTGAAGAGGGCCTGATATGGGAACGGCGATATTTATGGTGCTGATGGTCTGCGGGTACTGGTACACCAGCCGCGACCTGTCGACCCGCTTTAAAATCAAGCGTTCCTTCGGCTGGGATGTCTATTTTCTCGTTGCGCTTTACGGCTGTATTTTCGTTCTGCAGGGGGTGATTGCTACGGGGCTGCTCTGGCTGCTGCTGCTCACCCTTTCTGCCGCCAACAACGCTTTCCACTTTGCCTCACCGAAATACACCGACTGGCAAATCGACTTTATGAACTGGAGCTTTTTAGGCATTCAGGCGCCGGTGGTGGTGATGCTGGCGTTTGCCATTCTGTTTTGCCTCTACCGCTCTAACTGGGCAGGCAGCGCCAGGCTGGATGGCGAGAGTCGGAAAAAGCTCTACAAACGGCTTGCGCAGGCGAGCGGGATTGAACAACTGCTCTATCAGTGTATGGAGCAAGGCGAACTGGCGCAGGTCACGCTCCGCTCGAGGCGGATATACGTGGGTATGATCCACACCGCAACGCTGGAATATGAAAAAACGGCCAATATCGTGCTGATCCCGATGTTGAGCGGGTACCGGGATGCGAAGACGATGAACCTGCGCATCGAGAATAATTACAGCCGGTGGTATGCGGAGCATGACATTACGCTCGACTCGGAACCCCGCAGCGCCATGTCATTCCGCAAGGTGATTTTACTCAATCAGATTGAGAGCATCTCGCTGTTCGATCCCGCCAGCGCCAGCGCGCTGTCGCTGGCACAGCGGGACGAGAGCCCTGGCACTAAAGAGACATCCCCATAATTCTGAGTATGCTCTGCTGTGAGGCTGTTTCAAAAAGGACGTTCTTAATGCAGAGCATGCCCTGCTTCTGGTAGAACCGGTACGCTCCTGCGTTCTGCTCAAGCACTTCCAGCCAGAGAGAGTCCTTTCCCCTGCTTCGGGCCATGTCGATAATTTTATGGAACATGTCCTGACCATAGTGCTTGCCGGTCTCAGCAGGATCGAGGTAGAGCTTGTTGAGGAGAACGCCCCTCTTGTCCGTTTCCGGAAGCATGGCGTCCCAGGTCACTTTCATGAATCCCACTGGCCGATCGGTTTCTGCCACAAACCAGGAAACATGGCTCTCGGTCAGGCTCTGCTCAATGACGGAGGGGGCATACTCGGCGTTCAGAAAATCCTTCATCTCCGCATCTGATACCCACAAATGCTGAAAATGCGCGGGATAGATACGATATCCCAACTCGCTTAATAGCGTTGAATCGGCCCCGGTGGCCTGTCGAATTCGAAGCGTCATGGAAGGTATCCCTGGTCATCACCCGCGTTGGGCATGTTGATAGAGGTCCCAGCGGTTGCCGTACATATCTTCAAACACCACCACCGTACCGTACTCTTCCTCACGCGGTTCTTCGCAGAAATGAACGCCTTTTGCCTTCATGGCATGGTAATCGCGCCAAAAATCATCCGTCTGAAGGAACAGGAAAACTCTGCCGCCGCATTGATTACCGATAAAACCTTCCTGCCTCTCATTAGACGCACGAGCCAGCAAAATGTTGCAGTCGCTTTCCGGATTGGGCGAGACGACCACCCAGCGTTTACCCGGTTGCGGCGTATCCTCTACGAGGGTAAACCCCAGCTTGTCTGTGTAGTACTCAATGGCGCGATCGTAGTCATCAACCACAATAGCCACGCAGCCGAGGCATCGTTTCTGTGTTCTCATTTCCGTTACCTTTACTCTAAATGGTTATGCTCAGCGCTTTTCCACTGAATACGCGCACATAAAAACAGCGATCGCATGCGTAACCCGACGAGCAATTTCTTCATCAGATAAGCTTTTTCTGGCGCCAAGCTTTATCTCAAGGCTTGTCATCCCGAGCCACAACCCGGCCAGGTCGTCAGCCGCTTCGCGCGGGGAGCACGCGATCAGTAAGCCCTTTTCAACGGCTTCACCGATAATTGTCTCCAGCATCTGCTGCGCCCTGCCGGGACCTGCCGCATAAAAACGCGCGGGTAACTCCGGATGACGAATAGCGGCGGAGGCAATTAAGCGGTCCCAGCCCGTCAGCTCGCGCTGGTTGATGAAGCGGACAAAACGGTTGCCAAACGCGGTTAAGACCTCGGTCAACGACAGATGATGCCGCTCGGAAAAATCACTGTCACTGATGGTCAGATCCGATTCCTTACGGAGTACGGCCTCAACAAGCAGGTCTTTATCCGCGAAATTGGCATAAAGCGTGGCTTTTGCCACCCCGGCAACGCGGGCAATTTCTTCCGTCGTGACATCGAGGCCTTTCTCGAGAAACAGGCTTCTTGCGGCCTGCAGTATCGCCTGCTCCTTTGACGGATCTTTTGGGCGGCCTTTCTGCCGAACCTTTTCTCTCATCGTTTACGACCTGACAAAAGCATGCTCATCATGAGCCCCCCGATAACGGTTATGTGTTCAAGCGCGATATGAAACTCCTGGGTGCGCTGGGGCTCGCTAAATTTCCAGAATGGATGCCCCACCGGAATGGTGAGTAATGTAAACACAATCAGCATTGCCGATCCAATCCATCCGTAGCCGGCAAAATTCGAAATCACCAGAGCAGAGCCTACAAGCTGACAGAGAATGGTGCCTGTCGCGAATAAGACGGGCCAGGGGAGACCCACATCCACCATTTCCAGCACAATCTCTCCAAAGTTGAACAACCCATAAAAGCCTGCCATCCAGAAGAAAAAGGTCAATAAAATTCTTGAAAGACAGAGTGTTGTGATAGATGACGTGATTTTTGACACTGAATTATCTCTTTGATCATTTAAAAGACTGGCTAGTCTACTTATTAATTAACAGACCGACAAGTCTGATAAGTGCGATCACCGCCCTGACACTCCAAAACGGGTGGGTGAACATCAGTGTGAGAACGCGCTAGTCTGCCTCTGGTGAATGGATGGTGAGCGATGAAGACATATGGAAATTATTTTGATGCGCCACGGCGAACCCGAATACAGGGGCGCCGGAAAGGTGTCGTACAGGGAAATGGTGGGATGGATCGACAGCTATAACCGCTCTTCAACGTGCCGCGACAGACCTTCGGAGATGGCTCAAATCCTCGCGTACCGCGCACTGACGTTTCTCAGCAGCCCTCTCCCGCGAGCCCTTTCATCGTTGAAAACGCTGGGGTGTGAACCGGGCTTAATTGATGAGGTTTTTCGGGAAGCAGAGCTGCCGGTGTTCCGTATTCCGGGGTTCCGGCTATCGCCTTTTTACTGGGCAGCGCTGTTTCGCGTTCTTTGGCTCTGCGGCCTGTCTGGCGAGTCAGAGCGCGTAAGCGCCGCAAAAGAACGTGCCGTTAAGGCGGCAGAAATCCTGGTGAATGTAGCGAAGGACTCTGACGGCCCCGTCTTGCTCATGGGGCACGGGGTCATCAACCGGTTCATTGCAAAAGAACTGATCGCATCAGGCTGGAAAGAACAGACTCGTCCGGGTAAGGGGTACTGGGGAGCGGGGGTTTACAGCATGGTATAGCGGCACATGCTGAGGCCGAGGATTGTTCATCCTCGGCGCACGCCAGCCGACTGTTATTCGCAAATGCTGAATGCACCTGTCAGCCTTCGTCTGGGGGACTAAGGGGATCCTCGCTAGCCCCCGATTAAGTCTGCCAGCGCCCTCTTCAACGACGCGATGACCTCATCCGTCTCCATGCCCATCTGCGCATGAATAATGGCGCCGTCAATGAGCAGCATGATTTCATTGACGGCGCGCTCATCCGCAATTTTTGTCAGCAACGCAATAATCTTCTTTGTTTCGATTTTATGATCGCGGCATATCGCTTTTATTTCGCTTTCAATATCTTCGGATTTGGCTTCGGCGCTGGCATTAATAAACGCACAGCCGTGAAACTCAGGCGAAATAAACCATTCATAAAGGGTAGCCGATAGAGCGTCCGCAGGCGTCTGGCCTTCAACGAGATATCGACGAAGCGTGGCCTCAAACCAGTTAATCCATATTTCATGTCGATAGTGTAAATAGGCGAGAATAAGCAAGCTCTTACTCGGAAAATGGCGATAAAACGTCACCTTCGTCACTTTCGCCTCTTTAATCAGCGTATCCACCCCCGTCGCTCTGAAGCCTGTGGAATAAAACAGATCGTGCGCCGTTAGTAATATTTTATCCCTGACGCTTATTTTTTTATCGTTGTTTTCGGATTCTGCTTTCATTTGTCGATGGCCTCAAAACGGATGTTGACAGCGTTATTTTTCAGGCATAGATTAGCGCAGGTAGACAGACTTGTCTACATAATCACATAACGAGGTAATTGCCATGAACACACGTCCTCCCTTGCCGCCCTTCACACGCGAAAGCGCTATTGAAAAAGTCAGGCTGGCAGAAGATGGCTGGAACAGCCGCGATCCGGCGAAAGTTGCGCTGGCCTATACGCTGGATACCCAATGGCGCAACCGTGCAGAATTCGCCACCAACAGGGAGGAAGCGCAGGCGTTCCTGACGCGGAAATGGAAAAAAGAGCTGGATTATCGTCTGATTAAAGAGCTGTGGACCTTTACGGATAACCGCATCGCGGTCCGCTATGCCTATGAATGGCATGATGATTCAGGAAACTGGTTCCGCTCGTACGGCAACGAAAACTGGGAGTTCGCACCGGACGGCTTGATGAAGCGCCGCTTTGCCTGCGTTAACGATATGCCGATAAAAGAATCCGAGCGACTGTTCCACTGGCCGTTGGGCAGACGCCCGGACGATCACCCCTCGCTGAGCGATCTGGGGTTATAGGATTTTCGCATCACTCCGGGCCGCCCCGGAGTGATGACTTTACAGCGCGCCCAGCTGTTTCATCAGCGTCAGGTTGTCCTCAATATGCCAATTCGCTGCAATTTTACCGTCACGGATTTCATAGATATCCGTGGCGATAAAATCTATTTTCTGCCCCTTTCCTTTCAGCCTGCCAAATGTCCCGGTGAATGTGCCGTAAAAATGTAAATGTGAGACCACGCGGTCGCCTGAAATAATCATCTGCTCAACGTCGCAGCGCAAATCGGGCACGGCCGTGCGAAACGCCCGCGAGGCTAAAATAGCGCCTTCCGGCCCCTGCTTACGGCCTTCCGGCGGTGTTTTATCAACAAAGTTTGCCGCCAGGGCATCACGCGCCAGAGTTTCATTACCGGTGTTCCAGAACGTGGCATATTCTCTGGCAACGGCTTCATTCGTCTTTAATTGCATCTGGGGCAGGCTCTTGTCCACAATCAGCTGTTTCGGCTGTACCCTTTCCCCCTGCGCGGAAATAGCATTGCCCGACAGACCAGCAAAAATAAGCGCCGCGATAGCGGGACGAAAGCACGTCGTATATTTCATGATGTCTCTCTACAGAATGTTACGTTACCCGCAGACGATACCCTGCGGATCACATTAATGAGGGGTCAGTTAATTAACGCCCCGCCCTCAATATCAATGACCGACCCGGTGACAAAGGGGTTGTCCATGGCGAAAAGATACCCTTGTGCGATGTCCTGCGCCCTTCCCCAGGCTTTGGCTGGCAGGGTTTCCGCCGCGCCTGCGAGCATTTTTTCCCGCGCGGCGGCGTCCATCCCCGCATACGCTTCCGTGTCGGTCAGCCCCGGACTCACGACGTTGACGCGCAGCGGGGAAAGCTCCTTCGCTAGCACTTTTGTCGCGGCCTCAATGGCGGCATTCATCGTGGTTTTTACGATGGCGCCCGCCACGGTGCGGCGCGCCACAAAGCCGCTGGTGAAGGTCAGCGTACCGCGGGGGGCGATGTTCCCGCTGAGATAGCGGGCGACATTGAGGCTTCCCCAAAATTTTGTATCAAAGGCCTGTCTTGCCGCACGGAGATCCAGTCCGGAAAGCAGCCCGCCCGGCGCCTGTGAACCCGCCGTGACGACGATATTATTGACCTCGCCCAGCGTTTCACTGAGCGCAACAAGCTCTGCCTCACGGCTGATATCGAGCACGAGAGTGCTAACAGACGCGGCATGAGCGCCCAGTCGTTGCCGTGCAGCGTCCAGTTTCGCGCTATCGCGTCCCGCAAGCATAATCTCCTCGCCGCGCCCGGCAAGCAGGGTGCCCACGGCGAAACCGATGCCGGAAGCGCCGCCGATAATTAAGGTTTTACGGGTCATAAAGTTTCCTCCTGCTGGGTGTACGTTGAGTAATCGGTATAGCCCGTGGCGGTGCCGCCAAACAGCGTGGCGGGGTCGCGCACCTGGGCCAGCGGCAAGCGGTGCGCCAGCCGGTGAGGCAAATCCGGGTTGGCAATAAACGGTCGTCCGAAGGCAATCAAATCGGCATAGCCCGCCGCCAGAATTTCTTTGGCTTTGGCAAGGTCATAGTTGCCCGCGACGATCAGGGTGCCGCTGAAGGTCTCGCGAAGCGATTGACGGAAATGCGCAGGAATCTGCGGCGCGTCGTCCCAGTCGGCTTCCGCCAGGTGGATAAACGCAATCCCCTTTTGTTCGCACCAGGCCGCAAGCGCGAGTATGGCTTCAGAAACCTGCGGGTCGTTCATCCCGCGCTGGGTAATAAACGGCGAAAGACGGATGCCCGTACGTTCGTGACCAATCGCCTCGGCAATCGCGCTTAACACGTCCTGGGCGAAGCGGATCCGGTTAGCCACCGTACCGCCGTACTCGTCCGTGCGTTTGTTGGAGGTTTGGCGCAGGAACTGGTCGATCAGATAGCCGTTTCCGCCGTGGACCTCCACGCCATCAAACCCGGCCTGAACGGCATTCAAAGCGGCCTGGCGATAGTCCGCGACGATGTTCTGAATGTCCTTGCGTGAGAGCGTTCTCGGCTGCGGGCAGTCAACCATCTGGCCTTCTCCACGCTCATTCACCACCCACACCTGCGCGTCCGGTGCCAGCGCTGACGGGGCGACGGGCTGACCGTCCTGGTGAAAACTGGCGTGCGACATTCGCCCAACGTGCCAGAGCTGAGAAAAAATGACCCCGCCCACCTGATGTACGGCCCCCGTCGTGAGCTGCCATCCTGAAAACTGCTCCGGCGAATGGATGCCGGGCGTCCAGGAGTATCCCTGACCCTGAGGCGAGATTTGCGTGGCTTCGGTGATGATTAACCCCGCGCTGGCCCGCTGCCGGTAATACTCCGCCATCAGCGCGGAGGGAATGTTGCCCGGCTGAAGGGAGCGCGCGCGGGTCATCGGCGCCATGACGATACGATTTTTCAGGTCCAGCGACCCCAGCCTGTAGCGTTCAAAGAGTGAAGCAGGTTTCATGTTTTCATCCCTTATGGTTTGGATGAAATCACTTTACAGTCGGCATCTGATTTTGATAATTACGCTAAAAATAGATGCACTTTTCGGAAAAAATGAATAATGGGTAAACTCGAAGACATGGCCTTACTGGTGGAAGTCGCCGAGGCCGGAAGTCTTTCCGCCGCCGGACGACGCCTGTCGCTTTCTCCTGCCACGATGACCGCCAGGCTGAAGGCAATTGAGGAGCGTTACCAGACGCGCCTGTTTCATCGCTCAACGCGATCCCTCACCCTGACCCGCGCAGGCGAAGAGTTTTATCACGCCGCGCTGCGCGTGCTGGAAGAGGTGCACCACGCCGAGTCGCTGCTGACGCAAAAAGAGGGCGTGCTCAGCGGCAATATTCGCCTTTCCGCGCCCTCGGACTTTGGCAGACAGTATCTCAGCCCTGCCGTCATTGAATTTTCTCGTCACCATCCTGCCGTCAAATTTTACATCTCGCTAAAAGAAGACGTTGAGGATCTGGTCGCTAACCGGCTGGATATGAGCGTGCGCTTCGGCAATTTGCCGGACAGCAGCCTTGTCGTCAGAAACATCCGCCCGAACCGTCGGGTGCTGGTTGCCTCCGGGGCGTATCTTAACGACCACGGTATCCCCGCCACGTTTGCCGATCTAGCCCGGCACCGGTGCCTGGCGCTGGAGTCTCAGGGCGTGGTGATGAACGAATGGCGCTTTGAACATGAGGGAGAGGAAAGCGTTGTTCGCGTCGAGCCCGCCATGGTGTGCGACGACGGGGCATTGCTTCGTCAGTGGGCCCTGGGCGGAGCGGGCATCGCCGGGAAATCGTGGTGGGACGTCAAAGACGACGTTGACGCCGGAAGACTTACGGTGCTGTTTGCCGACAGCTTCACCGGCTTTAGCCGCTACGATCGCAAAGATGTCGGGCTGCAGCTTGTTTACCCGCAGCGCAAGCTTCAGCCGCTTCAGGTTACGGCGTTCAGCCAGTTTTTTCTCGACTGGCTTAAAAAACATTAACGTAAAAAACAGTGATACACTTACTCCACCTGGCCGATTGTCCCGTCTTCACGACGTAAGACAGCACAACAGTAACCAAAGTACAAAATGGTCACTCGTTGCCAACCCTGGCCCGTCACGCTAAGCTTACATAATGACTAAAACTATGAACGCCCCATCAATACGTGGTCCACTTGACCATTCTGTCAGAGAGCAAATCGTCGAAGCGGCCTTTGAGCACTTCGGCCATTACGGCTATGAAAAAACCACCGTCGCCGAGCTGGCGAAATCTATCGGTTTTTCAAAATCCTACATTTATAAGTTCTTCGATTCCAAGCAGGCTATCGGCGAAGTGATCTGCGCTAACCGCCTGGAGCTGATCATGGCGGCCGTGCTTTCCGCCATTGAGGATGCGCCGTCAGCCAGCGAAAAACTCCGCCGTCTTTTTAAGTCGCTCACCGAGGCCGGCAGCGAGCTGTTTTTCCACGATCGCAAGCTCTACGACATCGCCGCCGTCGCGTCACGGGAGAAGTGGCCTTCGACGGAAAGGTACACCGAAAGCCTCCTGAAGCTGATTGAGAGCATCATTATCGAAGGCAGACAGGCCGGAGAGTTCGAAAGGAAGACGCCGCTGGACGAGGTCACCTGTGCCGTTTACATGGTGATGTGCCCTTACATTAACCCCGTTCAGCTGCAGTACAACCTTGAAACTGCCCCAACGGCGGCGGTACTTCTCTCCTCACTGATTTTAAGAAGCCTGGCCCCCTGATTAGTGACCATTGACTTTATTGGTCACTAATCACAGAATGCGGAAACTGTCCTGTTACTTCAAAAGGGTTTCCCATGCTCAGGCTCACTTCTGCCCGCCTTGCCATATATCTTCTGCCGTTTGCCCTCGCGGCATGCGGCGATATTTCCGCGAATGACGATCCGCGCACCAGGCCTCCGCTTGTCAGATCCGCCTCCGTCGAGAGGGCGAATCCAGCCGCTCGCACCTTTACGGGCGTGGTGGTGGCAAGAACGCAAAGCGACCTGGGCTTCAGGGTTCAGGGTAAAATCCTCGAACGCCTGGTGGATACCGGGCAGACCGTCAAACAGGGCCAGCCCTTGCTGCGTCTGGATCCGGTTGACCTGAAATTACAGGCTCAGGCGCAGCAGCGCGCGGTGGATGCTGCCCAGGCGCGGGCGAGAAAAGCCACCAGCGATGAGGCGCGTTATCGCGGTCTGGTGGCGTCCGGCGCGGTGTCCGCCGCGGAGTACGATCAGATTAAAGCGGCGGCCGATACGGCCAGGGCGGATCTCAGCGCCGCCCGGGTGCAGGCCAACGTGGCGCAAAACGCCACGGGCTATGCCGTCCTGCTGGCGGATTCAGACGGCGTGGTGATGGAGACGCTTGCCGAACCCGGTCAGGTGGTCAGCGCCGGACAGGTGGCGATCCGCCTTGCCAGAGCGGGACAGCGCGAAGCGCTCGTGCAGCTTCCGGAGACGCTGCGCCCTGCCGTCGGCAGCGAAGCACGGGCCACGCTTTATGGCCGTGAACAACACCCGGTCACCGCCACGTTGCGCCTGCTGTCTGACTCCGCGGATGCCGCAACCCGTACGTATGAAGCACGCTACGTGCTGGCAGGCCAGCTGGCGAACGCGCCGCTGGGGGCGACCGTCA
This sequence comes from Enterobacter sp. EC_50, assembly GCF_019584525.1. Lineage (NCBI taxonomy): Bacteria > Pseudomonadati > Pseudomonadota > Gammaproteobacteria > Enterobacterales > Enterobacteriaceae > Enterobacter > Enterobacter sp. EC_50. The sequence continues at coordinate 16,507 of NZ_VDAF01000035.1, read as the reverse complement.
CGCTCAGCCTTGAAGACCCAAAAGCGGAAGGTCAGGCCATGCAGGTCCCGCTGGCCTCACTCTACGATGCGGGTAAAGGGCCCGGCGTCTGGCGCATTTCCGCCCAGCCGGCAAAGGTCACATGGACGCCGGTTAAGGTGCTGAGCGTGGGCGAAGATGCGGTCCAGGTCACGGGCGGCGTGAAGCCCGGGGAGAAGATCGTTGCGTTAGGGGCCCATCTTCTGCACGAAGGTGAAGTTGTCAGGCTGGCAGAACAGCGCCATGCCGCTCCGGCGGAGAACGCGCCATGAGCGGAAGTCGCTTCAACCTGTCAGCGCTGGCCGTCCGCGAGCGTTCCGTCACGCTGTTTCTGATCGTTCTGGTGACGATTGCCGGTATTTACGCCTTTTTTGGGCTCGGGCGCGCGGAAGATCCGCCCTTCACCGTGAAGCAGATGACGGCGATTGCCGTCTGGCCGGGTGCGACCGCGCAGGAGATCCAGGATCAGGTCGCGGAGCCGCTGGAAAAGCGCCTGCAGGAACTCAAATGGTATGACCGTACCGAAACCTATACTCGTCCCGGCATGGCGTATATCACGCTGTCGTTGCAGGACAAGACCCCGCCTTCTGAGGTGCAGGAGGAGTTCTATCAGGCGCGTAAAAAGCTTGGGGATGAATCCCAACGTCTCCCGGCGGGCGTCATCGGCCCGATGATCAATGACGAATTCTCGGATGTCACCTTTGCCCTCTTTGCTCTGAAAGCAAAAGGCGAACCGCAGCGGCAGCTGGTACGCGATGCCGAAGGCCTGCGCCAGCAGCTTCTGCACGTTCCCGGGGTGATAAAAGTGAACATTATCGGCGAACAGGCCGAGCGGATTTATATCGCCTTCTCCCATGATCGTCTGGCCACGATGGGCCTCTCACCGCAGGATATTTTCAATGCCCTCAATAGCCAGAACGCCCTGGCCGCGGCGGGCGCCATTGAGACCCGGGGCGCGCAGATTTTTATCCGCCTGGACGGCGCGTTCGATGAACTGCAGAAAATCCGCGATACGCCATTAGTCGCCCAGGGCAAAACGCTCACGCTGTCTGATGTGGCAACGGTTGAACGAGGCTACGAAGATCCCCCGACGATGCTGATACGCAATCAGCATGAACCCGCCCTGCTGCTGGGCGTTGTCATGCGTGAGGGCTGGAACGGCCTGGCGCTGGGTAAAGCGCTGGATGCGGAAACGGCGAAAATCAACGATAGCCTGCCGCTTGGCATGACCCTGACCAAAGTCACCGACCAGTCCGTGAATATCCGCTCCTCGGTCGATGAGTTTATGATCAAATTCTTCGTCGCCCTGCTTGTGGTCATGGTGGTCTGTTTTGTCAGCATGGGCTGGCGCGTGGGGGTGGTGGTTGCGGCGGCGGTGCCGCTGACCCTGGCGGTCGTCTTCGTGGTGATGGAGGCCGCGGGAATAAACTTTGACCGCGTCACGCTGGGCTCCCTGATCCTCGCCCTCGGCCTGCTGGTTGACGATGCCATTATCGCCATCGAAATGATGGTGGTGAAGATGGAGGAAGGTTACGACAGAATCAAAGCCTCGGCCTACGCCTGGAGCCACACCGCCGCGCCGATGCTGGCCGGTACCCTGGTGACGGCGATTGGCTTTATGCCGAATGGGTTTGCCCAGTCGACCGCCGGGGAATACACCAGCAATATGTTCTGGATTGTCGGCCTCGCCCTGATTGCCTCATGGTTTGTTGCGGTGGTGTTCACGCCGTATCTGGGGGTGAAGATCCTGCCCGCGATCCCCAAAGTGGAAGGCGGCCATGCCGCCATCTATAACACGCCTCGCTATAACCGCTTTCGCCAGCTGCTTGGCCGCGTTATCGCCAGAAAGTGGCGCGTGGCCGGGTCCGTGGTCGCCATTTTCATTCTGGCCGTGCTCGGCATGGGGCTGGTAAAAAAACAGTTCTTCCCGACCTCCGATCGCCCGGAAGTGCTGGTTGAAGTGCAGATGCCTTATGGCACCTCGATTGCGCAAACCAGCGCCGCTACCGCAAAAATAGAAGCGTGGCTGGGCAAGCAGCCGGAAGCCAAAATCGTCACGGCCTATATTGGTCAGGGCTCGCCCCGTTTCTATCTGGCAATGGCCCCCGAGCTGCCCGATCCCTCTTTTGCGAAAATCGTGATCCTGACGGACAGCGAGACGTCACGCGAGGCGCTCAAGTTCAGGCTCAGGGAGGCCGTCGCCAGCGGCCTTGCGCCCGAAGCTCGCGTGCGGGTGACGCAGCTGGTGTTTGGCCCCTACTCGCCTTTCCCGGTTGCCTGGCGCGTGTCGGGGCCGGATGTCAAACAGGTGCAGGACATCGCCGAACGGGTGAAAGCCGTGCTTCAGGCAAGCCCGATGATGCGAACCGTTAACACCGACTGGGGCTCGCGCGTTCCGGTGCTCCATTTCACTCTCGATCAGAACCGCCTGCAGGCGACCGGCTTAACCTCCAGCGCCGTTGCCGGGCAGCTTCAGTTCCTGCTCTCCGGCGTGCCTGTCACCTCCGTGCGGGAAGATATTCGATCGGTAGACGTCGTTGCCCGCGCGGCGGGAGATATCCGCCTTGACCCGGCAAAAATCGAAGGCTTTACCCTGGTCGGCAATGCGGGACAGCGCGTGCCGCTGTCTCAAATTGGCAAGATAGAGGTCGGCATGGAAGACCCGATCCTGCGCCGTCGCGATCGCACCCCCACGATTACCGTACGGGGCGATATCGCCGACAATCTTCAGCCGCCGGACGTGTCGGTCGCCATCATGAAGCAGCTCCAGCCGATCGTTGATTCGCTGCCGGCTGGCTACCGCATTGACATGGCGGGGTCGATTGAGGAATCGGGTAAAGCCACGCAGGCCATGTTACCGCTGTTCCCGATCATGATTGCCCTGACGCTGCTGATCATCATTTTGCAGGTGCGCTCACTCTCCGCGATGGTCATGGTGTTCTTAACCGCGCCGCTGGGGCTGATTGGCGTCGTGCCGACCCTGCTGATATTTAATCAGCCGTTTGGCATCAACGCGCTAGTCGGCCTGATCGCCCTCTCCGGCATTCTGATGCGCAATACGCTGATTCTGATCGGCCAAATCGATCATAACCAGAAGGATGGCCTCGATCCGTTCCAGGCGGTGGTCGAGGCGACGGTCCAGCGAGCGCGGCCGGTCTTACTCACCGCCATGGCGGCCGTGCTGGCGTTCATTCCCCTGACGCATTCGGTGTTCTGGGGCACGCTGGCCTGGACGCTGATCGGCGGAACGCTGGGCGGGACGATCATTACGCTCGTCTTCCTGCCCGCAATGTATGCGATCTGGTTCCGGATCCGCCCGGTTGAACAACGCGTGCAGCCTGCCACGGAAAACGTGTAAACTACCATCAGTAGATAACTGACCCGAGGCAAGCATGGTTGTTAAGCGCTTAAGAAAAGAGGACCGCCGCGTGCAGCTGCTGGAGGTTGCGCGAGGGATCGTGCGTCAGCAAGGCACGGAGGCGTTGACCCTTGGCTATCTGGCAGAACGGGCTAACGTGACCAAGCCCATCCCCTACGACCACTTTGGCGATCGTGAAGGGCTATTGATGGCGCTGTACCAGGATTATAGCGATCGGCAGCTGGCAAAATTCCGCGAGACGCTGGCGGTGGACAGCAAAACGCTGGAGAAGACGATCCGCTTTTTCAGCGCGGCCTATATCGACTGTGCGATTGCCGCCGGGCCTGAAACCGGGCCAATCGCCGCGGCGCTGTCCGGTTCTCGCACGCTGCAGACGTTTCGGGAAGCGTGCGTGGCCGAATGTGCCGACTGCCTGCGCACCGCGCTTTCTCCTTTTATCGTCTTAAAAGGCGTTCAGGGAGAAGCGGTACTGACGGCCATCATTGGCGCGGCGGAGGCGCTCAGCACCGCGGCGGGCAACGGCGTGCTCGCCCGAAATGTGGCAGAAGATATGCTCTGCGGCGCCATGACCGGGGTGCTGGAGACCTACGCGAATAGCACAAAATGATCGCCGGGGGCGGATTGACACCTAAGTTACCAATAGTAATATAGGCATCACTTCTCCCCCATCTGGAGGTCGCTATGTCTGCAACACATGCCATTAAAAACACGCTGATCGTGACGGCACACCCGATCGACAATTCGTTATCCCATACGCTGGCAGCCCGCATTGCCGGGAAATTACGCGAGGAAGGTACGCAGGTTGAGATCGCCGATCTGCATGCTGAAGGGTTTAATCCGTCGATGACCCGCGCCGATCTCGATTTGTATCACGGCGATCCGAGCGCCCTCCCCGACGATATTCTGCGCGAGCAGCAGCGCGTCGAGCGCGCGGATATGCTGGTATTCGTCTTCCCGGTGTACTGGTGGTCGGTTCCCGCGCTGTTGAAAGGCTGGTTCGATCGCGTGTTAACCCTGAACTGGGCGTATAAGGTGGCCGACGACGGCCGGATTGTGGGCAACTTACGGGATGTTCCCGTCCGCCTGATTGCCACTGGCGGGAGCGATCTTACCGGGTTCGACAAACACGGCTACTCGACGGCGATTCAGACGCAGATAATCGAAGGGGTATTTGGCTTCTGCGGGTTGAAGAACGTTAAGCTCGATATCCTTTACCAGGCAGACACGGCGACGCCCGAGCAGGTTGACGAATTCCTGAGCGAGATCGGCAACCTAAAATAATATCGGCTATCCAGCCAGCAACGGCGTGCCTCCTTCGCCATAAGGAGGCACGTGTTCTCGATGTTACTAACCGTCAGGGATCCTGCTGGCAAACCGGAACGCTCTTTCTTGTGATTATTCAAAAAATAACGAGGAAAGGCCAATCGTCATCACTACACTCATAATCACCTGAATCAAGATAATAAAAAAAGCGATCCCACCCAATACGGTGATTTTTCGACGCAGAATGAAAGTTATGCCGGAAAGTACAGCATTGAACAGAATGGCTTTAAGTATATAGGAAAGCGGCACCATGGCCGGGTGACCGGTCTGCACTCCAGCAAGCCCAATGAGACCCAGTAGAAAATTACCGCAAATTCCCCATCCCCAGAAAGTCATCGGTAAGCTCATCTGCCCCGCGACTAATCTTTTCAACATACGCACATCCTTTTTGTGATTTTTTATCGAAACACAACGGTTTTTATCCAGTCTCTCGCACAGTTGGATTGTGCAATAAGTCGAGCCGACAAATACGCAACTACCAAATATGCTGATATGATTTTGTTCATCTTTACAGGCATATTGATGGTATTGAAAAGAACTATCGGCAGCAAATTTTTAAAGTTTAACGGCTCGTCCGGATATGGTTTAAAAGATATATCAGCGAAGGTCATAACATGTTTACGTCAGTTCAGCCAACAACCCCCCTCACCACCACCGGACCCTTCGGCGGTGCGAGCGTGTCTGTAGTGAACGACTGACAAACAGAACCTCAATCCCCGCCGGCATGGACGGGGAAATCTCTCTCCGTTCACCACCTTCTGAATGGAGAAAGAAAATGGTTTCATCTGACAATGCTCTCTTGATTATCGACATGCAGCAGGGCCTCTTTCGGGGCCCGATTTCCCCTCGCTCCGCCGATGCCGTTCTGGCCAATATCCGCTTGTTAATCGCCAACGCCCGAGACGCGCAGGTATCCGTCTTTTTTGCCCGCCATATTGGGCCTGACGACTCCCCCTTCTCAGAAAAGGGGCCGTTAACACAGCTGATACCTGAACTGGACGTGAAGGAGCAGGACGTTGTTTTCACCAAGCGCTATCCCAGCTCTTTTCTGGATACGGTATTGCTGCGTGAACTTAATCAGAGAGGCATCAAACAGCTGGTCATTGCCGGGATGAAAACAGAGTTTTGCGTCGATACGACCTGCCGGGCCGCACCGGAGCTGGGTTTCAGGACGGTATTAATTTCAGATGCGCATACCACAATGGATAATGACTGTTTATACGCCAGCGACATTATTGCCCATCACAACAGCACGCTGGCAGGCCCGTTTGTGACGCTGTCGACTGCTCGTGACTGGCTTTTTAGTACGGTGAGTTGACTCAGGTGAGCGCTTATCTCTTTACCCGGCTCGCCTTTTCGCGCGCCGGGCACATAAGAGAATAATTACAGGGTAAAACCACCGTCACCCACCTGTGCCTTAGCGTACCATTGCATCAGCTTCTCGGTGCCGGGCTCGTTTTCTGCCGGTGACCATGGGGCGGTATCATGCTCGGGCACGGGCTGATACGCCCCGTGTTTAACCTCAAAAATGACGCCGCCTTTATCCAGCGACAGCACGGCATGCCAGGTTCCGGCATCCATCTCCAGCACTTTACACTCTTCACCTAACACTACACGCCGGGTCACGTTTCCGCTGTCGTCAAAATTCAGCACCAGAAAGCGGCCGCTCAGCGCCGTCAGCAGTTCAAACGTGTGCGGATGGCGGTGGGGGCGGACATAGGTACCGGGTTCCATTGCAATGGCCAGACGCTGCACCGGGTCGCTCAGGTCAGGGTGTAAATTACGGTGCGCGCGTAAGCGAGGAGAATGTGCGGCCTGCTCGCTTTGCTGCCGCAGGTCACTGAAAGTAATCTGTTTCATATACACCTTTAGGAATTTGGGCTGTCTACGGCAACCCGGTTGCCGCAGGACGTTATACCATCCTGAACGGTCGAGGCGCGATGGGATTTGTGAAACAAATCACTGCCGGGCGAGTGGTCAATCCCCCGGCAGGAAGCTCATCAGTAGAACTGACATGAAAACCGCCATTCCCCTTCTGATGACCGGTGAAAGTAACCGATACCGTTATCCGCCCACATCCAGTTTACTTTTTCTTCTGACCCAACCTGAAAAACAAACTCTTCGATTCCCACACCGTGTTGTATCTCAGTCGGAAATCCCCCTACCTTGGTTCCCCTGTAGCGATTGAAATCTTCAAAAAAACTATCACTGGCCTGCTCATCATCATTTACGCAAGAGAGATCAATAATATCCCAGGCATCTTCCCATCCAGGAGCATCGTCAATGACACTCAGCCATTGAACTGGAAACGGCCGATACGGCGTGTCCAATTCAGGCAATGGCTGAAGCCCTTCGAGGCTGGCATACTCGCGAATTAACCATCCTTCACCGTGCGGTTCGTCAAAGGGATGTTGTTCCACATTGTGAAACAACACCAGAAGGGCTATGCCCTTCAACTGGTCAGGAATAACAGGAAGCTCATCGACCCTGATCTGAAGAAGTGGAAACATGGGTTTGCCCTTCCAGGTGGGTAATCCTTCATCTGCGCGAGAAACGCCCTTCAGAAACCATGACGTAATGGGATCTTCAGGCGGGCGAAACCCACCGACCTGAGCGACCGATGCGGGTCTTAACCTGGTCCGGAGTTCTTCTAAAACTGACGCACTCTCTAATCTCATGTTTGCTCGCCTCTGTAGACGCTTGTCGGACAGATATTCTGCTTTTCATTGTAAGTTAATCATCACATCTGGAGAATCTCATTGAATAATAAAACCTATGTTGAGTAAAACTCACATTGATTCCCACTATTTCTCGTTTTTCAAACGTAATCTCATTGAAATACCATCCCTTCATTCCCGGTCTCTTCCTGACCTGGAACAGAGAGCGAAACTCAAATAATAAATACACCTGCATGCATATGGAGTACGTATGACACTCGATGTTTTATTTCATCTAATGAAAATGATCTCACCTGAAAAAAACATCGCGGGTGAAAATATACATGCGTTAATAACGTTACTTTCGTCAGAAAACGATAGCGGTGAGGTGCTTTCGCCCTTTATTCATCGACTGCATCTTCTGTCTTTCGCCCAAAGCAATCCGGGTAACGCCGAAGAGTTGCTCTCTGCGCATTTACCCAAAGACGACGGGATCCTTCCGGTTCTGGACTTCGCGGACTGGCCCCGGGTGCGTTACGCCGGGTCAGGTGAAGTTCAGACGCCTGAATCTGAGAAGTACTTCCGTGAAATGACATCGGCTACCAATCTGTTACGTTCTGCGCTGATCGAAGCTGAACGCGCAAAGGGAACCCCTGCGCTATATATACTGGATAAATTACTCAACCTGAACAGCGCCCTGCCGGAAAGATATAAAAAGATGGCAAATATTCCCTACGCATAAATACGTTCACTGTCGGAATATTTCCCTGTTAATATTCCGCTATTTATTAAATCCGCTTTTCATTGAAATCAAGACAGACAATATCCAAAGAGGGCACCACTGGCGCATTAAGGTTAAGCCAGGCCAGCAACCGTTCAATACTCTGTCCTCTGAGCGAATTTTTGGGCCAGACAAGGTAGTAACCGTCCCCTGTTGCTATCGCCTCCCTGAAGGGCAGCGCGAGAAGGCCGCTTTTCAGCGCGTCGAGCGTGAGCCGGAGATCCGCCATCGCTACGCCGTGTCCGTGCATGGCCGCAAGGCTGCCCTGCTCCAGGGTGTCGAACACGATCCCGCCGCCCATGTCGAGGCCGGGGAATAAGCCCGTCCTTTTCAGCCAGCGCTTCCAGTCCCGTCTGTCCGGTGACGGATGAATAAGATCGCACTCTGGAAGCTGATGCCGGGCAGGCTCCAGCAAAGACGGCGTACAAACCGGAATAAGCCATTCGCTGAACAGCAGCCGGCTCTCCGTTGACTCGCCAAAATAGCCGTTCCCGAGGAGGATCGCACAATCGTAGGGCTCGCGGCTGAAGTCAACGGTGTCGAAGTCCATCCAGACGCTGGCGATTTCGATTTTCGGCTTCGCGTGGTTCTCGCGAAAGGATTTAAGCACATTGAGGAGCCATCGCATCGTCAGGGTGCTGGGGGCTTTGAGGCGCAGAAGGTGGTTTTCACTTTTGAATGCGCGACAGGCCCACTCAATATTCGAGAAACTTTCGCTAAGCTGCCCGGCCAGAATGCGCCCGGCGTCGCTGACCTCCACTCTCGGACCTTGCCGCTTAAACAGCTCGCAGTCAAACCACATCTCAAGCGTCCGGACATGCCTGCTGACCGCCCCCGGCGTGATGTTCAGGACTTCAGCCGCTTTGCTAAAGGAGTTCAGCCGTGCGGCAACTTCGAACGCGCGCAGCGCATACAGTGGCGGTAAAGACATATGTTCCCTTTTTGTCAGGTGTAATCATGCAGTTTTTGTATTATCGGCACTCGGTGACGTTTCACCCCATTCCTCAGCCGGAAATGTCAGCAGCAGCACCCTGAGCAGGGACTCAAGCTGCGCGCGTTGCGCCTCAGAGAGGTTTCTCAGCAGCGCATTTTGCGTTTCCGTATGCACGAGCAGCGCCTGTTCGATACGCTCCTGCCCGTGCGGCGTCAGGCTGACGAGCGAGCTGCGCTTGTCGTCGGGATCGGCAATCCGCCTGATAAGGCCTTGCTGTTCGAGATGGTTGAGCCGATTCGTCATCGCCCCTGAGGTGATCAACAGGGATGTATACAGCTGCGTGGGCGAAAGGCAGTACGGCTCCCCGGCGCGGCGCAGCGTGGCGAGGACGTCAAACTCGCCCTCGCGAAAGCCAAACGGCGCCATGGCCTGCGCGCGCTCTTTTCCCAGGTGCTTCATCAGCCTGAGCATTCGGCCAAAAATTTTCATCGACGAGGCGTCCAGCTCGGGCATGGCGCTGCTCCACTGGCCGACAACGAAGTCTACATGGTCTTTCATCTTCACCCCGTATGGCGTGGGAATTTATCGAGTTGTGCGGTACATCTTACACAAAAAAAGATTTTATCTTAACGTTAAGATAAATGCTCGCGGCAATTTGCCTGGGCCATTCACAACCGAAAAGGATGCTATGTTGAAACGCACGTCACCGTTACTCTTCGCCGTTATCGCTTTTATCGTCGGGCTAAATCTGCGCCCCATTCTGGCCTCGGTTGGCCCCCTGTTCTCCGTGCTGCAGCGCGAAGCGGGGCTGACCGCGACGCAATTCAGCCTGCTGACCACCCTGCCGGTGGCGATGATGGGACTGGCTGCCCTGTGTGGCCCCTGGCTTTTAGCCAGGATCGGTGCCGTCAGGGGAATTATGCTCGGGCTGTTCATCCTGCTGGTAGCCTGTTCATTACGCGGTTTTAGCACCTCGCTGGCGGGGCTGATGAGCACCGCGTTACTGGGCGGGGCCAGCATCGGCACGATCCAGGCGTTAATGCCTGCCCTGATAAAAAAGGCGTATACGCAAACGGCCAGCACGATCATGTCGCTATTCAGCACGGGCATTATGGCCGGTGCGGCAGTCGCCGCCGCCAGCGCCGAGCCGCTGTTTTCATGGCTCACGCTCAAGCCCGCGCTGGCTATGGCAGGCGTGCTCGCGCTGCTGGCGCTGATGCTGTGGTTACCCCTGGTTAAGCAGCCTCAAGGGGAACAAACAGCACATGAATCCGTTACGCTCTCTTCCTCCCGGACTGGACTCCTTCTGCTCTTTTTCGGCGTGGGGACGGGTGCCTACACGCTGGTCTTAGCCTGGCTGCCCCCGCTCTATATTCAGGCAGGATGGTCCGCACGCAGCAGCGGCTATATGCTGGCCTGGCTGACCTTAACCGAGGTGGCCGCCGGGTTTGCCGTCTCCGCGCTGATCGGTAAATTCCCCGACCGCCGTGTTCCGCTGATAACTGTACTGTTACTGCTGCTCGCGGGTTTACTGTGTCTGGTCTTCTCTCCAGGTACGACGCCGGTCTTATCAACCTTGCTGCTTGGCATCGGTATCGGCGCCCTCTTCCCGCTGTCGCTTATCGTCACGTTCGATCATGCGCGAACGCCCGCGCAGGCCGGGAAGTTACTGTCTAAAGTTCAGGGAGGAGGATATATGATCGCCGCGCTCATGCCGCTAGTTGCCGGGATCGTTCGCGACAGTTCGGTCTCGCTGAACAGCGCCTGGCTGGTGATGAGTGCGGGAGTCGTGCTGTTGATCGCTATCGCGTTCACTTTCAAACCCGCCGCGAACGTGCAGGCGCGGTGAATGCGGTACCAGAAATGAGAGTCGTATTTCAGACAGCTCTACGCTAAATTCCATCATTTCAGGCTATTAAGGAGTGGATATGTCGCAGACGTTACCGGGAATTGATGTCATGTTCGTCGCCGGGTTCGGGCCTATTTCACAGGATACAGCGTCCAGCACCGCGTTTTATATCCAGACTCTCGGACTGCCGCTGAAGCCAATGGAGGGCAATGCCGAGTATCTGCTCACTGAAGAGGGACACTTACCGGGCGTGAAGCATTTTGCCGTCTGGCCGCTGTCACAGGCGGCAACGTCCTGTTTTGGTGAATCGGAATGGCCAGTGGAGCATCCGATACCGCAGGGATGGATTGAATACGAGGTGCAGGATCTCGATTCCGCTACCCGTGTTCTGAGTGAAAAAGGCTATCGGTTGTTGGTCGCCAACCGCACGGAACCGTGGGGGCAAACCGTTACTCGCCTGCTCAGCCCGGAAGGTTTGCTGACCGGACTAACAGTTACGCCGTGGCTGCGTGGATAGAGGATGTTATAAGGTGCTGGCTTATATCACGATAGGGACAAATGACTTTCAGCGCGCCGTGAACTTTTATGACGCTATTTTTAACGTTCTGGGCTATTCACGTCTGCCCGCCTGGACTGATAGCTGGGCAATGTGGGGAAATGAAAATCATCCGGATGACGAATTTAGCTTCTGCATTTGTCCTCCTTTTGACCAGCAACCCGCGACGGCGGGAAACGGGACAATGTTCGCATTCAGAGCCGATAGCGCGGAAATTGTCAGACGCTTCCATGCAGCGGGCCTCCGTGCGGGAGGAAAGGATGAAGGCGTGCCCGGTACACGAACCGCCTACGGCCCCGATTTTTATGTTGCCTATCTGCGCGATCCTGACGGGCATAAACTGGCATGCGTTTACCGGAATTATTCTCCTGATGCAGATACGCTCTCAGGAGAGGAAGAGTCACTTCACTAATAAAATTTTGCGGTAAGGATCGGTAGACACCCAGTCCTGCGGAGATCACTTCAGCTCCAGCGTGCTTATTACATGGGCAATATCCGCGATGTCGCCAGCTGACAACGGTTGCAGAGGGCGAGGCAGGCAATCCATGTCGGTAAGCCCAAGCACGCCAGCCGCAGCGGCAATAACGCGAATACTTCCGCCATGTTTCCGGAAGAGCAACCACAACGGCTCAAGGCGGGTTGTCAGGGCTGTAACGCGTTGACGATCGTTTGCCGCCGCAGCTTCGGTGATTTGTTTCGCCTTCTCAGGGAACAGACCGCCACACACGGAATACCACACTTCACATCCGGCGTTTAATCCCAGCCCCGCATAAGCGTCGCCACTGATACCGATTGTTACGCCAGGGCGCAAATGTTGACGTAACGCATTCACCCTTTCAATCGCTGCAGCGGGGCTATCCGGGACGCCAGGGATCTTGACCGAGCGAACCCCCTCAAGTGAGGAGAGACGACCGTGGAGTTCATCCGTAAAGGTAAAATGCGTAGTGCCCGGATTATCATAGATACACACCGGTACAGACGCGTGCCGGGTAACGGTCTCAAAGAGTGAGAAGACTTCTTCGTCGCGGAGTGGCTGGTAGCTGACCGCCGGGAGTAACAGCGCAGTCGCACCAGCTGCCTGTGCATCCTCTGCCAGATGCAGGATGGCATCGGTACCGACCGCTCCCACACACACCATAACGGGGATGTTCCCTGCATGCTGTTTAGCCAGCGTTGCTACGCGCTTGCGCTGCTCCCGGGTCAGATAGGCGTAGCTTCCGGTTGACCCCAGGATGCCCATAGAATCAACCCGAGCGTCTGTAAGACGGGAAAGAATATGGCTAAAACCCTTTTCATCCACGCCGCGGGCAGTGACTGGGGTTAATGGAAACGCCGACAAACCGGTAAACATAACTCTTTCTCCTGAAGGGTATTACTGCTGTTGTTCTTCGATGAGAACAACTTCAAACCACAGACCGGGCATCATTTTTTCCAGGCCGTCGGTCAGCATCTTCCCGGCTTCGTGAAGTCTATCCAGCGGCATCTGCGGGAGACTCTCCAGAATGAACCACATTTGCTGAGCTTCCACGCCTAAGCGGGTTCTGATCCCCTGTCGCCAGTTCCAGCGACGGCAGGTCACGCCGATATCATCACACCAGATAACCTCGCCTTGTGAAGGATACTCAACGGTGGCCTCTCCCTCTTTGACGGTATCAAAAGGCTCTGTTCCTTTTGCCACAGTCAGACGCGGCGCCCCCTGATAGGCAGAGAGATTCTCTCCACCAACCGGAACGGCATAGCGGAGACTAACGGCATTATAAAGATCAACGATAGAATCGAGCGCTGGCATCGTTCCGTCACGTAACACGCGCTTGCGTAACGCATCTGCTGAGCAAGGGGTGCGTTTAGGTTTAGCACCAAACTTTTGAAAAACGTCGGCCCATGCCGCCAGATGAGAGTCCGCCCAATCTGGTTCACCGGCCAGAACGGCTTCACAGGCTTCACGCAGCGCCGTTTCTCCAGCGTCGGGATTAAGCACTGGCGCAGCTTTTACGCAAATGCTCAGTGCACGAAAACCGGGAGCAATACGATAAATTTCAGGGGTAATTGACGGAGATACTGTTAGCACGTGATAATCCTGTAATGACTATTTTATCCCATGATAATGACCAATGACCAAAAAAGTCAATTTAATGACCGATGCAAACGCTATCGTCAACACTGTGAATGAAGCCGTATCTCAGCGAATTAAACTCTATCGTAAGCATAAGAAGATATCCCTCGATGAACTCTCCCGTCGGGCAGGCGTCAGCAAGGGAGCGCTGGTTGAGATAGAGGGATGCCGGGCGAATCCCAGCATTGCCCTGTTATGCCGCCTGGCTGCCGCAATGGGGGTTTCGGTGGCTGATTTTGTGGATGTCAGTTCAAAACCGACCGTGCATCTCATTGCTGAAGATGAGATCCCAGAATTGTGGGAAGGTGAAAAAGGCGGGAGAGCAAGATTGCTCGCAGGGTCAGGTGGCCCTGATATGACCGAGCTCTGGATGTGGGAAATGCAGCCGGGGGAAAAGTTTGCGTCCCCCGGCCACACGGAAGGTACGCTTGAACTGTTTTATGTGCAGTCGGGCACGCTCACACTCGGCGTACAGGAACACGTGTATCGGGTAAATACTGGCTGTTCGGCAACCGCCAGAACGGACGTTCCTCATTTCTATGAAAACCAGGGGGAGAACCCGCTGGTATTTATCATGACAGTACATGAAAAAGCATCCTGAGCATTCCCCGGCATAGAGGACAGCCCTGTGCCTCATCACAAGTAGCCCAAAAGGAGGAGTTCGGTGAATAATCAGCATCTGCGTTTTACCAAAGACAAATTTATTGTCACAACCGATCCCAGCTTTTTTCAGCTGGAAGCCATTCATGATTACCTCTCGCAATCGTCCTGGGCTCCTGGTATTGATGCTGAAACGGTCAGGATATCAATCCAGAACAGCCTTTGTTTCGCGCTCCTGGATGGAACAAGACAAATCGGCTTCGCCCGTCTGGTCACAGACTATGCCACTTTTGGTTATTTGTGTGACGTCTACGTGCTGAACGATTATCAGAAAAGTGGTCTTGGACGTTGGCTGATTGAATGCTGTCATGCCCATCCATTGTTGTCACGTCTGCGACGGATAATGCTGGTAACCGACAGCGCGCCATGGTTATACCAGAAGCTGGGGTATAACCCATTGAACCGTCCGGATTTTGTCTGGCAAATCAATCGACCCGATATTTATCGTAACCCCGGGCAAAAATAAAAGTACTTTGCAGAGAGTAATGATAAATGTGAATCCGCAGGGCCTGTCACTCTGATGCAGAAGAATTTGCTCTTTTAGCCGAACGAATCTTACGACATCCGCTTCTGGCACTGAGCGGATATGCTAACTGAGCTAAAGGTCCCCTGTGAGTGAGAAGCAAACATCTTAAGTAGGTTGTTCTTTTATGCTACTACCTCTATGTAGCCATGTTATATGGCTACATTTATACAGAAGTAAGGATTAGTCTTTTCCCGGACCATAATTAAATTTTGTCCCTTTGCCAATGGCGTAAAACTGTCCGCCAGCAACGTAATGGACAGTACGTAATTCATCTGGTGCATCATCAAAAATCCAGTGCCCATTTCTGAAAACGCGGTCATCACTCCATGCTCCGACAATTTCCCCCATGAACAAGTTGTGCTGCTTTTCATTTTCTTCATTGGGTATGACCTTACATACTAACCAGCCAGCGCAACCTTCCACTAAAGGCAGATCAAACTCTTTCTGATAAAATAGTGGGATTTTACTATTTTTATCGGGTGTGTCGGAATAACTGTGACCTCCAGCATATAAAACCATTTCCATCTGATTTACTACTGGGATCTGTACAACGTAATATCCGCTTTTTTCTACAAGCCCGCGAGTAAATGCCTGTGGACCTATAAAAGCCATCACTTTGTTATTGCCTACTAATCCCACCCAAGCCGCTGCCATGACATTTTCAATGCCATCATTTTTAGCCGATATCATCGTCGTTGGCCCGACCTGTAATAAACGATAGGCTTTGTTTAACTCTACTGGTTGAATTGACATAATTTACTCTTTTGAGTTCTGATAAAAAGTAAGACAGGTTACTTATTTGATTGTTCGATTATATGGCTGGAATAGTTGCAAATTAATTGCTATTATCAAAATACATTATTGCAAATTTCACAATAATCATGGACAAACTTGACGCTCTAAAATTTTTTATCATCGCCTCTGAGACCTTGAACTTCCGCGAAGCAGCCATCAAGCTGTCGGTTTCACCATCAGTAGTAACCCGAACAGTCGCTGAGCTGGAGAAACAACTTGGTGAACCTTTATTCAAACGTAATACGCGTTCGATCTTTCTCACCAGTTTCGGCGAACTATTTTTACCCCAAGCAAAGCGACTGCTTGAAGATTCTGAAAAACTTTTTCAGACAGCGAAAGATGATAATGAAATGAAGGGTATTGTTCGTATCACATTACTTCGATTTCCAAATCATGAACAAATCTTGTATGAACTATTGACTGCACTACGTTCCTATCCTGAGTTATTTATCGACTGGCGTTTAGATATGATGAAACTTGATACTATTGAGCATCGTATTGATATAGGTATACGCGTAGGACGAGAACCTAATCCAAACTTTATCATTAAAAATATCGGACAAGTTGAACATATTTTGGTTGCATCCCCTGAACTTATTGAGCGCCTGGGAGCACCTACTGATTTAGAAGATCTTCGACAGCGTTATCCATTTAGTGGTTTAATTAATCCTGAAACGGGAAAATCATTTGAGTTTATGAGTGACGCAGTAAATACTTTTGTCCCTCGTCATATTGAGTTTTATACTACAGATCCATATGCCGAAATTCAGGCTGCATTGGCCGGGAGAACGGTTGTACAGTCCGGTGATGCTGCCAACTTACTGATTTAGTGTATGATGGTGTTTTTGAGGTGCTCCAGTGGCTTCTGTTTCTATCAGCTGTCCCTCCTGTTCAGCTACTGACGGGGTGGTGCGTA